>JACPTB010000001.1 GCA_016192995.1 Candidatus Woesearchaeota archaeon
ATAGGTGATGGACCAACATGTTGTTTTAACGGAAGTTTAGATCAAATTAAAATCTATAACAGAAGTCTGACTGTTTCCCAAATACAGAAAAACTTTGAGTTAGGTCAGATAGGGTTTGATAATAATATGACTGTCTTCAATGAAACTCGATCTGGTGAAGTTTGGACAGCATATGCAGTTCCTATTGATGCTCGAGGTTTTAATGGAACTAATTTTACTAATAGTGTAACTATTCAGGATAATACTGCTCCCACAATCACTGCTTCTCTCAATGAAACAAATGCAACCTTAACAACATTAAGTGACATTAATGGAACAGCAAATTATTCTGATTCAAATGGCGATACAGGTACTGTTTATTTCACGTGGTTTGTTAATGATACTAAAAACTTTACGCAAACAGCAACGAGTGTAACTTCAAACATCAATGTCAGCCGCATTTTTACTCAAGATAATTTCAGCAAGGGCCATACTATTATTTTGGAAGCAACGCCGTATGATGGTACAACTAATGGAACTGCTGTTAATACTAGTTCATTAACTGTTCAAAACATTGCTCCGCAAATTACCATTGGATTAAATGAAACAAATGCGACTTTGACTGGTTTAAGCGATATTAATGCAACAGCAAATTATACAGATCGTGATTCCGATTCTGGAACGGTTTATTTCACATGGTTTGTCAATGATACTAAGAACTTTACTCAAACAGCGACGAGTGTAAGTCCTAATATAAATGTTAGCAGACTATTTCTTGAAGGCAATTTCAGCAAAGGCTATACTATTATTTTAGAAGCAACACCATATGATGGCGCTACTAATGGAACTCCAGTTAACACTAGTTCATTGACTGTTGGTAACCTACAACCGTCTATCTCTGTTTCTGTCAACGAAACTAATGCAACTTTGACTGGCTTAAGTGATATTAATGCAACAGCAAACTATACAGATAGCGATTCAGATACAGGCACAGTCTATTTTACCTTGTATCGTAATGGTACTAGTTTAATAACATTAATAGCGACGAGTGTGAGTCCTAATATAAATGTAAGTAGAATATTTTTGGAGGGTAATTTTAGCAAAGGCCATGCTATTATTTTGGAAGCAACACCATATGATGGTGTAACGAATGGAACAGCTCGTAATACAAGTTCATTTTCATTAACTGTTCAAAACATTGCTCCGCAAATTACCATTGGATTAAATGAAACAAACGCGACTTTAACAAGTCTCAGTGATATCAACGGAACAGCAAACTATACTGATACTGATTCAGATACCGGTACTGTCTATTTTACCTGGTATATTAATGATACGAAGAATTTTACCCAAACAGCGACGAGTGTGAGTCCTAATATAAATGTAAGTAGAATATTTTTGGAGGGTAATTTTAGCAAAGGCCATGCTATTATTTTGGAAGCAACACCATATGATGGTGTAACGAATGGAACAGCTCGTAATACAAGTTCATTGACTAGGAAACTCTCCTCCAACTATACGTGTTTCTGTCAACGAAACTAACAGCACCTTAACAACATTAAGTGACATCAATGCAACAGCGAATTACACTGATGGCGATTCAGATACAGGAACGGTTTATTTCACGTGGTTTGTTAATGATACTAAAAACGTTACGCAAACAGCTACGAGCGTAACTTCAAACATCAATGTCAGCCGCATTTTTACTCAAGATAATTTCAGCAAGGGCCATACTATTATTCTTGAAACAACGCCTTATGATGGTATAACCAATGGAACTGCTGTTAATACTAGTTCATTAACTGTTGGCAATGGAGGTCCAAGTGTTTCTATTCTTAGCAGTACCTCAAGTCTTACTTCGAGCCAGTCATTGATGGTTAATGCAAGTTATACTGATCAGGATAGTGATTCTGGAACGATTTATTTTGAGTTATTTGTCAATGATGTTTCACAACTTATTCAATCAGCGACCGTTGCTCACAATCGTAGCAATGTTTCAACATTCAGTCCGAATAATTATGCGCAAGGAAATAAGCTTATTGTTCAAGTTCATGGTCAGGATTCAGCAAGTTTAAACGGTACTAAAGTTAACACATCACAATTAACTGTCGAAGCAGCACCTTCTAATCCTCCTACGGGGAGCCCCGAGAGTGGTGAGCCAGGTACTACTCCTGTTGAACCACCGCCTGAATGTGAACCTGAATGGGAATGCGGAGATATTACTAAAGCAGCTTGCATAGATGGAAAACAAACAGTCGAATGCACTGATGGCTGTGGAAACACTAAAACACAATCACAAGCATGCCAGGAATTTTGCGAAGACAGTGATAATGGACAAGAGCTTACTGTTCAAGGCACAGCGAATGGCTTAAATCCAAGAACTAAAGTTCCTTTTAGCGGAACAGATAATTGTTGGGAAACAGGCAGAATTTTAGAATATTACTGCAGAGACAATAAACTTACGTGGAATACTTTTGATTGCCCTCAAGGAACAACCTGTAAAGAAGGCGCGTGTGTTGCCTTTGTTCCTGTTGAACCTATTTGTGAAGATTCAGATGTCACTGATAAAATTTATGATCCAGCTTTGCCATTGTCAAATTATAAATACTTTAATCCTCTTGAAAAAGGTTCAGTTACCACGGTCAGTGCTGATGGTACAGAAAAAAGCTTTGATGATGCATGCAGGCGAGAAAGACTGACAGAATTTTATTGTGATGGTGCAAAACAAGCTACAAAATCTTATATTTGCCCACAAGGAACAACTTGTATAGAAGGTGCTTGTTCTGGAACAACTTGCGAGCCAGTCTACGATCCAGCTTGTGAAACAGATTTCACTGAGATTGCATGTGTCAATAGTCTGCAAACCAAAGAATGCCCTGATATTAGTGAGTGCAATGGTCCAAGCAAACTAGTAACTCAGCCTTGTGGTTGTACTCCGCAATACGATCCAGCTTGTGAAACAGACTTTGCTGGCGTCGAGTGTAAAGATGGTCAAAAGACAAAATCTTGTCCTGACATTAGTGCTTGCCAGGGTCCTGCCAAGCAATTAACTCAATATTGCGGTTGTGTTCCTGACTTTGGCGACTGTCCAAATTGGAATGAAGCTTCTTGTAATAAAAACAAATTAAAAATAACTTGTCAAGACTTACATGGTTGTGTTGAACCTGTTAAATATCAAAAATCATGTTCTGTTCTTGAAGAAGAATTTGTTACTGAAATTCCACCTGAAGAACTAGAAGGCGAGTATGTTAATGGAAGCTTTGTTCCCTACTATGGCGTTAAACTAGAAACCGTCAGCCAAGATGGTGAACTCATTGCTACTAATAACAAATTAGTTAAAGATTTTGTTATTAATGAAAATACTTCTTCAAACATTGAAGTCAAAGTAACAAATACTGGCATTAAACCATTATCAGACTTAAAAATTGTTTTTGATGTTCCTCAAGATTCTGCTTCTTTTATTACTTCACCTGCAGCCTTATCATCTCTTCAGCCAAAAAAAACAGGGAGTTTTAAAACAACTATGCACATAGGCAACATAAAAAAATCATTTCCCGTAAAATTGAATATTTTCACTAAAGAAACCTATGTTTTGTATAAATTTTATGGTGTTGTCGATAAAATATGGAAGTATGTTGATAAAGACGTTGTTAAACGATTATTTAAGCGATTATTGCCGGCAGTGTTTGAAACTATTCCTGTTCCGGTTTGGTGGTTATTATTTTTTACCTTGCCGCTCCTCTTGTTGCTTCAAAACACCCATATTATTGATGAATCTACTTTTATCAGCTTGACCGTAACACGTCATATCGATCAGTTTGGAAAACTGTATGTTCACTCGCCAGCTTATAGACGATACTCTCGTATGAATAATGTTAAACCACTTCTTGTTAAATCTGCTGACGAGCGTGAAGTTCGTGAACTCCAGAAGATGTATAAATTAGACGAAGAATTATCAGAACTCATTATTGCAAGCAAGAGAAAATATAGGCCGCGCATTATCACCAGTGTTTCAATTCCTCCTCAATTAAAGCATAAATATTTCATGCTTGGTTTTGTCAACCCTTTACATGCTTTCCCTCTCTACCTTATACAAACGTATATCAAGAAAGCACGCTTTAATGGCTATCGTGATGCTGAAATACGTGAGGAACTGCTTAAAAAAGGCTGGTCTCTTCGTGAAGTTGATTCCTGTTTAGGCTTAGCGCATGGCACTGAGCATGAACAAGTGTATAGTTATATTAAAGAACATCTTGCAAAAGGCTTTACCTTGCATGATATTCGAACAAAACTTGTTGCTCATGGTTGGGCAACTAATGTCGTTAAACAATGCTTACAGCAACGTATTGTCCCTCTTGAACCTAAATTAAATAAACTAAGTGTTTTAGATCACGATGGTGTTAAGAAGATTCATGATTATATTCTTCATTTTGATCTTAAATCACTTATTCATCAAGAAGTACAGCGCGGTGTTCCTCATGAAAAAATATTTATCCATCTTCAAAAAGTTGGTTGGCATCCAGAAATTATTGCTCAACAGCTCAAGGTTCCAATTACTAAATCTAAATTAACACATGGTTTAGAACTCTTGTCAGACTATGTTTCACAAGAAGTGAATCAAGGATTTGAGCTTGACGACATTAAACACCGTTTAATTCACAAAGGCTGGCGCGTTGATATTTTGCATAAGTTGTTTACAGAACGGCACATAACTGCGTCATCCATTGTTAGCAACTATATTGACCGAGAACTCTTAGATGGATTTACCATTGATGAAATCAGGGTTAAACTTCTTAATCGCGGTTGGAAGCATGTGCTTATTGACCAAATATTCATAGAAAAATTAGTGCAGCCAACAAACTTAATCTTATCGTATGTTGATAGAGAAATGCTCGCAGGTTTTGACACACTTGCCATTAAAAATAAATTATTGCGAACAAACTGGAAAAAAGAGCTTGTTGATACCTGTCTTCATTATGCTATTAAACAACCGTATAATATTATTCTTTATTATATCAATCATACCTTGGAGCAAGGATACTCTATAGATGATGTCCGCGCAAAATTACTTGATAAAGGTTGGAATAAGATTGTTGTTGATTCCTGTTTAAAACTTCGCATTGACGACGCATCATCAAAACTTCTTCGTTATATTGCCATGGAATTAAGATTAGGTGTTGATATAATTAAAATAAGATCGTCATTGTTGAAAGCAGGCTGGAACATGAGGGTAGTAGATGCATTTATTGAGCAGCGAACATTGCAAGCATCTTCTCTTCTTGTCACCTACATTGATGCAGAGTTAAAATCTGGTTATGCGTTGTCTGCAGTTAAACAAAAATTACTGCAGAGAGGATGGCATCAAGCAATTGTCAACAAATGCATTGATGTTGTTACGAAAAAACCTCGCAATCTTGTTGATGCTTATGTGCAACGGTTGACACAACAAGGCCATGATCTTATTACGGTTAAGAAAAAACTGCTTGAAAAAGGCTGGGAGAAATCATTTGTTTCAGAAGTGCTTGATCCTAAAATCAGAAAAGGCCATGCTGTTATACTTGAATATGTTGGCACTATGCTGAAAAAAGGTTTTGTATTAGAGCAGATTAAACAACAGCTCTATGAAAAAGGATGGCGAAAAGAGGTTGTTGAGGATGCTTTATATCGAGAATTGCTTCGTTATTATCATGTTATCGATGGCTATGTTGCACAGCAGTTAGCGTCAGGACAAGATCTTGGTTTAATACGAGAACAATTATTGGAAGTTGGTTGGAAAGAAGAACTTGTTAATCTGGTGTTTGAAGAACGTTTTAGCAAGAAAATTGAAGAGGTATTGAAATATGCGCGGGGAATGCAGCAAGCAGGTTTATCAATTGATGAGATACGAGCACGATTATCACATAAAGGTTGGAAACAGGAGATTATTGATACTTTGATGAAGAAGTTGTGAATCTTTAATCATATGTTGAACATTCTTTTTCATCAGGTGTTAGGTTCTTTGTTTTTATTGCAGACAGTATAATCAAGTCCGCATTGAGGTTGAGCTATTCCAGCAGCTTTATCACAACCCTGCAATCCTTTAGCGCAAGCTGTAGCACTTGCTCCGCATACTTTGATAGGTATTTTCTTGCTATTTAATCGTAAACATCTTTTCGATGATCGAGTGCATGAAAATAAACTATTTTATTCTTTTGATCAACACTAAAAACTAATCTATATTTTCGTGCAAGTCTTGTAGATTTCAATCCATGCAAAAAACCAGCAAGGTTTCCTCCGATTGAAAAAGGATTCTCTTTAAGTCTTTTGATTTTTACATCCAATTCGAGAAGTAGTTCATGATTATTTTTGTGTTTCTTAATATGCTTTAAAAAAGTATCAGTACTCTTTATACACCATTCATCCATACTGGTCAACCTAAGATATCCTTAACAGAATGTATCTCTTTTACTCTATTTTGCTTTATATCTTCAGCACTGTTCAATAACTGTTTCATTGTTTCAGGATTATTGATAACTGCAAGAGTATCAAAAAGAGAATCTAATTCATTCTTAGTAATCATTTCCCTTTCTATTTTTTTTAGTTCATCATAAACATGTTTGATAGATATTGTTTCTGGCATTAAAAAATGAGAGTAATACTAGTATTTATAATTTTGGAATTTTTATGCTGTGCCTTTAAATTTAACATCACCACCATCCAGTAACTAACCAAAACATTTATAAATGATGAATGCCTAATATACATACCATGGTGGGTGTTCAAAGTTTAGAGGCTAGAGTAGATAGAGGAGTTTTCAATAGATTAAGTAGGGTTATTTCTGATGGTTGGGATTCTTTTGCTGATTATATTGGGCATGATTATCATTTAACAGTTGCTCGTATGCATGATAGGTTGGCTGGGAGAGGTATTTTCTTATCACAGGCAACACATTGCATATTTCTAAATCCTTAAAACAAATAACTATCGGTAAATATTAGGCGTTTATTCCTCCAAAATGTCAGCAATTTTATTAATAAACTTCTGTGCATCATCTAAAGTCATTTCTGCCAAATGTTTTTCAAAGGAAACGCTTCCAGAATAACTTGCACGCTCTCTTCGCTCTTTTGCTTTTCCAATTTCCTTAATTTCCTCCTCACGTAATTCAAGAATTTTTGAAATGTTTTCAATATCTTTGTTTTCCAACGTCTTTCCTAAACATTCTTTGCAAAGAACACAAATAGTTGCCAAATGTGTAGTTGCTTTGTAACCTATCTTATAAAGTAATGCCATTGCACTATGATACATTGCATAATATGAAATAACAATAACCCAATCATAGTAGGTCTCAGTTTCAAGTCTCTTGTTGATAGTATGCTGGTTCTTGGTTGTAAAATTTGCAAAATCGAGATTGTGGTATGCTTTTTCAATATGAACTTTTGAGAGTGATGAAGAAGGTTCAATCTTTCTGATTAACAATTTCTTCTTATATTTTTTAAAATCACGATTCAATATTTTTTCATTCTTTAACCACACTTGCCATTTTGACTGTTTATTTTCATTCATTGTAAAATACACCTAAAAAATGTTTCTCCTCCTTCAATAATAATATGTTCTGCTATGATCTCTTTTGCAAGCTCATTTTTGTTCCTAAATTCTTTAATTTTCATAAAATAAGGACTAATTTTTAGGCCTGTTCTTCCATTTACTATCTCAATAATATCCTCTACTTTTTTAATGTCATGTTCAGAAAAACTCTCTTTTGTCAATAACAAGTCAACATCAGAACTTTTATGGGCATAACCTTTAACTAAAGAACCAAAGACAACTAAGGTTATATAATCATGATATTTCTCTTTGAACATTTCTAAAGCTCTTTTAAGGTTCTTTTGTTTTTTAAGAAAGGCTAATGTTTTATTATATTCGACAAGTGATAACAAGGAAAAAACAGAAGATGATTTTTGTAACGAATAGTATTTTACATTTGCTTCTGTTTTGACTTCTAAAATCTTTTGTTTTACAAACTTTCGTAACACTCTTAATGTTCTTGGCTTACTAAGTTTAGTAACTTTTACCAACTCTGCAAAGTAATGCCTCCTTAAATCTAAGAACACTCCTATAATAGTGACTTCTGCAGTATTAAGCAGTGTATTATTTTCGTACACATAGGTATGATTATCGTACACATATATAAATCTTTCTTAAATGTTAACATCACTACCATCCAGTAACTAACCACAACATTTATAAATGATGAATGCCTAATATATTTACCATGGTGGGTGTTCAAAGTTTAGAGGGTAGAGTAGATAGAGGAGTTTTCAATAGATTAGGCAGGGTTATTTCTCATGGTTGGCATTCTGTTGCTGATTATATTGGGCATGATTATCATTTAACAGTTGCTCGTATGCATGATAGGTTGGCTAGCTTACGAAGCAGAGCAGCTCAATATAGTGTTGGTGGTGCATTAGGTGTTGCAGGTCTTGGCTGCGGAGTTGCAGGCAGTACAGGTAAAGATTATAATGAACCAGATACAGAACAATCAACACCTTATGATACATCAGTTCCTCTTGCTGATACAAAGCCAGTAAGTTCTAGGAACCCAGATACTGGTTATAAACCAGAAGATACTTCTCGAGTTCCTCCACCAAAAGATACTTCTCAAGGAGATGTTCCAACATCAAAAGATGAAGGACAACCTTATGATGCAGGCAAAGATGATACAAATGATGGTGTTACAGATGTTCTAGTTTCTAAAGATGAAGGTTCTGACCTTGAACAAAAGGTTTGTTTAGATAAAGATTTAGATGGTCGAGCGCCAACAGGTACTCCTCCTGATCAAAGACTTGGTTGTGCATATAAAGAGCAAGATGATTGCGATGATAAAGATCCAAACGTTAATCCTGGAATGACAGAGATTAAAGGAAATGGTAAAGATGATGATTGTGATCCTGCAACAAAAGATACTTACACTTTATTAGTTAATGTTCAACATGGTCTTGGTACAGGGCCTGTAAAAGGAATTGCATTATTAGTTAAGAATGCTTCTACTCAAGCATCATGTACAACAACAGATGATAATGGTGATGCAAGCTGTGAATTACCTTCAACAGAAGGTTTTAATTTAGAAACAGGTATTACCAGTAAATTCTATCAAACACAAAGATTTCCAGATGAAGTCCAATCAGCAGTTGAAGGAGATGTTGTGATGACATTGTGGTTGATTGAGAAACATCCATTACCTATAGGATCTCCGTATAAGGATTTCTGGGATTACTTTACAGATATAACCGGTACAGAACCAGTATTAAAAATTGAAATGCCAGATGGTACAATAAAAGAAAAAATAAACAAAAAAACGTTTGCTGATTACTTAGACAGTGATTTACGTATTTTTATACCAGATTATGTTGATGATGGAACTAATTATAAATCAGTAATGAAAGCGGCAGTTCAAGAGTGGATTGACAAATTAAAAGAACATAATCCTAATGCATCTCTTCTTAAAATAGTTGACGATGAAGCAGATGCTAATCTAGTTATTGTTCCTTATGGTGGAGGAAGTTATACTCCTATGAGTCAATCAGATAGTGGTGCAATCTTAGGTGGAACAATCTATCTTGATAAAGGTGCGTTCTCTGACGATGTTAAATCAACAATAAAACATGAATTAACACATGGATTTGGTTTTGAACATGGTCAAGATCCGGATGATATTACTAATGGTGCTGGTGGAAACGGTAAAGTTTCTAATATAGCTGCCTATTCAGTTTTATATGCCAATACTATCAAAGGTCAGCAAACAAGAGATCATATTAAATATGACGTTAAATAAATTCTAATTTTCTTTCATTTTCAAACGTTTGATAACTTCACTATATTTTTCAACTTCTTGTTTAATTAAATCAATAATCAGTTTTTCTCGAATCTTTTCAATAGAGCTGGTTAATACGTTAAAATCATCATACAAACTGTCCTCAAGTTCAATAGTTATTTTTTTCATAACAAACACATACCTGAATATACACTCGATAATATATTGTCTTAATCCTTAAGAATCTTAAATATTCTTATACCATTGCTACTACCTCCATTATTTGGGGGTTATAAGGCGTATAAACCAAAAGTAACACAGTATTTAAAGAAAATCTTAAGATTCTTAAGAAAAACTATAATATGCTACTTATTAGTAGTAACTTAATAGATTATCGAATAAATTAACTACAAAGGTGAGAATTATGGAAGAAAAGACAGAAAGAAAATATAGTTTGAATGCACTTGTTTTTGTTGCAACACTTACAGCGTTAGCAGGTGCACAAGCAAATAATGTTTATGTCCATAGCAAACATAAACCTGTAGCTGAACATGTGACAACATCACAACATACAGCTACATATGAGCCAAGAAGAAATCCATTTGAAAAGTGTGCATGGAAAGTTATTGATGACTATGCAGGTAAAGATAATCTTAAATTGAGAAATGGATTATATGCTTGTAGAGTTAAGCGTGCATTGGATTATCTTATTTTAAAATAATTTTTATTTTTTATTATTAATAAAACGAAATCTCTTCTTTATCAGGTAAAACATTATATTGATAATATTTAGTCGTACCAAATTTTGTAAAACAACAAGCTTTATTGTCATCCTGATTAGTTGAAGGTACAACACACTTATTATTGATAAACCATTTTAAATCTTTCTTTTCTTCTGTTGGCGTATCTATTGGGCATTTAGATGGTTCAAAGCAACTTTCAGTCACAGGTATACATGCTTCTTTATTAATATCATACTTATATCCTAATGGACACCAATATCCATTAGTACATACTAAATCTTTTTCCTGTATCTTAACAATAGCTTCTGGATCTTCTTTGTAAAACTGTCCATTAAATGCACATCCTAGTTGACATGTTCCGGGAGCTGTTTTACCATCCGATACACAAACATCATAACCAAATAATTTTCCTTTTTGATCTTCTAAAACATCAGCGCATTTCATCTCCACCATCGGACATCCCTGTTTACAACACAATTTATTAGTATAGATATCACATGTTCCAGCAACAGAATTCTTAACATCTTTGAATGAAGCTAAACAACTAAATCCTTCTTTACATGGACTATTTGATGAATTTCCCAGTAAGATATTTCAATACTTTATTATTACCAGTGCAATCCCGTTTTAATCCAGTATCTCCTTTATGGCAAACCTGAACATTCATCCCTGCATCCCATGTTCCAACATTGGCATCTTTATTGCCAGACATAGTAAATATAATGTGTTCATTTGATTTACATTGTAAAGCAGGCGTAGCACTTTCACTTGCTGTAACTTGTAAATTTTTAGAATATGTTTCTGCGCAATTATTCTTGCCATCAGTTACTTCAAGGGTAATTTTATGATCTCCAGTAAGGGAAAAACTGTAATCAAACTTGCATTGAGTGCTGATCTTAGTGCTTCCATCCTTCCATGTACAAGTAACTTTATCATTATTTTTATCGTTCTCATTAGCAGTAAAGCTGATTTTTTTATTGGGTTCAGCAGAACTTGGATTATAGCTTATTGAACCAGTTGGACAATCATTTGTTGAAACAAATAATGATTCGCATTTCTTAGTTTGTTCATTGCATTTATTTAATATAGTACATCCGCCACAGGCATCTTTTATCTTTTCACAGGTGTAAGGTTCTTTGTTTTTATTGCAGACAGTATAATCAAGTCCGCATTGAGGTTGAACTATTCCAGCTGCTTTATCACAACCCTGCACTCCTTTAGCACAAGCTGCAGCGTTTGCTCCGCTGCTCTTTACTGGTATTTTCTTGTCGCATTCAACACAGCGCATATCTAAGCCGTTTGGATCAAGATTAAAACATAAGAATGTGCTGCAATCAACGTGCTTTGACATTTTTCACCCACCGCAATGCCAGGTCAAAAATGAAGCCATGAACGTGTTTAATATACATTTTCTCTGCTGTCTATTTTGATAATAATTATTTTATTTTCTTGATAATTAATTCTATACAACGCTCGATAGTCACCGATTCTAATTCTAAATAGTCCATGATTTCCAACAATTGTCTTTGCATCATGGGGCACAGGATTATTTAACAGGACGTCATCAATCTTATCCATTATTCTCTTCGCAATATATTTATCTAATTTTTTCAGAAATTTTGTTGGTTGTTTATCGTAATCTATTTGAAAACTCATTTTTCTAACTCTTTTCGAAGATTCTTACTAGATATCAACCTGCCTTCTTTTTCATTCTTGTAACTATCTTCAACTAGTTGTGATTCTTCTGAATTAAGAAACATATCTCTATCTACCATATGATCTTTAATATAATCTAACTCAGACCTGATATGATCTAATTTAAGATCTAATTTTTGAAATAATTGGTCTGTTTCCATGCACTCAATTAGTGTAAGGTAAGTTATATATTTTTCTATAATTATTTAACCACCATCCAGTAACTACCAAAACATTTATAAATGATGGATGTCTAATATACTTACCATGGTGGGTGTTCAAAGTTTAGAAGGTAGAGTAGATAGAGGAGTTTTCAATAGATTAGGCAGGGTTATTTCTGATGTTATTGATTACTTAGCTCATGATTATCTATTAACACGACTTCGTTGGAGTGGAGCATTCCGGCCTAATCTTGCAAAGTATGGTACTGCTGGAACATTAGGTTTAGCAGGTGTTGGTTGTGGCGTTGCAAGCAATGCAGGTAAAGATTATAATGAACCAGATACAGAACAATCAACACCCTACGATGCATCAGTTCCTCTTGCAGATACAAAACCAGTAAGTTCAGGAACCCCAGATACTGGTTATAAACCAGAAGATAGTTCTCCAGTAGTTCCACCAAAAGATACTTATGATGGAAAAGATGTTCCAACATCAAAAGATGAAGGACAACCTTATGATGCAGGCAAAGATGATACAAATGATGGTGTTACAGATGTTCTAGTTTCTAAAGATGAAGGTTCTGATCTTGAACAAAAGGTTTGTTTAGATAAAGATCTGGATGGTCGAGCACCAACAGGAACTCCTCCTGATTTAAGACTTGGTTGTGCATATAAAGAGCAAGATGATTGCGATGATAAAGATCCAAACGTTAATCCTGGAATGGTTGAAGTTAAAGGTAATAATAAAGATGATGATTGTAATCCTGCAACAAAAGATACTTACACTTTGTTTGTTAATGTTCAACATGGTCTTGGTACAGGACCTGTAAAAGGTATTGCATTATTAGTTAAGAATACAGAAGGCAAACAAGCAGAGTGTACATCAACAGATGATAATGGTGATGCAAGCTGTGAATTACCTTCAACAGAAGGTTTTAATTTAGAAACAGGTATTACCAGTAAATTCTATCAAACATTACGATCACCAGATGAAGTGCAATCAGCAGTTGAAGGAGATGTTGTGATGACACTGTGGTTGATTGAGAAACATCCATTACCAATAGGATCTCTGTATAAGGATTTCTGGGATTTCATGACAGATACAACAGAAACAAAACCTAAAGTACCTATTTATGGAGATGATGATGAAATTATTGATGTTATTGATAATCCAAAAACCTTCCCTAATTACGCAGCAGGTCCATTGAAAGTATTTGTTCCACAGAATTATAAAGTAAATGGTGTTAATTATACACCAGTGATGGAATCTGCAGTACAAGCATGGATTGATAAATTAACAGTAATTAATTCTAAATTATCAGGCTTATTACAAATTGTGAAAAATGAATCAGATGCTAATGTTGTTATTATTCCTTATGGTGGAAATTCATGGACAAACACAGATGATGATGGTGAACAGGTGTTTGGTGCAACTATTTATTTTAATGAAGGGACAACGGTATTTGGTAAGGAAGGAGTGAAGTCAACACTCATACATGAAGAGGGTCATGTCTTCGGAGAAAATCATACTTTTTGCTCCCCAGTACAATATGAAAATGCTACTTGTGAAAGCACAGAAGGTGGAGGAGGAAATAGTAAGCTTGATCTTCCATCACGTGTAGCAGCTTATGCTAATACGATTAAAGGTCAACAAGAAACTAAACATATTAAATATGATTTTCCTGCTGTTAAATAAATCTCTAATGTTCTCTCATATTCAATTTAAAAAATAAACATCGGAATTTCTCGTTGAATTCATGTTAGTTACAAGTAAATTGATGTAGATTTGATTCTTCAACTTGGATAAAAAACTAAAAGGTTGAGAATGGGGCAAGAAAACTTTTCTATATTTATACAATATCTTTTACTACATGACCATCTTTTACAATACCATAATCACAATAACCTAATTTCTTTTCTCTCTCTACTATCTGCCCCATGGTCCCTGTAAGTTTTGCGAAATAAAGACTCATTACAGTTCCATGTGAAACAATCAGAATATTCTTGCCTTCATATTCCTTATTTATTTGTTCTATAGAGTCTTCATATCTACTAAGGGCGTTTTGTGCTGTCTCCCACCTATGCCTAGATTGGAATCCTGCCGAAATAATAGGTAATGCACCCAATCGTTTAGCATTCTCTTTGTATGATTATATAATAACTAACAGTGCATGGCATGAAGCCAGAACTAGTCAAGGATACTATGATGTCAATCCTGCTCCACTAGTTTGTATGATTGGCAATAAACCTTATGTTGATGTAAGGAATAGTTTCAACTCATTTACTCCTGCTAAAATCCCAGTAGAGCTTAGAGAGAAGCTTGTATCATTTTACCTTGATAAATTAGGAAACAATCCACAACTACAAGATAAAGTAGAATTTGAAGTTGCGTACACAATTTATGATCCTTCATTTAGAACAAGAAGTCAGGAATTAAAAGAGGCAGGTTTTTCAGAATATGAGATAGGCACCTTGGAAGAATCTCTTAGAGACCTTACTAACGGTCTAATTGACATCGAACAGATCAAAAAAGATATTACAGTGAATGAACAAATGGAAAAAGAAAGAAAAGCTATTGTCAGTTCTGACTATGGTAGTAATGCTAGCGATAGAATCAGAAGAGCATTTGACTTGTTGGACTTATGTAGGGAGCAAGGTACTGTGCAGTTTTCGAGATTAGCGAGACAAGGATTTGTCGGGAAGATAATGCTTAAATCTTTATTATCAATGGGAATTATCGATTATGATATTTATTCTGGATTTTTGGGATCAATAGAGACTATTGCAACAGAATTTAGCAGAGATTCTAATTTGTTTAGGTCAGGAGAGACGACTAGAGAAGACTTTATGGCAAAGTATGGTCATCTTAGACCAGGTACCTATGACATTACTATACCAAGATATGATAAATCAGATCATTATCATTCTGGAGAGGTTTTACCACATCAAAAGACCAGCGAAAGCAAAAGTTTCGAACTTCCAGAACAAAAGTATGCGAAAATAAGTGCTTTACTTACTGAACATGGCATAAATGCAGATTCAAGAGAATTATTTGCATTCATTAAGTCTGCTTTTGTAGCAAGAGAATACTCTAAATTTTTATTCACTAGATGCCTGAGTGATGCTATAGAATCTATTGCAGAAGCTGGTGAAATGATTGGATTATCTAGGGAAGGTATGTCTTATCTGGATTTAGAAAAACTTAGAAGAGGAATTGGCAAAGATAACAATTTTGTAAGAGATTATTGGCAAAATGCTATTAACGACTATAAAAGAAAGAGAAAAGTTGACGAGCATCTCTGCCTTCCTGCCGTAATAACTTCTCCCAGAGATTTTATAGTTGTAGAATCATATCAATCAAGACCAAATTATATAACAAATCAAAGAACAGAAGCAGAGGTTGTGTGCTTGGATGAAATTGGAATAGGAAACCATCCAGACATATCAAATAAGGTAGTTGCAGTAGAAAGCGCAGATCCTGGTTACGATTGGATTTTTTCTAAGAGACCAGCAGCTTTATTAACTAAATATGGTGGAGTAGCATCACACATGGCTATAAGGTGTGCTGAGTTTAAAATTCCAGCAGCAATAGGTTGTGGAGATTTATACGATGCTGTAAAAAGAATGAAAATGGTTAGTTTGGATTGTGCAAAAGAACAAATTGTTGAAGGAGGTCAAATACTCTAAAATACTGATTCTTACATCCATGAGGGATATTGATAATCCTAAACTCGGAAAGATGGAGGGATTAGAAAGAAGTTATGCTTGATACTCTTGAAGATTATCAAAAAATAACAGAAGCCCATCAAAATGGAAATCTTGGTCAGATTTGTAAACTTTAAAATAA
Source organism: Candidatus Woesearchaeota archaeon (assembly GCA_016192995.1). Classification (NCBI taxonomy): domain Archaea; kingdom Nanobdellati; phylum Candidatus Woesearchaeota; species Candidatus Woesearchaeota archaeon. Next base: position 16,216 of record JACPTB010000001.1, read on the forward strand.
TAAGGTTTATATTATTGGAAAATTTACCCTAATTAAAATGATAAAAGCAATTGTTTTTGATTTGGATGGTGTATATTTCCAGAATGGTAAACAGAATTTTATTAGAAATGTTTCCGGGAAATTTAATATTGATAGAAATATTGTGGCTGATATTTTCTTAAAGAGCAATTTAATGACTAAATGCAAGAGAGGAGAAATTAATGGAGATGAGTTTTGGAAGAACGCAATTAAGATATGGAAAATTAAATCAACACCAGAAGAATTAATTGGAATATTGAAAGAAGGATATGAAGTAAATTATTCTGCTAAAAAATTGATTCAAAAAATTAGAAATATGCGCATAAAGGCAATAATATGCTCTAATAATTTTCCTGATAGAATAGAAGCACTTAATGAAAAATTCAATTTTTTGAAAGATTTTGATTTTGTTATTCTATCTTATAGGTACAATATGCTAAAGCCGGAATTATTTAAAAAAATTCCAGAAATAACTAATTTCTCAGAAGAAGAAGTCATTATTATAGATGACAGTGCAGATTTAATTAAAAAGGCAAAAGAAATCGGTTTCAACACAATTTTATGCGATGAACCAGATAAAATAGCTATGGAACTAGAAAAATATGGTATTTAGTACGGTAAAAAGTTTTCTTGCCCTTTGATACAGTGTTGTGACGTGTCGGCTTCGCCTCATTTGATAAACGCACTTCTTGTCATTAATGTATTTCCTTGAAGGCTCACTTTGTTCGCTGGATTGGAGAGAATTCCCTGAAATATAATCTGCTTCGCAGAGATTTATTAGAAACTTAAATTTAATTGAAACTAACAAGGATTTTATCAAATTCATAAACATTAGTATGATCATTACATTGATTAATCTTATGGTAATACGACTATTTAATAAAACGAAATCTCTTCTTTATCAGGTAAAATATTATATGCATAATATTTTGTTGTTCCTATTTTTGTAAAACAACAGGCCTGGTTTTTCTTTTCATCACTATCGGGAATAACACACTTATTATTAGTAAACCATTTCAAGTCCTTCTTTTCTTCAGTAGGTGTATCTAGTGGGCATTTAACAGGTAAAAAACAGCTTTCAGTACTAGGTTCACATGCATCTGCTTTACCATCGTACTTAAATCCGGTTGGACACCATGCTCCATTATCACAAACTAGTTCTTTTCCATCAATTATTGCTGTTTTTCCTTCTCCATAAAACTGTCCATTAAATGCACATCCGGGCTGACAAGTTCCTGGTGCTGTTTTTCCATCTGATTTACAAAGGGTATTTTGTTTTAATTTTTTATCTTGATCTTTAATGAATTTAGGACATTTCATCTCCACCATCGGACATCCCTGTTTACAACACAATTTATTAGTATAGATATCACATGTTCCAGCAACAGAATTCTTAACATCTTTGAATGAAGCTAAACAACTAAATCCTTCTTTACATGGACTATTTGATGAACATGGACTATTTGATGAAAGATAACAACTGTAATCACCATAACATATTTCTTTTAAATCTGGTGTTACATCATCTGGAGCATATCCTTTTCCGGTAAGATATTTCAACACTTTATTATTACCAGTACATTTTCTATCTAACCCTTTATCACCTTTATGGCAAACTTGTACATTCATCCCTGCATCCCATGTTCCAACATTGGCATCTTTATTGCCTGACATGGTAAATATAATGTGTTCATTTGACTTACATTGCAAGGCAGGCGTAGCACTTTCACTTGCTGTAACTTGTAAATTTTTAGAATATGTTTCTGCGCAATTATTCTTGCCGTCAGTTACTTCAAGGGTAATTTTATGATCTCCGGTAAGGGAAAAACTGTAATCAAACTTGCATTGAGTGCTGATCTTAGTGCTTCCATCCTTCCATGTACAAGTAACTTTATCATTATTTTTATCGTTCTCATTAGCAGTAAAGCTGATCTTTTTATTGGGTTCAGCAGAACTTGGATTATAGCTTATTGAGCCAGTTGGACAGTCATTTGTTGAAACAAATAATGATTCGCATTTCTTAGTTTGTTCATTGCATTTAAATAATATCACACATCCGCCACAAGCATCTTTTAGCTTTTCACAGGTGTAAGGTTCTTTGTTTTTATTACATACAGAATAAGCAGGTCCACATTGAGGTTGAACTATTCCAGCTGCTTTATCACAACCCTGCGCTCCTTTAGCACAAGCTGCAGCGTTTGCTCCGCTGCCTTTTACTGGTATTTTCTTGTCACACTCAACACAGCGCATATCTAAGCCATTGGGATCTAAATTATAACATAAAAAAGAAGCGCAATCGGTATGTTGTTTGCAGGCTTCTCCATTTGCTTTTCCGGCTCCATAATGAAATATTGAATGATGGCTGTAAACAATAGGAAGAAGAAAGATACCTACTATAAGATAGATAATAATCTTATTCATAATAACCTCTTTTTTACCTTTTAGAGATAAAAGTGTATATAAATGTTTTGGGGAAATTACTTTATAACAAGCATTCAAGTTTCTTGACTTCTTCAATATCAACATCATATCTCTTTTCAATAAACACTCCTTTAAAACTATCGATAAATTCCTTCTTTTTTAATAGATTAAGAAGCGTCATTATATGTTTCTTAATATTATCTTTGTTACCTCTCCAGATTATTTTGTTAATCATTTTTATATCAAGATGTTGAGCAATCGCTACAATATCTCGATAATCAGTCAATCTTCCTGCATGGAGTTTTAATATGATCAACAGTTCTCTATTAGGAACGCACACTTCAGCTTCCTGTTCAATACCAATAATTTTTCTTTTCCGACAATGTTGAAAAAGTTCATCAAAACTAAATGAGCCATGAGTAGTTCTTGAACCAACACCATCAATAAGCAAGTCAACACTTACCGGTAATTCACCTTTAGTTTCATATCTGATAAATTCAGAGGCATATACATGATCTAAATCTTTCGCAATGGTTTTTACAAACTGATTTCTTTTAAGAATAGTTTCAAATAATTCTTTGTCTTCGTTCTTAATAACAAGATCAATATCTACTGAAAATCTATGTTTATAAGCGCTTACAGCATAGCCACCAACAACTATGAATAATAAATTCTGTTCATTGCATGCATGAAGTATGGCAAAAATAGCATTCTCCCGTTTTACAAATTGTTCAAGCATTAGTAATGACCTCTTTGTATTTTATCCCTAATCTTTTTTGATGCATTTCTTGAATCATTTCTAATGCTGGTTGAAAATTATATTGATTTTCTTTCATGAACTGTATGGTTTCTGATAAGCTATCAACGGGAATTCCTTCATAAAACTCTTTTTTCAACGAATCATCATAATCAACAACATAAAAAATACCTTTTTTTTTGCGGGTTGATAAACCTAATTTTTTACAGTACCATTCAAATAACAATCTTTCTTTAGCATCCACTTTAATAAAGATAGGGTAATAATGCTTATAACGGCCAATGTTATACCCCCCTTTAGTCCATACAAAAACTGCATCACTCTTGGTAAAACAATAAGAAATTCCGAATAATGATAATACTTCATAGTGAAATTGAATCTTTTTTGATAAAACACTTTGTATAAATTCATTGAATTTGATATAGACTTGACTCCTTTCTTGTAAATAAACGTTCATTCTGGTCAATTTTACCATGTCCGCTTCTTCTAAGGCTTTTATCCATTTATACGTCCAACCGTAACTTAATCCTATTCGTTTAGAGATAGCATTAATAGAATCTCGAGGCTTAATACTTACAATTATCTTCACAATATAAGGATTAATCATATTTATTTCCATAGTTATCATTATAATGATAAGTTATATTTAAATGTTTTGGGAGGTTGTAGGTAATAAGTAAAAACCAGTTTGAGGTTGATTTTTAGGGATCTCTACTAGATCTATATCACTTTTTCAAATATGAGTTTAGAAGACTTTTTTAGTTTTTCAATTTTAGCAAAGTCTAGTTCAACCCCTAATCCAGATTTATCCGTAGATTTTCTAACACCATTCTCAAAGGTTGGCCTATATTTGTAAATATCTGGCATTTGTAAATCGTAATCCAGATCAGTTAAAATAACATTTTTTGTTGATTGTGCAAAATGGATTCCAGCAGCTATTCCGATTGCAGATTCAAACATACAGCCAACCATTACTTTCAACCCATGTTTTTCGCATTCTTTCGCTATAACTTTAGCCGGCCATATTCCTCCTGTTTTTTGGAGTTTGATGTTTATTCCATTTGCACATTGTTTTTTTATGATTGTTTTAACATCTTCAAGATTTACAGCTGATTCATCAGCAAATATTGGAATATCAACATTGTCAGTAACTTCTTTCATTAAATCCCATTGTTTTGCAGGTACTGGTTCTTCAATAAGTATGATGTCTTGGAGAATGTCTTTAAGCTGATTTAGTATCCTTATAGCTTCTTCACTTGTTTTGTACGCTTGGTTACAATCAAGAACATAAGAAATTTTTCTTTTCATTTGGTCAACTTTTTCTTTTATTAGCTGACATCTCTCAATATCATCCTTTCCCATAAGTTTTATTTTAATGACTTTAAGATGAGGATAAGCTCTAAGAATTTTTTCCACATCTAATTGAGTTTCTTTTGGATTTTTGCCAAAGACAGTTATACCATTTAGAGGAGCGTTTACTTTTTTGGAATATAGATTGGAGATTTTAGAATTTTCTTGCTTTCCCCATAAATCGTGAAGAGCGAAGTCAATAGCCGCTCGAGCAGTTGGCGAACCTGCTGGCAACTTCTTATGAGTTTCTTGAATTGTCTTCAGATTTATCTTTTCTGGAAGCAGGGAAGCATTTTCTTGTAGATACTTAAAAACCGATTCTTGGGTGTCCTTTGTAATAAATGGATCAGGAACAGCTTCGCCATAACCAATTAAATTATCTTGTTTAATCAAAAGTAAGTCACCACCATTATGGTGAAATGTTTTCCATGCTATCCTAACTGGCTCTTCAAATTTGAAGTTTAATGTATATGCTTCTATCATTTGATCATAAACTCCATTTTGTAATTTTTTAACATTTTTACTGTTAAAGTATGATTTGGCTTTTCTCCAGATAAATTGTTAATTGTCTGTAATGACACATCAATTGTTTTGGAAAAATTGAGTTTAGAAAATTGTTCAATATATTTTTTATCCAATCCTCCCTCTAAGAAAACTTGAGAACCAGATTTAAGTATACCATCTTCATTGAATGCTATAAAAACGCCCAGATCCAATAGGTTAGTTGCTCTTTTTCGTAAAATCTCACTTTTTTCATTTTCTCCAATCTGTTCAAAAATCAAACAAAGCTTATCTCTAAATTCCTTTAGATATTCAACTTGGTTTAATCCACCTAATACATCAATGCCAGCTAATGCCCAAATATTATAAAATGTAATGAAAAGAGTTTCATTTAGGTTTTTCTTCTCCACTTCTTTGATAATATCATTGACCTCAACACAGTACTTTTTAGTGCCAAAATGCGGACAATTTTTATCAAGGCAATTTCCCTCAAGATAAATTAATGCTCCATTCTCTCTTTTTTCTAATGGAAATTCAATCCCACATTTGCACGAACCATAATAAAAGTAGGTTGAAGATAAGACGCCATAGGAATCTTTGAAGTGTTTCTCAAGAAGATTCCGTAATTTCTTATTGGCTAATAGATTTTCTCTTTTGACTTCTAAATCCTCAAGAGGTAAAATTGTAAGTGGAGTGGTCTTAAAATCATTGAAAAGATGAGGCCAAAGTTGACCACTAAACCAGTTGCATTGTTCATTAAAAGTTTCTCCTCTTTCGACCATTTGTTTTGCATATTTGATAAATAACGATACCTTATCTTGATTGACGAATTTAAACATGGGTGCATTTTTTTGTAATTTGTAAAAAGTGCGTAAGAAACTTTCCATCTCTTGTTCTGTAATCTTCTCTGCTTTGTTGAGTGTTATTTTGCTGCGTCCTCTTAAAGTGTACCGAGAAAGTTTTATGTTTTTCTCACCCATACATGAAAGATCAACTGAACCTGGTCTTGTTGAGTTTTTGAATGTAATACGGCTGCATGGAGTAGAAATAACACTTTCATTTCCATTAAGAAGATTGGGAAGATTAACAAGGATGTTTTCTCCAAGACCAAATGATTCTTCCCATTGTAAAAAAGCCATGTGAGAACCAGTGGAAATTCTATGGACATTCTTCTGTTTAAAATTCTTGCAGAATACTTTGTATGCTTCTAGGTCAAGAGGCAAGAATTCTCTTTCTTTTAAGAGATGCTCATTAACATATTCAAGCAAAGTTTTATTCTTGAATTCCTCTTTCAGTTTCATTAATTCTGGAAATTTGTCCATAGTATGGAGTCTATAAAATTATAAGATTATTGAGAACTTTGCAAAATTATGGTTACTGCCGATTTTGTGAGCATTTTCGAAATGTATATCCGGCAATTTTCGAGGTTCCAGAGAGAAAATTGCTTTGTTAAAGATATATCTCCATGCGAACTGGCAGTAACCCGAGCTTTGCGAGTATTTTGCAAAGTTCTCTATTCCAATAACCATTTGAATACGGGCAATACTTTTATTTTCTTTTTCTTTCTCGTTATTTCTTCTGTTTGTTCATAAGTTAAAATAACACCTTCTTTAAGTTTAAAACTATCCATCACTTCAAGAAGCCCAGTTATTTCTCTTTCTTTGTTTTCTTCATGCAGTTCATAGCAAACTTGGATTGCTTCTGTAATTTTCACCCCCTCTTTTATTATAAAATCACATTCTTTTTTAGATGAATAGTAATACATTTCTTTTTTTCTTCGTTTTAATTCTATAAATACAAGATTTTCAAGAAGTCTCCCAAGGTCATTGGATATTCTAAACCCTAAATTGACTGCTAATCCATTATCAATAAGATAAACTTTTTTATTTGCATACATCTGCTTTTTTAACGCATAATCAAATTTTCTTGTCAAAAAAATGAGAAAGCAGTTTTCAAAGTAATTAAAATAATCCTTTACTGTAGTAGAACTTCCTAAATGTAATGTATTTTTTATGGAGTTAAAACTAATTTCCTTTGAAATATTGTTGGCTATTAAATACGTTAGTTCTTTCAACACATTCTCATAAGATAAATTATATCTTACAATTATATCTCTATAAAGAATGCTATCATATAATGTTTTAAGATATTCAATATCGTTAGTTTTTAGATATTCTGGTAGTCCGCCTTTAATAAGATATTCTTCAAAATATTTTATTAATCTAATCTTTTTTTTAGTTATATACATATCATTTTTCTCTGCTATCACTCCTTTAAATCCTAGAAATTCTTTAAAAGAAAAAGGATAGAGGTTAATTTCAATATACCGCCCTGTTAAATGAGTGCCTAATTCTTTGCTGAGCATGGAAGCATTAGAACCAGTAACAAATACTTTCTTTTGTTCATCATGTAATCTTCTGACAAATCTCTCCCATCCTTTGATATTTTGTATTTCATCAAAATAGAAAAAATTCTTCTCGCCAAATAATTCTATGAATACTTCATACAATACTTGGCAATCTTCCAGTTTGAAATTAACAAGTCTTTCATCATCAAAATTCAAGTAATAACCAGGATATTTTTCCTGTATTTGGTACAAAAGTGTAGATTTCCCAACTCTCCTTATCCCTGATATAACTATAACAAATGGAGTTTTAATATAAAACCCTATTTTTTTAAATATATCTCTTTCTACAAGGGTACTATCATGCTTTGACTTTTGCTGGCTGATGATTATTTCTTTAAGCTCTGTTTTATTCATGCCCTTATTAACCTCAGCTTATTTATAAATATTCCCATTATTAATGGAAATTATTGATACAAAATCTCCATTAGTAATAGATATGTTAAAACTTACCTCTGGTGTTTTAACAGTGGGAACTACCATACAATCATTCAAGGTAGTAAGTTTCTAACATGCTCAAGAACCACTCAACAGAAAGTCGTCGGAACTTCGTTCATGCCATCCTATCTTTGACCGTGGTTCTTGACATCTCCTGGAGTGGTTTTAGCAGTTAATTTTTACCCGGGATTCCCGGTAAAAATAGCAATATTTATAAATATTGAACAATTCCCGGTAGATATGAAAATACACTTGCCGAATAGCGCATTTTTAGGAAATATTGATCCTTTTCTAAAGAAGATATCTCTCTTGGAGCCAAACAAATTGGAAATTACTGCTAATAAAAAATGGATTTCAATACATCCTGTTGTGTTATGCATGGTTGCAGCGTTAGGCATGAATATTAAACCCTCAAAAATTGCGTGTGAAAAATTAGAAGCGAAATCCAAGCATTATTTGCAAAGAATGGGTTTATTTAGATTATTAAACCTTGGGGTTGATCATAACATTGTAGAGCATGAACCTGCAGGAAGATTTATACCTTTAACTAAAATAACTAATTCAGATGAATTAACAACATTTATTACTGAGATGGTGCCATTGCTTCATCTTGATCCAGCTAAATCAGATTCAATTAAATATGTTGTAAGCGAACTGGTTAGAAATGTTATTGAACATTCTCAATCAAAGGAAGGCGCTCTTGTATCTGCGCAGTACTATAAAAAAAGCAATACTATTCGATTAGGAATTGTAGATACTGGTGTAGGAATCAAGAAAACCATCAATAATGCTTATCCTGCAGAAACTCATATTGAAGCAATAAAATTAGCATTAACACCTGGTATTACTGGTACTACTCAACGAATTGGTGGAACTGAGTACAATGCTGGTGCAGGTTTATTTTTTATTAAATCTATTGCTCAAATAAATAGGGAGTTTTTTATGATATACAGTGGAAATGCTATGTACAAATTATTAAAAAGCAGCTCTGATAAAACACGTATTATACTCCACAGCGATCCGTTTTTAGACCGACATTCAAAAGGAGAGGATTACCCTTGTTGGCATGGGACTGTTGTTGGTGTAGATATATCATTAAGTAAAACTGAGGAATTTTCAACTCTTTTAGATCTTATTAGAGACGTATATATTAAAACAATTAAAGAAAGAAGAAAAGAACAATATAGGAAACCGAGGTTTATATGATTGAAATAAAAATGTTAAAATTAGTTGGTTCTTTTGCAGAAAATAAAGATATTGCAAGAGATATCAGGCTTAACACCATCATACCTGCGTTGCAAAAGAATAAAGAAATTATACTCAACTTTGATGGAATAGAAGCTGTAACACAATCATTTATTCATGCATTAATTAGTGATTTAATTCGAAAACATGGTTCTAGGGTATTGGATAGTATTTCTTTTAAAAAGTGTAATGAATCTGTTAAAAAAATAATAAGTATTGTTATTGATTATATGCAGGAAAGTGACTGAATATTTTTATTAAATGTTTGAAAATATAGACTTAGAACTGTTAAAGTTACATGATTATTCCAACAACCATCTCCACAAAGGAACAAATCTAATGCCTTTTTCTGTTTTTTCCAAATCTTTTATGAATTCTTTGTTTTCCCACCACGGATTCCATTCCTTTAAAATCTGAAGCACCATATGTTACGCTATAACGTAGCACTTTCCAGTGGATTTTGTTCATCTTAAATTCCGCAAGTCTTCCGAAAACAGGGCTTCATCCAAAAAATGGCTGCCGCCAGGTTAGCGCCTTCGAAACTTTGCATATTTCAATCGCATAAACGGTCACGCTCCGAAGGAGCCATCCCTCTGACCTCTTTAAACCGGTATTGCTAAGAGTTTCGACCTGAGGGCGCTAACCTTATTTTTGGATGAAGCCCGAAAACAGCTAAAATATATAAATAATATATAGCATAGCTTTATATACTGAAAACCATTATTATCAATAGTAGGGTGTGGGGTGGCTGTTATCAAAAAGCTCTTAGTTATATTGATAATAGGTCTTTTGCTTGCTACTGGAATAGATGCTGGTACACTTTCCAGAGTTTCTAAGTCCTCTTCTCTTAATCGTGAAAAGGTAGATCCTTTAATTCATGACATTTCAGAAGATCAAACAGTGGATATCATTATAGATACCTCTGATATGCAAAGTATTCAAAAGCGGTTTTCTCAACAGTTACTGGCACCTAAAACAATAAACAATCGATTTCTTGCAGCAAAAGTTAGAGGAAAAGACTTAGCTTCATTATCTCGTGATAAATTAGTTAAGAAAATCCATGCCAACAGAGAATATGCTATGTTATTGGAAGATGCTATTCCAGTAACTAATGCGCCAGATGTTTGGGAAATGGGATATACAGGCAAAAATGCCAAGATAGCTATCCTTGATACTGGTATTAACAAGAATCATCCCATGTTAAAAAACAAAGTGATTAATGAGAAAGCATTAGTCACTGACAACCCAATAGATCTTAATGGTCACGGCACTCATGTTGCAGGCATTGCAGCAGGGAAAAAAACAAGTGAAGGTTTTAATGGAGTTGCGCCTGATGCTCTTTTGATTAATGCAAAAGTGCTTGATAATACTGGCAAAGGAACAACAGAAAGCATTGCATCAGGCATTTATTGGGCAGTTGATCCAGATAATAATCCTTCAACCAACGATGGCGCAGATATTATCAGCATGAGTTTAGGCGCTCCTTATACAACACCCGATGAAGTAATTAATACAGCTATTGATGAGGCAATCAGCAAAGGAATCGTTGTTGTTATTGCGTCAGGCAATTGCGGACCTGGCGGAAGCAGTTCATGCAAAGGTTTTGTTGGCGTTACTGTTCCAGGAAGTTATGAACCAGCTGTTACCGTTGGAGCAGTTGATAATAATTTACAATGGCAGACATTTAGTTCAGGGCAGAATTTTGGTGATTATATAAAGCCAGATATTGTAGCTCCAGGCGCTTCAATTACTTCTTCAGTTGTCAATGGTTATGCAACAAAATCAGGAACAAGCATGGCAACGCCGTTTGTTGCTGGTGCTGCTGCATTGCTCCTCGAGAAAGATAACACGTTAAACCAGCAAAAACTTAAAGCTATTTTTGAAAACAATGCACTGGATTTGGGTGATGAAGGAAAAGATACTAAGTATGGCTATGGATTTATGGATGTTGAAAAAATAATTGGAGTTCAAATTCCAGAAGATATTCCTAAACAAGAATCATTAATGATTATTAATCAAAATATTGGTAACAATCAATTTATTATGTATAATTCCTTTAATGAAACAACAATTGCCTATTATGGTGAACTTGCAGAATACCAATATGGGGAAAATTATAAACTTAAAGCCGGAGTATTGAAATTTGATGATGAAATAATGCAGCAGTCATTTTTGGATACTCAAATTAGATACAGTTCAAGCAAAAATATTAAGGGGAATGAAATATTTTACAATGAAGACTATACCTTTTGGTTCTGGCGAAGCGGTTTATACTTTGTTTGGATAATAACTGACAAAAATATAACTGAAGAAAAAGAAGAATTATTTGCAGCGTATTTTGCTAAATATCCTTTAACTCAACAAACATTTAAAGTGTTTACCGGAACAGGAGTTGAACAAGGAACTGGAGATATAGATGTAGAACCTTTGTGCAGTGAGACAGCCTCCTGTGATAAAGGAGGGTATAGTCATCTTAATACAGGTTGCACTGATAGCTGTGACAGTAAAGCATATAAAACTGATTTATCTTCAGGAGTTTGCCACAATAAAGCAAATTACTTGTCTAAAGGAACAACTTATTCTTATGAGATTGACAGTAAATATACTGATAAATGTCTTGATGCAACAAATGTAAGAGAATATTTCTTAAAATGCGACGACAAATTGCAGTTTTGTTCTGGTCAAGGTTTTTATTGCTATGCTGACATCATTTATCAATATGACAAAAATTGCAAGGATTATGGCACAGATTATGTGTGCACTGATGGAGCATGTATTAAACAAGTAACGTGCGATTATAATCCTACATGTTCTTATTCAACAAAAAGAGTATGTTATTCAACAACAGAATATGATAAATATACTGCTGTCACTGATTGTAGCGGAGGATGTAAAGATACTTATGTGGATAATTTTGCTTGTAATACAGGTAAATATTGTTCAGGCACCACTTATGGAAGTGATTTCCCTTGTTATTCCTGCTCAACAGCTAAAGATAAGTCATGTCAATCAAAAAACTGTTATGGTTCTGATCCAGACTGCGATGCAAATGGAAATGTATATGAATGTTTAAGCAATGCTGATTGCAGCGCAAATCAATATTGTTCGAGTAACAAATGTGTTGCTTGTACTATACATAGCACAAAAAAATGTAGCAATGATGATCTCTATTGGTATAACAGCTGTGGAGTCAAAGAAGAAAAATATGATGACTGCCAAGATCCTGCATCAATCTGCACTTCTGACAATGGCGGAGGAGAATATTATAGTGGTTTTTGCTCAACAGCAGATAATACTTGTTATTATGCCAGCTTTAAAGCATGTAATGATTGTGCAAATAATCAATGTACCAACAGTTGTCAATTATCAAGTGCTTCATGGAGCGCAGCAACAGCAGTAGAAGGAACTTCAGTAACACTTACGGTAAATGGCGATGCAGATTGCAATGGCAAGACTGCTTCATTTAATGTTTGGGAATGGGACTGTTCAGATTATGATTATAGTTCTGCAGATTGCATGGATGATCCTGTTACAACCAACCCTTCTTCAAGCATTTTTTCAAGTGGAACTGCAACAACGACATGGACAGCAGAATGGCAAGACGATGGTCTAGCCATAGATCTTCCTGAATATTATTTTATGACTTATGTGGATGGAACAAAAATAAAATCAGCAACCCCTGATTTAGAAGTAAGTCCAGCGCCAAAAGTATGCACTTTGACTAATGCTTATTGGTCATCAACAAAAGTACAGGAAGGAACTTCAGTTATTTTAACTGTCGAAAGCGCAAATTGCGACGGCAAATCAGCATCATTTACCATCAAGGAATATGACCCTGGTTCACCAGATGATGCCGTCAACAACAATCCATCATCAGCAACATTTTCTAATAATAAAGCTTCAACAACGTGGATTGCAGAATGGCAGGATGATGAGTATGGCGATCCAGAATATTATTTTACTGCAAGCGCAGACGGCAAAACAATAACCTCATCAGATCCAAAACTCGAAGTAACGCCAACGCCTTGTAGTTTATCAACAGCTTCATGGTCAACAAGTTCAACAGTAGAAGGCAGTCAAGTCACCTTAACATTAACTGGTAATAATTGCGATGGTAAATCAGCTACTTTTACGGTTAAAGAAGATGATCTATGGCCAGCACCTGATGTGCCTGCACAAAAACAACCTTCACCAGCAATATTTTTTAATGGAAAAGCTTCAACTACATGGATAGCTGAATGGGTTGAGGATATATCAAGTGATCCAGAATATTATTTTACCGGCACTGTTGAAAGTGTATCACTTGATTCAGGTTCATTATCAGTAGCAAAAGCTCCAGTTTGCATTGACAATGACAATGATGGATACGGAACTGCAAATACCAATCTCTGCCAATATTCAGCATTGGACTGCAACGATAATAACGCCAACATTCATCCCAATGCAAATGAAGTCTGCGGTAATAGTATTGACGACAACTGTAATAATCAAATTGATGAAGGTTGTGTCACTGTTACGTGTGGTGATGGCGTTTGTGATTCCAGCGAAACATCTTCCTGCAGTAAAGATTGTTATGTAAAACATAAACTTACTATACAAAATGTTAATCCATCATCAGCAAAAGAAAATCAGACAGTAACTATTGACGTAAAAGTAGAAAGCATTGGCACGATTAAAGACGCTCGATATATTGAGGCAGCAGTTGTTCCAGCATCATGGTCTGGCATAGGTTATCCTGCTGCTGATTTTGAAGAGGAAGAAGTAATTCCTAATCCAAATCCTGTTTGTCCTGGCAACACCTATTATGATTCCAAAATTGTTGATGCAGCTTCTGGCCCTGAAATTGTTACGTTTACGGTCAAAGCTCCGAACAAACAATCAGTTGATGCTTGTAATGGTTTAGGCAGCGCTTGGGATACAAATTTTAAAGTAATTGCAGGAACGTATGTGCAGCAAAGCGGCGGATCATACGAAGATTTCACTAGTACAAGTTATAGTGTTAGTGAAGGTTCAGTATGTCCTAATGGATTAGATGGCAGCGCTAATTGTAAATGTACAACAAATGCAGAATGCAGCGCAGGTCAAGAATGCAATGCTCAAGGAGCTTGTGTAGGAATTGCGCCAAAAGCCTGTACTATACCTGACGGCAGTTCTTCAACCTGCGATTGTGATAGTAATAAAGACTGCACTTTATTTGGCAGTTACCAATGTAACTTTGGTCCAGGCTATGATGCATGCATTGGTTTTAATCCAGAAGATGAATGCGCAAAAATTGACACTTACACCTGTGTAGCAAATGGTGTTTATCGCTGCGAACAAATTGGCAGCATTAAACAATTAGTTCTTGTGGATCTCTGCACGGTGAATGAACTTTGTCCGAATGATGTTGAAGTAGTAAAACAATGTAAAAGTAAAATTGGTTATGATCTTGTTATTGACCATGCTTCATCAGGAACTGTTGTTAATAAGCAGATTGGAGACAGTGTTATAGTTAAGGTGAAAGCAGATCAACAATTCAATTTGCCTTTTATGTATTCATCGTCAATATTTGATGTAGCTTCAGGTAGTTGTACTGCCGGCAATTATAATCAGGGAGAAACCATTTGTATGTTTACTGTAAAAGAAGACGCTGCTTTGGGCATGTATAGTTTTACTGTCGGTGAAGATACAGAAACAGTTCGTATTATTGATAATCCATATGCATTGTATATTACTGATGCCGATCAATTGTATAAACGGTTTACGGGCAGTGCTAAAACAGGTGTTGATGTTTTATTGGCAAAAACCTATGAAAAAGCAGGACGAAACAGGGGATTAGTGTATGATTTAGGAAAAGAAATAACTGTTCAGCATCCGTTTGATTATGTGTTTGGGAATTATGATGAGGAATTGGAATCAACAGAATCCCGTAACAATGATTATGTTGTCGAGGCAAGCAATTTTATCCATGACAAATGCAATGGTTGTAAAGAAGTAATAGTTATTGGTGATGACTATGTTGTTCCTCATTATGAAAAAATGATATATGAATTCCAATCACCTATCTCATTTATTGGCGAGAGAACTAAACAAAACTTTTACACTGACATCGCCTACACCACCCGAGAAACCTTATTATTCTCAGATTTCGACGAAGTGTTTAAAATCAAAGGAAAATATGACGGGAAGAATGTCTTATTTGTCATGCCAGAAAATCCGAGTGATCTATTGAAAGCAGAAATAGAAACTCTGAAGCAGGTGCTAATCAATAAAGGCTACAATCCAGATTTGATTGAACCAATTAACGGCAATGATGTTAATTGCATTGATAAAAAATGGTTTAAAGATGAAGCAAGTGTTCAGGGAACAACCTTGTTTATCATTGGTACTGAAGCAAATAACAATGCGCTAAGTTGTTATCCTTTTATAACATCAGAAGATACCCAAGATACTGCATTTATTGAAAGAAATTTGTGGGATAATGATGAATATGCAGTTATTATCAACACTAATGATGAATTAGTGTTAAAAGCATTTACTGAAATAATAAAAACCAATGAATATTTGGATTTGAAATCTGAATTAGCTTATTTCTTTAAAGTTAGCACTGAAGTTGCAAGTTACACTGCAATGGGGGCAACAGTTGTTGTAATTATAGTTGGTACAGGTGGTGCAGCCGCTCCTGGTGTATTGTTAACAGCCGGAGCAATTCTTGATACTATTGCAGACAGTTCAGATGTAACAGATACCTGTATCATTAATCCTGAAGGTATGGGTATGTGTGGATTTAGCGTAGCTTTAGGTGTAATACCACTTGTTCCAGGAAAACCTGTTAAAAATTTCGTCAAAAAATTTGGAGACACTGTTGTAGCAAAGACAGTAGGTCAACAATTGGATCCATTTAAAACCATTATCAAAAATAATTTCAAGAGATTAAAGATAGAATACTTTGGTCCAAAAACATGGGCTAAACTGATTGTAAAAAATAATGATAACGTGTATATGGCACGTGGAGTTAAAAGATTGTTTGGGGAGAATGTTGATGATTTGGATGTTATATCTAAAACAATTAAAACAGATTCAGGTTTATCTCCAAATATAAGAAGATTACAGGAAGGTTTTGTCATTAAAGGTGTTGGAAAAGCAGATCAATTGGTAGAAGATTTACCTTTAGGAAACAAAAAAGATGAAGCAGTAGAAGCGTTAAAACAGTTACTAAAAAATTCACAAGATAAAAACGTTGGTAACAGAATTGGAGCTCAATTTGAACTACAAACATTTCATTTTGAAAATTTAGATGAATTGGATAGTTTTGGGAAAAAGGTTAAAAACTCAGAGTTCGGATTAGAACCAAGTAATGGAGATTATTTAGAACTTGATAAATTAAGAAAAGATGGGACAATTATTGAGGAAAAAACTGGATCTTGGGGTAATATTAAAGATGGTACTCCAAAGCAAATTGAAAAATATATCAACTATCAAACAAAATATGGGGGTAACAAAATAGTTTACAGAATTAAAAGTGGTGATATTGCGTCTTCAAGTTTTATTGAAGCTAAAAAAGTTCTCTCAAGTTATTCAACTCAGAAAACAATACAGTTAGAAGTTATTAATTCAGAAGGTAACATGATTTTACAGGAGGTTCTAAAATGAGGGAAACTAGAATCTATATGAATATAGAGAGGGGAGCTATAAGTAATAAATTAGATGAGATTATTGATTTTATTTACGAGCATTTTAAAATTAGAGGTGTATGGTGTGATAATCTATGGAGAAAAGATAATATCACTAAAGAAATAGTATTACAAGTTAAAAACGCAAAAAGCTATTCAATACATTTTGATGCATATGGCTTAGAGTTTTCCTTTCTTGTAGATATGGATAATGGTTTAGTTCAACTTGTTTCAAAATATTGGAATATTAACGGTGAACGACAATCATTAAACAATTTTCTATCCATTTTAGATCAGTTTGTAGAACTATTAAAACCTAAAGAAATTTATCAAGATTATTTATTTAATAGTTCAGAAGATCTGATGACTAACCCTGAAGCAGTTCCAAACATTATATCATTTGTGAGTAAAGATAAAAATAATGATTTTGAAAATTATAACTATGAGTATAAATTAGGTAAAAAGAATAAAATTAATGGTAATGAACTAACTAATGCTGATTTTGAAAAAAAGTATATGGTTTGGGATGAAAATAAAAAATATTGGTTTAATAAGGAGCGTTGGAAAAATTGAAAGAAACTAAAAAACCCTTAAGGATTTGTATTTTTATAATTATTTTATTAGTCTCACTTCCCATCAGTCTAAGTTATGATGTCAGTTATACCACCCGAGAAACCTTACTATTCTCAGATTTCGACGAAGTGTTTAAAATCAAAGGAAAATATGACAGGAAGAATGTCTTATTTGTCATGCCAGAAAATCCGAGTGATCTATTGAAAGCAGAAATAGAAACTCTGAAGCAGGTGCTAATCAATAAAGGCTACAATCCAGATTTTATTGAACCAATTAACGGGAATGATGTTAATTGCATTGATAAAAAATGGTTTAAAGATGAAGCAAGTGTTCAGGGAACAACTTTATTTATTATTGGCACAGAAGCAAATAACAATGCTTTACGCTGTTATCCTTTTATAACATCAGAAGATACTCAAGATACTGCATTTATTGAAAGAAACTTGTGGGATAATGATGAATATGCAGTTATTATCAACACTAATGATGAATTAGTGTTAAAAGCATTTACTGAAATAATAAAAACCAATGAATATTTGGATTTGAGGTCTGAATCATTCTATTTTGCTAAAGTAGGCACTGAAATAATTGCTTATGCAGCAATGAGTGTTGGCATAGCTGCAATATTAGTTGGAAGCGGTGGAACAGCAACGCCTGCAATACTTGCAGCAGCAGGATATTTAGGTGCAGCATCTGATATTACTGATGTAGGAGATAGTTGTGTTATTAATCCTGAAGGTATCGGCATGTGCGGTTTTGCTGTTGGTATGGTAGTTATTCCTGAAGCTTTGGAGCCAGCTACGAAAGCAGTTTTAAAAAAAGCAGGAGATACGCAGGTTGTAAAGAATTTTGTAGATAAACTAAAACCATATGATACAATCTTCAAAAATAATTTCAAAAACTTGAAAAGTTATTTTGGTCAAAAAACATGGGCTAAATTATTGGTAAAAGAAAATGATAATGTGTATATGGCACGAGGAATTAAGAGATTATTTGGGGAGAATATAGAAAATGCTAAAGTAGATATTCCTAAAAAGATTCCTTTTATTAAAAAGATTGACCAAGGTGAAATAATAAAAACAATTGGTAAGGCAGAAGAAGCATTTAACATAGATGCAGATGATATCAAATCTATTGAATTTACAGTTCTCTCAAAAAATGAAATAGGCGGAACACAAGGCAATGTAATTAAACTATCTAAAAAAAGCAGTGATATTCAAAGTTTAAAAGATAATACTATCAATCATGAATACGCTCACATTTTTGTTCAGAAAAATTTAGGTGGAAAAGCAATATGGGATTTTATGCCAGTACCAACAAATAGTAAACCTCTTCTTAATGATTTCAATGAATTTTTGACTGAATCTTTAAGCAAGCAAAAAATCCCAACACATAAACTAACTGATCTTGATGAAATTTATACACCATTAGATTTTGAAATCCGGTATGAGGATTCAATAAAAGATAATACCCCTGGCGAGATTGCTGATATGATTGCTCAAGCAAAGTTATATGATCTAGATAAATATAAATTAATGAACGATTTTTTAATTAGTAAAAATACGCCCCAATCAAAAGTAATTTTAGAAGCAGCTGATGAATTTGCATCTGGGGCAAATCTACTTGAATTAAGTACGGATCAGGCAAAAAAACAAAAATTAGTAGCTATTCAAAATAAAATGTATGAAGTAAACAGTATTTGGGGTGTTAACTAATGGACAAAGCTCCGTTTTTTAATGTACTTGAAAATATTTCTCCCAGAAAGGTAGATAATTTTCTAAATAAATATCCAAATATCTTTGGCAAAGATAATCTCTCAAATAATTATGTTTTGGTTAATAAAAATATTGAAAAACTACTTGATCTAAAAAACTTAGATAATAACGACAAAGATAAAGTAAAAAGATTGTTATTTACTGGTCTATACGCTATAAAAGTTTATGGTAAGTCTAGTTTAACTGGAAATAGTATCTCTAAAATTGGTATCACTGAAATGGTAATAAAATCATTAAACGATATTGATAATAAACTTCTAAAATTATCTTTGTCTACTCTTGATAATATACGATATTCAGATGAGTATATATTTATAACTGCTTTTTTAGTTTATTACTTCTTCGAGAAAAAAGAGAGGTTATTTGAATGTAGACATTTTGGAGGTAGACACCAAGGAGTTCTTGATTTTTTATTAGAAGCTCAATTAAGATATAAAATGCGTTTACCTGAACATTTGAAAACCAAACATGATCAATGTCCTAATTGCAAAAGCAAAAATCTCTCATATATGAGTTTAAATGGGACTAATTTGTGTAAAGAATGTGGATGCGTATTCAAATGAAAATAAACTATAAACTAAACATAAGTATTATATTGATTATACTAATCCTATTAGTCTCACTTCCATTTAATCTTGCCTATTCTGGCGAATACTCCAAACAAACTTCAAATTTCAACATAGCAGACTTGCAGGATGTATTCAACAAACTAACTGACGATGGTTATGTAACCAGAAAAACAACGATGATCATTCCTTCTTCAGTTTCAGCAGAAATGGATACAGCAATTAATCGGTTTAAAGAAACATTAGTCGAAGAATTTGGCAATGAAATTACTTTTGTTGACCAAAACACCGTCAGCTGCAATGATGTCAATTATTTTGCTAAACTCAAAGGAACACCGTTAGTTATTGTTGGTGATCAAACAAATAACAAAGTACTGAAAGAATGTTATCCTTCCTATTCATTGAAAGATTCAATGTTTGTGAGCAAAAATGTATTTGATAATGACGAATACGCATTGGTTGTCAATACCAATGATCCTGAAATTGTCTCATTTTATGCAATGTTGATTGGAACGCAGCAATATAAGAATGTTGAAGCAGCAGGAATGACGGTAACAGATAAAATTATCTTAGCAAGTGGTGGAGTTTTAATTGTCGTTGGAACAATATCTTCTATTACAGGTGTTGGTGCAGTAGTCGGAGTTCCACTTATGTATGCAGGATATGTTTTATCTGGTGTAGGTACAGTCAATGAATGTTACGTCAAAAACGAAGGCGGACATAATTGGGGTGGCTGCGCATTTGATGTTGGAACAACAATCACTGCGGCGATCGGTGGTAAATTAATCGGAGCATTGATCAAGAATTATGGTGATGATATAGCTAAGTTAGTTGGAAAGAATGTGAATAAGTTAGCTGGGCATGTGAATCCGAAAGCGTTGAGTAAAGTTGTTGGTTCTGGTGATGAAGCAGTAGCAGTTTCGAAAGAAATATCAGATGGTATTGAAGTATTTGCTAAAAAAGGAATTCCTGCAGAACAAGTATTAAAACAATTGCCTAAAGAGATGGATGACCTTGCTAAAGTCAGATTTTTTAAGAGTCTTGGGGAGTTTTTAAAGGGTCAGAAAGCTGTGCAATTTGATGATTTGGTAACGAAAGGAACTAAGAATAAAGAACAAGTTTTGATCAATTTGGGTAACGATGCAAAAAAAGTTTATGCAGATCCTATAAGTGATCTTCAGGAAGCAATACAAATGGAACAATTCGTAAAAAGAGGTGGAAGTCTAAAGTATACTGAACAAGCTTTGCAAAAAGCAGCAAATGGAGGAAAACACACAGACTTCGTTGTAAACTTTGAAGGAAGTTTACATTCAGTAGAAATTAAAAGTTTTCCACAAAAACCTTCAATAAGTGTAGAGGTTGCAGAAAATAACATAAAAAATGTATTTTCAGATTATCTCTCTAAAATAAATAATCTCCCTCCTGAAAACTACAAATCACATATCTTGAATATTATTGTTAAATCTCCTGATGAAGCTAATAATATTATTCAAGCAGCAAAAAATCTTCAAAGTTCAGATCCAACCAAATGGAAAGATATTCAAGTAATAGTTAATAGTGTAGAAGAATGGGTG
Source organism: Candidatus Woesearchaeota archaeon (assembly GCA_016192995.1). Lineage (NCBI taxonomy): Archaea > Nanobdellati > Candidatus Woesearchaeota > Candidatus Woesearchaeota archaeon. The sequence goes on from JACPTB010000001.1 coordinate 37,490, forward strand.
ATTGGTACATGAGTAATTCACTAAATGTAATAATGAAATTAAAATTACTCCGAACAGATGAGATAATATTATCTCTAAACAAATTATTTAAGAATTATCAAGGTTATTTTAAAGATATCTCTAAAATAGCGTTTCTAAAAAGTGACCAATATTATATGGATGATGCTTCTTTAGTTATATCAAAAGAAGATTTGAGTTCAGTCGATATCTCAAAAATACCAGTGGATTATAACATTGTGATAGACTGCTTTAAGCAAGGTTCTATCAGAATCAATGTCCAAAATAATTCTACTGTTTTTCGTTTCGGTGTTGATATAGGTTACTATAACAAAAAAATGCATTTAGAATATATGAACTTTATAAAATCAATTTTAAAATATTTCGATTGTGAATTGTTAGCGATGGGTGAGGAGTTATACGATTTTGATCCTATTATGACTTTATCAAATATGTATTTAATTGGTGCTAAAAATAGAAAAGAATTATATCTTATTTTACAAAGTAATATCAAGCAACAATTTAATTTTTGCATCACACAATTAGAACTTTCAAGAGTTTTGAGAAAACTTAATTTACATTTTCAAGATATAAACTCAAAGTTTATCCTGTTGGACTTAATTGAATTTAAAACTGAACGGTTTAAAATAGATAATAAAATTGTTGAAAAAATTAGACTTAATGATAAATTAATTAAGTTTTTAGGCCAATTAAAGCATTCAAAAGAAAATGAACAATAAAAAATCACAACTAATAACCTGTATTTTAATGATCTTATTAGTTTCACTTCCAATTAGTTTAGGTTATAACATTGATCAAAATACAAAGATTATAGATGAAGAACAATTTATTAAAGAATTAAATTTTAGAAATTTTGAATTAATTAGAAAAGATCTACCACAGGTGAAATAAAATGTTTAGAAATCTATTCAAAAAAAGTAACCCGAAAATAATGGAGGATAATAAAGAAAGAACTAACGAAAGAGTGTTGTTGGTAATTGATAATAAGGATTTAGATTTTATAAAAATTGATATTCCTAAATCATTTCTATCTTCAAAAGAAGGTTTGTTTAAGATAAGCATCTTAGGTCAGCTTACAGATTACAAAAAGAAAGGAATAAATCTTCGGCAGATAGAATACTCTCTTCTCACTTCTAAAGGAGTGATAGATATACCCGTTGTTTTAACGTTTGGTAGCAAAACATATTTCTTGTTTTTATACCAAAACAAAGATCAAGATTCAGCTAATGTTTATTATTCGATAAAGACGTTTTTAGAAAAACATGAGATGACTGAATTTGAAGGTAGAAAGATAATATGTGCAGCTTTAAGTCAAGGAAGATTACCAACAAGGAAGAAAACCATTAAAGTAGGTCGTGAGATATGTGCTAGTGACCTTAGCAAATTAGAAAAATTACCTATCGGTAAAGAATTTGCAATGTGGTGGACTACAAAGAAAAATCAAAAATTTGTTGGTTCGAAAACTCAAAAAGCAATTAGAGAAACTTATAGGGCTCTTGATGGGATTGAGACATATATCTTCTCCATGTTTTGCAAGCAATTAGGAATGTGCGATAAAAAAACTGCTCGGTTAAGATTACCTAACGAAAGCCTTACTATCCCTTTGCGAGGTCCAAACAATGAGGAATTTTTATTAAATGTATCTCAAGAAAAGGGATTTAGATTTCAATTTAATACCGAAAAAATATCAGAAGAATACCGAGATCTGTTTTGGTTATCATTTAGTGAATACGCAAAAGGTTGGAAACAAGGAGCATTGGATCAAAAATTTCCATTGGATGATTATAAAGATCTCCCAAGACCTTTAAAGTGGTATAGTTTATTAGAGGAAAGCTTTAAACATGAAGATAAAGATAATGGAACTCTGAAAATTGGTCTTGTTATTTTAAACACGAAAAATAATAAAGATTAGGTTGTTAAAATACTATGGTTCAAATTTCAACTAAAATATATGGGTGAAGAATAAATGAAAAAAATATACTTACTAACTTTAGTAGCGGTATTATTATTTCTTGCTAGTTGTTCTTCTGATAAAGCAGATACTTGTGTGAATGAAGATAAAGATGTTGAACGAGATTGTTATATTGCATTAGCTTTAAGTGATTTAAATTCTAATATTTGCGAAAAAATGCCTGAAGAAACAAATGAAATGCAAGGAAATAAGGCTATGTGTTTTACTGTGCTTGCACTTGCAACTCATGACCAGAATTTTTGCAGACTTGAGGAAGATGATTATTATAGTAGATATTGTAAGCAAACATACGATCGTTTGTTTTCAAGTTCAGAAGGAGATAAATTATTGGAGAAATATTATGCAATGATAGAACTTACCAAAAGATAATTGATAAATACATGGAGCGTTGGAAAAAATGAAACAAAAACAATTAAACAAACCAAAACTTGAAGACAAATATCTTAGGGGATTAGGGTATTTTTCAATGGTTTATTGGGGTATAGGTATGTTAATCACCTTAGTGCTTATTCCAGTTTCAATAATTGCTAAACTTGATTTCACTAGTCAACTAATGACTATTGGTGCTTTTTTATTATTCACTATAGGTGGTATTTCCAGTTTTTACCTCTTTCAAAATAAAAAATGGGCAATATTTTCTTTAATAGTTGTCACTTTTGTTAATCTGATACTTAAAGTAAATGACTTCCACTCTGCTGAAAATACTTTTGAGGAACGTGTTTATGGTATCGGTGCAAAGCTTGCAGGGTTTTATTTTTTATTATTGCTTGTAGGATTGTGGAGGTTTAGTAATCCCGAGCTAATAAAAAGAAATGAACAAAAAAAACAGGGTTTGTGGATAAAAATAACTTGCGGAGGAATATTTTTATTGCTTATGTCTTTGTTAATAAGCAGTTATTTATATGAATCTGAAGGTGGCCATAATAAATTTGCTATGGTAATGTCGTTGTTAATTCTTCCTGTGATGGTTGCGTATTATCTCCTGTTCAAAAATGAATCAAAAAATGAATATTCGTTTAAATTATTTGCATACATCGGTATTTTAGGAGTTGCTAATATAGTTGTATCTCTTATGTCTGGGGATGAACCTGAAGGGATTGTTTTTATAAGTATTCCTTTGATATTGATATATAGTGGAATCATCTATGGAATTAAACAACTAATAATTAGATTGAAAGGTGAATCACATGAATAAATCAATATTTGAAAAGCGTGAACCTACGCCAGAAGAAAGTGATAAATATATTAAATTATTATGCTATTTTTCGTTTTTTATTTTTGGAATCAGTTTAGTTTTTAGTATTTTAGCTCTCACTATTGAGGATATAAGATCAGAAATTACTGGTCTTTTTAGTGTTGTTGAACTGATAATAGAGATAATAATAGCGATCATTGGTATTGTTTGCAGTTACTACCTATTAAAACAAAATAAGAGATGGGCGCTTATTACACTCATTGTTATAGCAGCACTTTCAACAATTGGAGCATTGACTATCTCAATAACTATGGGCGGGCAAATGCAGATACCTATTACAAAAATGGTATATCTTACCTTAACACTAATGGGTTTAAAATATATCAAAATTAGGAGATCTAAATGAAAATTGATAAATTACTCTTAGGACTATGTATAACATTTTTCTTACTTATACCTATCTCATTTGCAGTTAATGTTGCCCAGGAAACAACATCAGTTTCCAGAATTGTGGGAAATGCTCCAGAAGATTTAATCAATCAATTGGACGGCGAGGAATTAAATCTGAATAGAGCAGATTATTATCTGCAGCAGGAAGGAGTTGTAAACAGCAATACTGACAATGTTGTTAAATCATTAATCACTGAATCAGTTATAGATCCCACATGGAAATTTGATGAAATAGCTACATCATTATTCAAAGCAAATGAGTTATTTGTGCTTGAAGCAAAAGGAGAGTTAGATGGGAATGAACTTAAAGCAACAGCTGGTGGTGCACTTTTCGGCACCGAACTTACACCAGCTGAAGCTGCATTATGGAAACAAGATTTTGCAAAAACAACGCCGGTATTTGTCTTTGACAGTGATTTTGCCGGCTTAAGCATTCCAAACAAAGATTCTTTTGTAACACCCTTGGCAAGATACAGCACCATTATTGCTCCTACATTCGTACATTCACGCGAATTTGTCAAAGCATTTCTCTGTAATTTAGGCGATAGCAAAACCTTAGGCAATTCATTCAGAGAAGCACGCAATAAATATTATGAAAATGTTATGATTACAGATAATGAATTGCCAGGATTAACATTAATGTCTTATCATCTTTATGGAAATCCTTTGATTACAACAGTAAGTTCAGGATATGATAAGACAAAGCTTGAAAAATATTGTAAAGACTATTTAGGAGAAAAAGAACCTCCTTTAGGAACACAGGATTTTGAAGCAGAAGAAGCTAATACTATTCAAAACAGTATAACACTACCACTTACATTACAAACTCAGGATAATTTTGATATTATTGAAATTCCAGATGGAGTTCAAACTGAGAATAATTATGAACTAGTGCTGCCGTATCTTGTCTATCACCATGAACTTCCGAAAAATACTATCCTTACGAATATTACCTATACCTTTTCCAATCCTGAAACAGTAACCTTGAATATTCCAGAATATCAACAGGGGTTGTTAGTGAACAGATCATGTTATGAAGAAACATTTTCTGAAACTGCAGCTTTTGAGCAGACGTATCAAAAAGATAAACAGCAGATAAATGTGTTTATTCAACCTGTGGAAATGAAAAGCTGCAGTGATGGAATGTTTAGTATCTATAAATCTGTTTCATACACTATTAATTATCTTTCTGAACATGAAATGTATATACAAAAAATAGAATATCCTTCAACAATAAAACCAAATACTCAATTTACCATCACACCTCAGTTTGTATATACTGGTACTGAACCAATCATTGGTGAAATTGAGTTATACCAAGAAAATCAATTGATATACCAAGAGGAAATTTCTCAGAATATTCCTCAAACCACAATTCCTGTAACATCACCAATGGATGAGGGAATTACACACTATATCTTGAAAGTTATTGATACTAATAACACTACACTGGCAGAATCATTATTTGAAATTGAAACAAGATTATTGGATTATACTGTTTCTGTACCTGAAAAAATAACAGACACAGCTACTATAACCATTAATGTCATGCATTATGGAGCAACAGAATTGCCTGCAAAAGTAAAAGGAACACTTATGAAAGCAGGAATTCCTGAACAAAGCAGTGTTGCAGAAGTTACACTTCAACCAGGATTAAATCAATTATTATTTCCTTATACTAATCTAAAACAATCAGACATTTCTTATAATCTTCAGTTTGATATTGGCTATAATAACAAGCGTGAGGTAATCAGTGAAATTCTGCTTGCTAATCATAAACCAGTGATTGAAGAAATAAATGATATAACAGTCAAAGTAGGTCAATCAATAAATATTGCACCATCAGTTACTGATGGAGACAATGATCCAATTACATTAACCATTGCTGATCCCATTGGTAATGATGGTTTTTGGCAAACAACAGCTAACGATGTAGGCAATTATTCTGTTGTAATTACTGCATCAGATGGCTATGAGCAAACAACAATGCTTGTTAAAATAACAGTTCTTCAACCTAATAACGCTCCTCAACTTGAAGATGCAGAAAATATTATCGTAACAGCAGGAGAAATTATTGATCTCATAGTATTTGCAACTGATGCAGATAATGATCAGTTAAATTACAGTATTGATTCAGATAAATTCACTAAAATTGATTATAATTGGTTTAGTTGGAATACAAGTAAAGATGATATTGGAACATATGCTGTTGAGTATAGTGTTACTGATGGTTTGGCAACAGTAGTCAAAGAAGTCACTATTACTATAAATGATACACCCTGTTCAACTGACTGTGACCTGAATTTATTAACTACGTTTAGCAATAACAAGCCAACAGCACAATTAAGTGTTAAACCAGGCAGCGAGCAGACAGTTTATATTAAACTCCCTAAAAACGCCAAAGTAGTCTCAGCAAAAGCAACTGCAACAGGTGGTGGACCATGAAAAAATTCATAGTATTTATTACAATAATTGCATTGTTATTTGTTTTAGTTCTTACACCAGAAGTTGCAGCACTTTGTAATCAAGACTTAGATTGTGGTTTAGTTACCATTACTGAATCTTGTAAGGATGGTGATCTGTATAATTATATCACAACACCAATGTGTCTTGAAGGTGGAACAGAAAACTCTGTATGCGGTGCAATGGTTGCTGAAAATTTAGTTCAAGATTGTACATTAGGATGCGTGGATGGAAAATGTATAATCACAACATTAAATCCAGTGCTAAAAATAATTAATGAAATAATCTGGTCATATGGAGGATATTTCACTGGTCCGCAGCTTATTCCTGATTTTGCTGACCAAATTAATAATGCATTACTTGATTGCACTACTGAAGAATGCTTAATTCCTATAACACTCACGGCAGACTCTGAAGAAAGTATTACGTTGTCAGATTTGGAAGTATATTATACCCTTCAAGAATTAGTTCCAAAGCAAGAACTCTATCTTCAAGGAATTCCTGACGAAACAGACGACGCAGTTTTAACCCTTAAAAATATTCCTCTAGATAAAAAAACGATTATAGATTGGCGTGTTAATGATAACTCAATTGCACTTTTCAACGTACCATTTGAAGCTAATGCAGGATCAGAAACTTCGACAAAAGATTACTCTTCAAATAATATCAAAGCAACAGTAAAAGGTGCTACTTTTGTTGCAAATGGTGGTTATGATGGCTATGGAGCTTATAGTTTCAAGCCAAATACTGCTATTGAAACAAATGTACCTTATGCACAGCCTGAAAAAGGCATTACTATTAGTTCATGGTATACAACAGATGATACAGGAGCTCCACGTATGGTTGCTGTAGGTGGTAATAATGGTGGAAGATTTGAATCTTTTGTTGTACTTGGTAAACCAGGATGCAGGGTTTATGATACTGGTGAAAAATCCATTATTGCAGATCAGCAATTTATTGGTGGATGGCATCATCTTGTTTGTGTTCAAACCTACAACCCTAATAAAACGTATTTGTATGTTGATGGTACCCTAAGAAAGACAACTAATGCAGCTTCGGTCTCAGCAGGTGGCTATTGGAAAATAGGAACACCAGGTGGCACACGATCGAGAGGATTTAATGGAGCAATAGACGAAGTTTCACTCTTCAACAGAGCTTTATCAAGCGAGCAGATTATGGAATTGTATAGCAGTAAAGGTTCAACACTTGCGGCTCAAGAAACAAACCTTGGCGAAACATGGCATGTTGCAGCAGTCTTTAATGACGGATTGCAGAACACTCAAACCATTGCAACAAACAGCATTGTTATCAAAGAAGATAAGAATAAAGTAACGCCTGATTTGATCTCAGTTGATGGAACTAATTCAGTCAATAGTGATCTACAGATAATTGATGTTATGCCTGCACCAGTTAAAAACATTATTGACTGGCGACTGAATAGCAATTCAATCGCATTATTAAACATGCTCTTTGAAAGCAATTACGATGCTGATATCACTGCAAAGGATTATTCCAGCTTTAGTCATAATAGCGCAGTAAATGGCGCTGTTTTTGATGCAACCGGAGGATTTGATGGATATGGTGCGTATGTTTTTAATGGCAAAAGCTCAATCACAACACCCCTCGCTTATACTTCATCAAAAAATATGAGTGTTGGTGGTTGGTATAAAACAAACGATCTTCAAACATCTAAAATGGTAATTATAGGTGGGAATAATGGCGGCAGGTTTGAAGTGTATGTGCATGAAGGACATCCTGGTTGTCGAGTTTGGGATACGGGTGAAAAATCAATCTTTACTGACGAAGTTTACGACAATCAATGGCATCATGTTGTTTGTGTTCAAACGAATAATCCTGCTAAAACTTTCTTGTATGTTGATGGTATCTTAAAGAAGACCATAGACGCAGCATCAGTTTCAGCAGGAGGTTATTGGAAAATAGGAGCTAGTGGTTCACGCTTATCAAATTATTTTAAGGGGACTATAGATGAGATATTCCTCTACAATCGAGCATTATCTCAGGAGGAAATTAATAAGCTGTTCAAAGGAAACACAACCCTGTTGACACATCAAGAGATACATCAAGGAGAAACATGGAGTGTTGCAGTAACAGCTAACAATGGGGTAGCTGATCTTGAACCAATATTTACAAATACTTTAACTATTAGTTGATATTCATATACGAATATTTTATAACCAAAAATATTATAAACAAAGCATATCTTCTTAAAGATATGCTGTATAATCTTCAACAAATAAAGCTTTTAAGGAAGAAATATAACGTAACACAAACACAGCTTGCAAAACTAGCGGGAGTAAGTCAATCATTAATCACTAAAGTTGAAGCTGGTTTGTTAGATCCAACCTATACAAAAGCTCAGAAAATATTTCAAGCGCTTTCTCATCTAAGCGAAAAAAAAGAGATCAAGGCAGAAGAAATTATGAATACTTCACTTATCTGCTGCTCACCTTCAACAGCGATTAAAGAAGTGATCAAAAAGATGAAAAAGCATAGCATTAGCCAGATGCCAGTATTGGAAGATAAACAGCCAGTTGGTTTGATTTCAGAATCAATTATATTGGACGCCATTATTAATAATAAATCTTCAGAACTCTTAGTAAAAGACTTGATGATTGATGCGCCGCCTATTATTGCAAAAGATTCTTCGATAAATATCATTAGCAATCTTCTTAAATTCTATCCTTTGGTGATTGTTGCAGAAAAAGGAAAATTCTTAGGCATTATTACTAAAGCTGATATGCTTGGTGTTTATAATCATTTTTAACATGTTAAAAATGATTAATTTAGAGTTTTCTTTTTTTCATACGCATAAACGTATAACCATCTCTATATTCAAGCTGTTTATAGATTAAAGTATTCTTATCAAACCGCAGCATTTCATAGATTATACTATGAAGTAAGAATATAATACTGATACTAAACCACCCCACACTAAGATTATTCTTAGAATTAAATCTATATAAACCTTTCCATTATTTTGGAGGAAAAATATATACTAGCGTATTGATTAGGTGAGTTTGGGGAGAATTATAGAGAACTTTGCAAAATACTCGCAAAGCTCGGGTTACTGCCAGTTCGCATTGAGATCTTTGTTAAACAAAGCAATTTTCTCTCTGGAACTACGAAAATTGCTCGATAAGTCTTTCGAAAATGCTCACGAAATTGGCAGTAACCATAATTTTGCAAAGTTCTCTATAGCAAAGTTATTTGCTATAACTCATCCATATTTACCTTAAAAGTTTTATTCTGATAAGAAACAACATCATGGTGCCGTAATTTTAATTTATTTCTTGTTTCAGTAACACCATTAACTTTTACTTGTTCATTTCTAATAATAATCTTAGCTTGCCCGCCAGTGAGAGCTAATCCTTTTAATTTGAGAAAATTACAAAGTTCAATATAAGGTTTACCTTCGTGATCTATCTGCGGCATAGTCTGATTAATGATGAGTACTATATATTATTATGGATTTTAGGTACGTAATAAGTCTGGGGTTTTAGTGCCTATTTCGTGAAGCTCTTCTAATATTATTGCGGGGATTTTTTGGAGTGCCAGAGAGAAAAATCCAATCAAACTAGACTTCAAAAGCTGAACCGGCACTAAAACCATAGAAGACTTATTACGTTCTATTTTAGGTGAAATAAATAACAATATAAACAATTCGTTATTTTTCATTCTTATGAAAGATAAAGAAAAAAAGCTCTATAATTATTCAGGGATCATTGCTCTTATTGCGATTACTATGTCCTTATTATTAGGAAAGTTTATTGATCAGTTTTTACCCGTGTTTCCCAACAGATTTTCTTTCCTCTTTGTGCCTATTATTGTATCATGGCTAGTGCTAGTGATAATAACCTTTTTCTCTTCACCAGCTGAAAAAACAGCTCATGGATTGCAGGCAACAGGAATATATACTATGGTTCGAAATCCATTGTATACAATAACCTTGTTGTTATTATACCCAGGATTATGTTTTTTATTCAAGACCTATGCAGGTTTTTTGTTAATAATTCCTTTATTTTCTGTATTTATGTATCTAAGCCATATTGAAGACGAACATTTAACAGTCTTATTGGGAGATTATTATAATGAATACAAAAGAAAAGCAGGATTGTTTTTCCCAAAGTTAAAGTGAATATTTATTTTTTATCTTATCAGAACCACCAAAATACTCTATCCATACAGAACTATCTAATATTTTTCGAACTTTTTCGGAACATTTATATATAACTTTGTACATAAATACAAACTAATATACTTTAAGGTATATTAGTTTGTATTTAATCAAAGATAATATAATACCCACGCATCAGATAACCACACAAAATAAACAGGGGAGAGTACATGAAAATATCATTTATAGAAGCACCTAATCAATGGTATGATCGGGAAACTATCAAAATGAGGAATTATGGTGTTGAAAGAATTCTTTCCCATCTTTTACAGAATAATGCGGTACAACAAAAGGATGTTGAAAACTATGATTTTTCTTTTTTTACTGCGCAGACTAATGAAGCATTAGTTGCTTATTGTAAAGAGAAAGTGGAAATTATTTGTGATGCTGATCTCTTTGGATTTAGTGTTATGGAATCAAATTATATTCCTTCTTTGTATGTGGCAGCATTGCTCAAACAAAAGTATCCTACGTGTAAAATTATCTTTGGAGGAGCTGCTGTTACAGAACTCGGACATGAAATTATGCAGCTGCTGTGGCAGACTGATTACAAAAATGAAATTACTAAAATAGGGTTTGTAGATTTTCTTATGTTAGGAATGGCTGAAGAGGGTTTTTTGAAGCTGATCCATAATTTTTATAAAGATGATTTAAGCAGTGTTCCAAATCTTGTTTGGATACAAAAAAATAAATTAGTCGTAAATACTATTAGATACCCTCCTGAAGGATGGAAAAGCATACCCGCTTATAATTCAGTCTGGAATGCAGAAGGAAGTTACAAAGATGACCATTTCATTGTTTTAGCTTCGCTTGGTTGTTTTGCAAAATGTGATTTTTGTACGATGATCACCAAAGAACCAAGCTATATTGAACGTGATATTGAGGAAGTAGTTAAAGAAGTGCAGCAAGCTGTTGAAATAGCTATTACAAGAAATGTTGAAAGCATATTTATTCAGCCGATTCATCAGAACTATGCACATCGTGTTGGACAGTTGTTAAGTGTTCTTGAACATGTTACTATCAGCTATGAAGGGAATGACACAAGAATTCCTCTTCTCTCTAAAATACATGGAATTGGAATTACAAGCAGAGCTGATACACTTCTTGTTCCCCGAAATAAAGAAATAATCGAAGCTACGCTGCAGCGCTATCCAGAAATTCATTTTCAAGTATTTGTTGGCTTGGAAAATTTTTCTGAAGAAATGCTGAAAGAAATTGGAAAAGAAGTTTCTCAAAAGACAAACATCGAAGCTGCGCAGTATCTCGTATATCTTCAGAAGAAATATCCTAATTTTGAATATCTCCTTAGTTTCATTGGTTTAACTCATAATACTAGGTTGCATCATCTCAAAGAAAATGTACAGCTTCTTAATCAGATATTTGTCGAACAGCAGAGTGTTTACCCAATTCATTATTTTTTTAATCAGCCATTGAGGTTAGGGGTAAAAATGGCGAAGAAATTTAATATCCCAAGAAAAAGAGGATATTATTTGAAAAATAATTACGGGCAGTTGCGCGAGCAGGGGAATTTTGCCTATCCTAAAGATGAAACAACAATTGCACTTCTCGAGCATTATTATGGAATACTGCCTGAATTGCCTGATTTTATTATGAGAAAACACCTAGGGGAAGCGCTGCAAGAACGCGGTATAGATTTTTTCGAGATAATGAGCAACAAAATTGGCCAGTCAAAAACCATATTAGAGCATTTCTTTTATTGGGCAGAGCTTAAAATTATGCAGTGTCTTTTGAATGGCATATCATATAACGATGTGCTGTATATTTGCAATAAAACCTATAATGAAGGTCTTGCTCTACTCCAGCAAAAGCTTGAAGAAGAAAGTGTTAATATGTATTAAGTACAAACTTTGCTTTCAACTAAATAATGATCTCTTATTTTAACGCTAATATAATCCATAATTAATACCACTACTAATATTTCTAATAACAGAACAATTACTTTATCATATTGCAATACATTAAGATATCCCATGATATAGAATCCAATTCCTCCTGCTCCAACAATGCCCAGAATAGTGGACGCTCTCACATTATATTCAAACATAAACAATAACTGGCTTAACAAGTTGTTGGCTGCTTCAGGAATCACAACAAACCGAATGATCTGCAATTTCGTTGCTCCTATTGAAGCAATTGCTTCTAAAGGTTCAGTATTAATCCCTTCTATTGCTTCATATTGAAGTTTTGCAAGATATCCCATAGTATAAATCATCGTTGCTAATACTCCTGCTAATGGTCCTAGACCAACCATGATAACAAAGAGCAACGCCCATAATAATGAAGGCAATGATCGGACAGCTGCGAGAAAAGTCCTTACCAGTACCGTAGTTTTTGTTCCGAATAAATTACGTGAACCTAACACTGCAAAAGGAAGAGCTAATACCATCCCAAGGATTGTTCCCAGAAAAGCAATTTCTATGGTTTCAAGCAATGCAAAAGCGCCTGTCTCGAGAAGACTCCAGTCAGGAGGCATACTTGGGGAGAAAAAATCGCCTAATTTTCCTAAACCAGTTGCAACCAGCATAGGATTTAATTGAAGGTGAACAGCGCTGATGATAAATAACAATCCGATGAGTGAATATATCTCCCACCTTTTTATTCCCCATAGTTTTTTCAATGTTGAAATTTCTTTGCTCATTTAAGCATCTCCGCTAAATAGTTTATAGATTATGTTATCATTAAGGTTGTTGACGGTTGTATTCAACTTGATCTCGCCATTTTTAATCAAAGCAATTTTATCCCCAAATTTTTTTACCGTGACAATGTCATGCTCTACCATAATCAAGGTGATCTTAAATTCTTCTTTTAATTTTCTCAACTTCTCCATAATGTCCTGCGCTATTTTAAAATCTAAATCGGAGAGGATTTCATCGGCTAAAAGTATTTTTGGTTTCTGCATTAAAGCTCTCGCAATTGCAACGCGTCTTTTCTCTCCTCCGCTTAAGCAATGCACTTTAGCATCTGCTTTTGTTGTTAATCCAACAGTTGCAAGCAAATAGTTTGCAAATTCCTGTTCTTTCTTTGGAAATATTTTGAAGAAAGAATGCAAGGCATTTATTCTTGGAAGGCATCCCATCAGCACATTTTCTCTAGCAGTCATCATTTTAACTAATCCAAGATTTTGAGGTATATATCCTAAATTAGTTCGTAAATCTGCGAGAGAATTATAGGCTTCCCTTTTTTTTCCTAAGATAATAACACTGCCTTTTTGCGGTTTGACAAGACCATTTAACACTTTAATCAGGGTTGTTTTCCCTGCTCCGTTTTGGCCTATAATAAACTGGATAATACCTTCAGGAATTGCAAGAGTAAGATTTTTTAACGTATAATCCTCACTATAAGAAGCCCAAACAGCTTGTAATTCAACAGCAAATTCAACAGCATGTACACTTTTAATTTTTTTGAGCATTGTTCTTAAAGGTATAAAAGTACTCGTTTATATAGTATGTGGAAAGCTTAGAGCGCTCCTCTAAGCTTTCCACATACGTCATAACAAACTATTTAAAGATCGAAAAAGAAAATCTCATTAAAAGAGCTGATTATATGAACAATAAATATTTATTAACCTTTGCCGTGCTTATGGGCTTAATCCTCTTAGCTATTGTTCTCGATCCTAATTTTACCGGCTTTGCAATATTTGATAATACCATTAAACACGGTCAAGCAATAAAAGTTGAAGGCGCCATCTTTAAAGTAGAATTCGGAGAAAACAAAATAAGACTGGCTTCTGATCAAGGAGAGGTTATTTTTCAAGGCACTGACAAAGAAGTCTTGCAGGACAAAATATTTTTATTATCAGATATCAATCATGAACAAAAAACAGCAAAGCTCACGATTCAACAGTATGATCTTGCTATTGATATCAAACGGGCGGTTGATATTGAAGAATTAGTAGTGGGTGATGAAGTAACGGTAAGAACAACTATAACAAATAATGAACTGCAACCGTTAAGTCTTGAGTATCACCAATATATTTCACCAGGCTATCAAATACAACCAGCAATAAAAGTTAATAACAATCCTGGAAAATTTCAAGCAGGCAAAGAAACCTACAAATACCTTGTTGCTTTGCAGCCAAATGAACAAGTTATTCTTGAGTATACGTTGAAACTGATTAATCCTGATGTTAAAAACACTGCGGTTCCAAAAGCAACATTATTGCAGGATGTTGGCGAGAATGCATTTGAGATTCAAGCAAAAGAAATTGCAATAAAAGTAACACCTATGTTAAGTTTTGATCTCGCACCTACAGAAAATCTAGCAATTAGCAAACAGCATCCTTTAACGCTTACTTTAAAGAATAATTTTCCCCAAAAACCGATTACTATCAAAGAATTAAAAATATCTTTTCCAAACAATGTTGAAGTTCAATCATCAGAACTAATAAAGAAAGGTGTTGATTTAGTTTGGCAAGGCACACTCTCCCAATCAAAAATAATGCCCTTCACTATCTCATCAGACACCATTGATAATTATGATCTATTCATGGTAATATCGTATGAGGTAAATGGGTTACAGCTGACGACAAAGCATCAGCAAAAACTTTCCTTTGAGGTAATTCCCTTAGTGCCAAGCATGGCACTCAACAAAGAGTCGTTTAATGCCGGAGAAAATATTGAAATAACGCCAAGTTTTGAAAATGAAGCTGGAACAAGTTTCAAAGAGCTTGATGCAAAACTCACGTTATTAACAGAAAACAGAACAATAGAAGCTCCAGAGCTTGAAGGTAAAGAAAAACTTGTTTTCGATCAAATCTCAATAATAGCTCCTCATACAGATACTGATCTGCAAATTCCGGTTCTCTTCACTGGAACGTATAAAACAATGCATGATAAAATAATTACTTTCTCAACGGAGAAAGTAATTATTCTTAAAAAAACATCATTTGATTCAGATATGAGCTTCTCTCTTTTACCAATAGGTTACAAAAAAGGAACTCTACAGCTTCTTGCACTGGCAGAGAAAAAATCAGATGCTCCAATCTCAGTAATGAAAATAATTCATGACACTACAAAACCAGAATTAGTTACTGAATTTTCCGAAATTTCTCCAAAATCAGGAGTTGTTTTTGAAGTGCCAACAACAAGCGCTGATGACATAAAAAAAGAACAGATTAATCAAAAAAGCATGCTCATTTACACAAAAGATAATGCTCACTATGTGCTTTCTACGGTATTTTCAGAAGAAGTTAAAAAAGTGGTCAAACAAATAAAATTATCCAAAGATAAATACAAACTTTCAGATATCAAGCTCATTGATTTTTCTTCAGGAACAGCGCCTGTATTATTAAATTCAGAAAAACAATTGATGATTTATGAAACACCAACAGTTTCGTTTTCGTTAGTATATATTATTCTCATTACAATCGTTGTAGCCTTAGTTATTATAGGGATTGTGTGGTATCAAAAGCGCGAGGAAGCAAAACACAAAATTGCTGTTGACACCAGTTTTGTCCCAAGAAAAGATGCATTGGGGGTATTCGATGCTCCAACGCCCGATAAAGGACTTGTTGAAGGACAAAAGTTTGTCCAATACTGCAGATCTGCGCATATGCCTGATGAAAAAATAAAAATAAAACTCAGGGAAAAAGGTTGGTTGGAAGATTTTATTACTGAATTATGCAAATAAAAAAATGGCAAAACATAGAATAACTAACAAAAAATCTCAGGTTGCGGTAGAAACATTGATGGTGCTAGGCATTATTATGTTGCTACTGCTTCCAGCTACGTATCTTTTTTTCAATTTTATTAATACTTCTTCACAACAAATACTCAATGCTCAAATTAATCAAGTGGGAAAAACAATTGTAGGAAACGCAGAAATGCTTTATTACTATGGACGAGATGCAGCAATCATTGTGGAGTTTTCTATGCCTACGCAAGTAACGAAAATTTCAGTGGAAGAAAATATAAATCTTAAGTATTATTCCCTTGTATTTTTTTTGAATAATGACCGAGAAAAAGTGTTTGTTTCACCAGTAAGATTAATGGTTGCGCATGGTTCAGATTTAAACAAAGATCCTTTGGAAGGAAGAAAGGTATTCAAGTTAACTAATGCAGATGGAAAAACAATTACTATCGAGCGTATTGTATAAAAAAACTTTCTAAAGTTTTTTATAAAATACGCTCAATAAACATGAAAAAAAAGATACCTTGTATAAAAACAAGCGTAAAAGCTCAAGGAGCTTTGGAGTTCATTCTTCTCTTTAGTTTTATTTTTCTTATATTCATGGCTATGTTTGTTGTTTTTAATAAGCGTTTGGTCGCAATTTCGCGCGAAAGTGAATTAATTCAATTACAGCAAATACAAGATCAAATCATTGCAGAGCTTGAAACTGCTAAAACAGTACATGATGGTTATATCAGAGTATTTACACTACCTGAATTGTATCTGGGGCATAAATATAACATTACCCTCGAATTACCTTTACTCAAAGAAGGACAAGCTCCTGAAGAACTTGCTCATGAAATAGGCATAGCATTAACTTCTGCTGGTCGTGAGCGCGTAACTATTATTAGTTTTGACCCAAATGTTTTATTAGGTAAAATCGTTCCAGGAAAAAATACCTTAATTAAAAAAAATAATCTTATTTGTTTTAATGTAAAGCCTAATGAGTGTATTCTTGAAGAAGAATGATGAGAAATATCATTCTATAAATAGAAGATATTTTTCTTTCCCACTTAATTCAGATAATATTCGTTTAATAACAATTTTTTCCGGGTCTGGCATAAGTTTAATTCTAGTTTTAAGGTCAGCAAAATCAGTAAATGGTTTTTCACTTCGTTGTTCAAGTATTTCCCACATATGTTTTTTTCCTAATCCTGGAAGCAGTTCTAATTGATGCATTCTGGTGCTTAAAGGTTGAGCTTTGTTAAAAAAATCTATAAACCGCTTCTGATTTTTATGAACAATATCTTTGACTACAAATTCAAGCTCCTTCTGGGCAGTTCCTGTCAATTTAGAAATAGGCAATTTACCAACAATATGATGGATTTTATCCCGTTTACCATCTCCAATATAAATTTCATCATAGGGTTGAAGAAATATTTCTTTTTTAGGAACTAATTCTAATAACGTAAAGTAATTAGTGCCTATTGCATGCGCAATAGCAGTCTTTTTATGACTCGGTCTTTTGTCAAAAGGATATCCATTAGGCAAAAAGTCCAGAATAATAGCATGCTCTTCTTTGCTCTGTTTTATTTTTTCTTGTTCTATTTGCTCCATTTTATCACTCATAGATTACAATATTATAACAGTTTACCATCTAATAAAAATACAACGCAAATGAAAACATAAGGATGCTACTGATATATAAATCTATTGAAAGATATATGCGTGTGTTGCATTATGCAACACACTTTTCTAAACATATTTTTCTACAACATTGGCAATTTTTTTTGCGTTGTCATCACTAATAGAAATAGTTTGACCTTGAAAAAGAAGTTTTACCAACTCGGGTGTTTTAGGTAATAAATCGACAATTTTATTAAGATGAATTTCTTTAAATCGAGGTACATTAAGACCCTCAAGTTCTTTAAGTAAAGTTTCATAATCTTTGTTGCTCAGTTTAGTAACATTTTGTAAATATTCTTCAGTTTTCTGCATTCTGAAATTAAGTTCAGTGTCACGTTTTTTTATTTTTTCAAGAGTTTTTCTTACAACAATCATGTTAAGACTGTTTTCTTCAAGAATATTTGGTTTAGTCATAATAATTCACATTATTTTCAAGCTTTTGCTTTTCTTAAATGGACAGGGTGTATAATTAATACCTTATCTAATCCGAGGTCATTAATTTTAACTTCATAGCAAGTTCCTGTCTTTTTTTGTATAATTCCGGACTTATTGTGATATCTTGGTAGATACATTCCTTTTTGAACCGCAGGTTCAGCTATGAGATTTACTTTATCACCCACATCAAATGTTTGAAAGTATTTACTTAAACTCAATTTACCTCGTTGTCGTAGAGGTTTCTGAAGTTTATAACGGGTTTTTCTCCGATTGCCACCAATTCGTTTCATGGCTATTAAGAAAAATAGGTGATTTATAAATGTTACGAACAAATTTTCTCTAACGAAAATTTTATAAAGCATCTCTCGTCTCTGAAATTCACCATTTAAGACTTCAATGGACCACTGGGCCCGTAGCTCAGTCTGGAGTCTTTTTAGATGGACAATTCGAGCGCTAGTCTTATAAGTCTTTCCTCGAAAAACTAAGTAAGCTAGTGGTCCAGGGTTCAAAGTAATCATTAAAAAAATAATTTGTGTAGATTATGAAATTCCCTGCGGGCCCATCATGCCCTGGTAGTGTAGTCCGGCCAATCATACAGCACTTTCGATGCTGTGACCCGGGTTCAAATCCCGGCCAGGGCAGTTTTATATTTATCATAACAAACTTTAAAAATAAAGGAGATAGATATCTGGTAAACCAATGAAACGAAGTTCACGAAGATGGAAAAAGAAAAGGCAGATGCGTTGGAAGTGGCAACGTAAACGGATGAAAAAAGAAAAGCGAAAGAGACTTAAGAAATAAACCGAATAATTTTTAATGTAACTTTTTCTTGATCGCGTTATTTTTTCGTTTAATCAGCTATTATCACTCGTTTTATTCTTGATTTTTTCTCGACAGAATATTTTTTTAATAACAAAAACTTTATAAACAACCTCTTTTCCCAATTATATGTTTTTATAAATCCTCTCCATCTTTTTACCGAATACATATTTTAAATGAATATGTATAGGAATCTTTTTCAAATGTATGCTCTATTTGAAATTAATAGAGTGTGAATAGGTTGTTTAATGGAAACAAAGCAATTCCTTTAAGTTGATATAGGCGATTGTATTCTAGCAGGATTTTGGAAATACCCGTTGATCCTGCGGGAGATTGCTGCTATCAGGATTCGATTAAGCCATGCAAGTCAAGGGGTCGCAAGACACCGGCAGAATGCTCAGTAACACGTCAATAATCTGCCCTTAGGTTCAGGATAACTATGGTAACCTGTGGTTAAAACTGGATAGAAGATAATATCTGGAATGGTATATCTTTGAAAAGTAATGCCTAAGGATGAGTTGGCGGCCGATTAGGTTGTTGGTGAGGTAAAGGCTTACCAAGCCAAAGATCGGTAGGGGCCTTGAGAGAGGTAGCCCCGAGAAGGGCACTGAGATACTGGCCCTAGCTCCACGGAGTGCAGCAGGCGCGAAAACTTTACAATGCACGAAAGTGTGATAAGGGAATCCTGAGTGCTTATACATTTGTATAGGCTTTTTTCAAGAGTAAATATCTTGGAGAATAAGTGGTGGGCAAGACTGGTGCCAGCAGCCGCGGTAACCCCAGCGCCACAAGTGGCAATCGCTTTTATTGGGCCTAAAGCGTCCGTAGCAGGTTTGATAAATCTTTTGTGAAATTGTTATGCCTAACATAACAACGTGCAGGAGACACTGCCGAACTAGGGACCGGGAGAAGTTGGAAGTATTTCTAGGGGAGTGGTAAAATATTATAATCCTAGAAAGACTACCTGTGGCGAAGGCGTCCAACTAGAACGGATCTGACTGTGAGGGACGAAAGCTAGGGGAGCGAACCGGATTAGATACCCGAGTAGTCCTAGCCGTAAACGCTGCGAACTAGGTGTTGCATGTTCTTAGGGAGCATGCAGTGTCGAAGCGAAGGTGTTAAGTTCGCCGCCTGGGAAGTACGGTCGCAAGACTGAAACTTAAAGGAATTGGCGGGGGAGCACCACAAGGGGTGCGGCGTGCGGTTTAATCCAATTCAACGCGGAACATCTTACCAGAGGCGACGGCAGTATGAAAGTCAGTCTGAAGGGCTTACTTGACGAGCCGAGAGGTAGTGCATGGCCGCCGTCAGCTCGTGCTGTAAGGTGTCCTGTTAAGTCAGGTAACGAGCGAGACCTGTATCCACAATTGCTAACGAGCAAATTACTGTGATCGTGCACATTGTGGGGACTGCCTGGGAAACCAGGAGGAAGGTGCAGGCAACGGTAGGTCTGTATGCTCCGAATCTTCTGGGCTACACGCGCGCAACAATGGCATAGACAATGGGATACAACTCCGAAAGGAGAAGTTAAACCTCTAAACTATGTCTTAGTACAGATTGAGGCTTGCAACTCAGCCTCATGACGTTGGAATCCCTAGTAATCGGGTCTCATCACAACCCAGTGAATGTGTCCCTGCTCCTTGCACACACCGCCCGTCAAACCAACCGAGCAGGGTTTTGGTGAGGCGTAATCTTTTAATTACGTCGAACCTAAACTCAGTGAGGTGGGTTAAGTCGTCACAAGGTAGCCGTAGGGGAACCTGCGGCTGGATCACCTCCTTTTTTATTTTACTGTGTTTGTTTCCATTAGGCAATCTTTTTATTTTCATAATGGGCCTGTAGCTCAGTCCGGTAGAGCATCGCCCTTGCATTATGTTGCAAGCGAAAAATTGCATTTCACAAGTGAGGCGGGGGCCTCGGGTTCAAATCCCGACGGGTCCATCTTAATTAAGAGACTATATAGTCGTTTACGATCATCACATATATTGACCGATAAGGTCTGCAGTTTGGTATTCAAACAATACCAAATTAAGGGTTAAAGATATGGATTGTATATCCCTATTCATATTAATGAAACCATGCATAGGTAAATAAGGAGATCAATACTATCAGGTGGATGGTTTGGCTCAAAAGCTGATGAAGGACGTGACAAGCTACGAAATGCCTTGGCGAGAAGCATGTGTTCTTTGAACCAAGGATGTCCGAATGTGACTTCACATTAAATCCGAAAGGATGGGAAACACAGGGAATTGAAACGTCTTAGTACCTGTAGGAAAAGAAATCAAACGAGATGCTGTTAGTAAGAGCGACTGAAAACAGCGTAGAGCAAACCGAATCTATTGTAGCAATATAATAGGGATGTGGTGTTGAGGCTACTTTTTAGATCCAAGAATAACATTCAAACTTCTTTGGAATAAGAGACCATAGAGGGTGAAAGTCCCGTAGAAAACTTATTCTTGGATTGTAGTAGTACCTAGAGTATCATTCACCGGATACTGAATGAGAATATGGGAGTATCAACTTCCAACTCTAAATACTATTTGAGTCCGATAGCGTATAGTACCGCGAGGGAACACTGAAAAGAACCCATAAAAGGGAGTGAAAAGAATCTGAAACCTGATAGTTATAGTGGGGTAGGGTTCTTTGGAATTCTACCGTGCGTTTTGAATAACGTACCAGGGAGTTGATCTGAATGGCGAGGATAATCCTTAAAGGAGTTATCCGGAGCGAAAGCAAGTATCCGCAGCTTGCGAGGGATAAGGTATGAAAGTGCCTTAAGTCATTTGGGTCTGACCCGAAGCGGGACGATCTAACCTTGGGTAAGGTGAAGTGAGGGTAAAACCTCATGGAGGCCTGAAGAAGTGCTACGTGCAAGTGCTTTTCTAACTTGAGGTTAGGGGTGAAAAGCCAATCGAGTCCCGTGATAGCTGGTTCCTACCGAAGTTGGCCGCAGTCAAGTCCATAATTATATAGCTTGGATGGTAGAGAAACGGATTTGGAGCTTAGGGGGAGAAATCTCTCGGTTCTTTGTCCAACTCCGAATATCCACGCATAGTTAATATTATGGAAACGGCGGCTCGGGGTAAGCTTGAGTCGCGAGAGGGGAACAACCCAGACTACAGTTAAGGTCCCTAAATAAGAGCTAAGTGTTAAAGGGTGAAGAATGTTTATGTACTAAGACAGCGAGGAGGTTGGCTTAGAAGCAGCCACCCTATAATAAGTGCGTAACAGCTTACTTGTCAAGTATATAAGCGTCGAAAATGGACGGGGCTAAGCTCTTTACCGATACTGTGGACAATCGAAAGATTTGTGGTAGGTAGGCGTTCTGTGTGGGTAGAAGCATTTCTGAGGGGAAATGTGGACCGCATAGAAATGAGAATCCTGGTGGTAGTAAGAACAGAGCAGTGTGAGAATCACTGTCGCCGAAAGGGCAAGGGTTCCTTGACAATGTTAATCAGTCAAGGGTTAGTTGATCCTAACTCGGTTCATAATTTGAAAGAGTCGAGGAAAGGGAAACAGGTTAATATTCCTGTACTATTAAGGTATATGTGGTAACACAAGTTTAATTTCTGACATTTTCGGCTAAGTTAGCATAGATTATCTTCTATGTTAATGAGGACAAATCAAAGGAGTATCGTAATGATGAGAATTTGATTAAACCTTAAAATAGTATCTTTAAGATATCTTAACTGATGCCTAGAATCCATGAAAAAGGAATTAAAATAAATCCTTAATAATCATACCAAGAACCAGCACAGGTGCCCCTAGGTGAGAAACCTAAGGTGTGATGGTGTAATCTAACTAAGGGAATTCGGCAAATTAGCCCTGTATCTTCGGTAGAAAGGGTCCCTGTGGTTGTCTTCATAAGGAGGCGACTGTAGGGTTAAAAGATTAGGGTGGTCCAACTGTTTAACAAAAACACAACTTTCTGCTAGCCTGAAAAGGTGTGTACAGAAGGTGACGTCTGCCCAGTGCCAGTACTTTAAACTCTGGTTCAACGGAGCTAAGAGCTGGTAAACGGCGGGGGTAACTATAACTCTCTTAAGGTAGCGAAATGCCTTGCCGTTTGAATGACGGCCTGCATGAATGGCGCAATGAGATCGCCACTGTCCCTAGTTAGATGCCACTGAACACTCTACCTGGTGCAAAGGCCAGGGATCTCCAGTGGGAAGTGAAGACCCCGTGAAACTTTACTGTAGCCTGTAGTTGCAATGTGAGTGGAGTTATACAGCGTAGATGGGAGTCGCTACGTTTTGATCGCCAGATCAGAAATAGACATCAATGAAACACCATCTTTCAACGCTTACGTTGCTAACCAAGCAATTGGGACAGCTATTGGTGGACAGTTTGGCTGGGGTGGCACCCTGCTGAAAATGTATCAGTAGGGCCCAAAGGTTGGCTCAACTCGGTCAGAAATCGAGTGTAGAGTGCAAGGGCAAAAGCCAGCCTGATTGGAATTCCAATCGTACGAATTTCAAACACGAAAGTGTGGCCTAGCGAACTCCTATGCTTTCTTGATGGAAGTTAGGAATGACAAAAAAGTTACTCCGGGGATAACAGAGTTGTCGCGCCCGAGAGCTCATATCGACGGCGCGGCTTGCTACATCGATGTCGGCTCTTCCTATCCTGGATGTGCAGAAGCGTCCAAGGGTGGGGGTGTTCACCCATTAAAAGGGATCGTGAGCTGGGTTCAGAACGCTGTGAGGCAGTTTGTTTAATATCTACTGGAGATGTTGGATATCTGAGGGGAAGGATCTTCTAGTACGAGAGGAACGAAGAATCGGAGCCACTGGTCTACCTGTTATCTGATAAGGTATGCAGGGCAGCTACGCTCCAGAGGATAAGTGCTGAAAGCATCTAAGCACGAAACCTCCCTCGAAACGAGATATCTTGAGCACCTATAAAAGATAGGGTTGATGGATACGGTGTGTAAGCATCAAGCTTCGGCGAGATGTTAAGCATGCGTACCCCAATAGTTCGTACATCTTATTTACTTATGTGTGGTTTTCTTTTTTTCTTTTTTAAATTCGGTCTTACAGAACAATTAGTGACAACTCTGTTATCTTAGAGAAATACTTGTACCTAAATTACAATTTACAGTCAAATCTCACGGGTCTTCAGAATACTTAAGAGAGTTAATAGTTACCATAAATTTTCTTGTCATACTTTTTTGGTTTGTCAATGCAATAATATTTTTCATCAAACTCTGTTATTTCCACCTTGAAATTCCAATTATCTTCTAGCCAAACTGTCGCTAGTTTAGAAAGAAATCCAATTTTTTTTGCTGTATGATATACTCTATGTGTTTCCAAAGTCATTTTAGGTTTAAAAGAAAGTTTCTGTGGATACGTATTTCTTGTCTTAATTTCATAAAATGTAAAATTATATTTGTCATTTTTATCAATTCCTATATTATTTGCTTGTATAGCATCAATTGAATCCCAATGTTCTATTAAGAACGCAATTTGTTCCTTAGTAAGCATATCGTCAAAATAAGCAAGAAAACGATGTTTAGGGTAGAAATTTGTTAAAGTGATTTGTGGGGTGGCAAGTTTAAACATACATTCTCCTATAATCCCTTTGAACGTGCCATTGAATTTTTTAACATTAAACATATTTTAATTTGTCAAATAAGGATATTTGAAGATTTCCCTTAAGGAGTATAAGGTTTGTTGTTAAATAAATTTTGTATAACAAAATATTTAAACCTACAACGACATCTAAGAGTGTAAGGTGTAAACATGAAATATAACACAAAAAGCGTTATTTTGGGAAGAAAGAAAAGATCAAACCCTGATGATACAAAACATCCTTTATTCATCAGTCTTTTTACTATGAATGATCCTCATAAATCTGGTCAAGTTCCTGACCAAATAATTGATTTTCCTTTAATCGATAGAGTTGATATTACAGGATTAGATGTTATATATCTTCTTGGCGGCAATGATCTTGTTATTAATAATCTTGAATATATTGAAGTTGAAACAGATAAGAATTATCGTGTTTATATCAGAGGAAAACAAGTAAAAAAATAGAAAATATTTTCTCATCTAAACCCTTTGATCTCTTCAACGTTGGCAACTTCTGGAATTGTTTTAAGATTTTTTATTAATTCGCTGATGATATGTTTATCAGCAGTTTCAATAGTGATTGAAGTAAGCACTTTATCTTTGCTTGGTTTAGTATTAATATTAGAAATATTAACCTTTTTTTCTACAAAACACGTCAATACTTTTGCCAGCGTTCCTACTTTATGTTCCAGGAGGAGGCGTAAAATAGTTGTTTCAGTGCGAGAGCTTTTATTCCACAATACAGGAATCTCTTTCGTTTGACCAAGACTGTGAATATTAGAGCAGCCTTGTTTATGAACAGTTACTTTTTTATCTTTTGTTAGAAATCCTACGATTCTATCACTGAGTTGGGGATTGCAGCATTTTGATAATTTTGCTTGATCTGATTTCATACCGACTACTTCAAGGTAATTGATAAGGTTCTCAGGAACAGATTCTTTGAGCTTTTCAAGTTTTCTCCGCCCAGCTTTTGGGTCATGTTCTACTTCCATATGTAATGCTTGCCTTATTTTGCTTTTTGCTTTATTTGTTTTAACAAATTTAAGCCATTGCCGAGAAGGTTTTGCATTTTTTTGAGTGATAATTTCAACAACATCACCTGAATGAAGCACTGTTTCAAGAGGCGCAATTTTATTATTGACTAATGATTTGGAACAGTTTTCTCCAATCGAAGTATGCACCATATAAGCAAAATCAACAGGTGTTGAGTTGACCGGGAGAGAAATAGGATCTCCTTTTGGAGTAAACACTACAATTTCATCTTCAAATAAATCAATTTTTAGGCTTTCAATAAATTGTTTAGCATCTGTTGATTCTGCGCGCCATTCGAGGAGTTGTTTGAGCCATGAAATCTTTTTGTCAAACTGTTTATCGCGTTCAGTGCCATGATACTGCCAATGTGCAGCCACACCATCTTCAGCCATATGATGCATCTCTTCAGTTCTGATCTGAATTTCCAACCTTTTTCCGCCGCCGGTTATTACCGTAGTATGTAAACTTTGGTAACCATTTGCTTTTGGCACAGAAATATAATCCTTAAATCTTCCAGGAGCTGGCTTCCATAATTCATGGACAATCCCCAAAGCTGCATAGCATTCAGGAATTGTTTTAGTGATAATACGCATAGCGATAAGATCATTAATCTCATCAAAATTCAATTTTTTCTTTTCCATTTTTTTGTAGATGCTAAAAAAATATTTGGCTCTTCCAGAAATTCTTGCAGAAATATTTTTTTTCTTTAGCTGTTCTTTGATTTCTTTGATAAGCTGCTTTGTCTGCGCTTCTCGCTCTCCTCGTTTTTCAGCAATTTTTGTTTTAATGTATTGGTAGATTTCAGGTTTCAAGTAGCGTAAGGAAAGATCTTCAAGTTCACCTTTAACGCGCCACATTCCAAGCTTGTGAGCAATAGGCGCATAAATCTCAAGGGTTTCTTGGGCAATTCGTTCTTGTTTTTCAGGAGACAATGATTTTAAGGTTTGCATATTGTGCATTCTATCCGCGAGCTTAATAAGCATGACACGAATGTCTTTTCCTGTTGCAATTAAGATTTTTCTCAGATTTTCAGCATTATAGTCTTCTTTTGATTTAAAATGAATCTTATCAAGTTTAGTTACACCATCAACTAACAACGCAATTTCCTCTCCAAATACTTGTTTAACTGACTCTATTTTAACAGGAGTATCTTCAACAATATCATGCAATAATGCTGCGCATATAGTGGCAGAGTCAGCCTTAAGTTTTATTAAAACTTCAGCAACAGCAACAGGATGGGAAAAATAAGGTTCTCCGGTGAATCTTGTTTGACCTTTATGGGCATCTTCAGCAAGAATATAGGCTTTTCTGATTAGTTTAATATTAGCTTTTGGGTTATATTCTAAAATATCCTCAATAAATTTATCTAATCGCATGCCAAAAGAATGATTTGAAGGTATATAATCTTTGCGGTATATTGTACTACTTCATAACGTTGAAGTAGTACATTTTCGAAATCTTTATAAATATCATTATACAGAAAATATTGAGAAAGAGGTGTCATAAGTGGTAGCTAAAAGCCAATTAAGAATTCGCGGTCCTTTTAAACGAGCAAGTTTGAATCTTTCAGTTGATGCAATTGTAATATTTGTATTAGCATTTTCTATGATGGGTGTTGGATTGTTTATTACAAAGTTAATCAGAGAAAAATCCACTCCCTTATTAGAAGAAGCATTTGATATTAATCTGTTAGAAAAACAGCCAACATCGCAAGATCCAATCTCAATTCAGAATGAGTTAACATTGAAAAAAGGCAAAGACTCTACAGTATTGATTGGCTTTTACAATGTTCATACACAATCAGTTGTAAATGTAGTTCCTTTAATCTCGAGCTGTGTTGATGATGAAGGTGGTGTAGTTACTGGTTTGCCTGTTTTTTTTGCATTACCGCAAACAGTTGAAGGGAGCAAAGCAGTTGCGTATAAAGCAATACTTAAGGAAAAAAAGGGAACTAACCTAGCAGCAAGAAAATATATTTGTCTTGTTGAAATAAACGCACCAACAGCACCAGTAACTCCAGCATATGCTTCAAAGCAAGTGTATTTGAATTTAATTTCATAGGTGATACTCATGGTAAAGAAAAAATCAAATAATGTACAAATGCCTGCTTTAAGATCAAAATCAGGCAAAAAGAAATTAAGTGAAGAGCAGGAATTCAGAATCATGCTCCTTGTTTTAGACAAATTCCTTTGGTTAGGATTTGGTATTATGGCAGTAGGGTTGTTTATGATAGTTACTGGCGCTCAAGACCTTTATAGAGGAATTTCATTTATGGTTGCAGGAGCAGTATTATTAGTGATATTCATGCTGTTAATTGTTAAAGAATATGAAATTGTTAAGTAATAAGATAATATTTATATAATCACTTGTATTTATTTATTTATGCTTAACCATTTTGGATGGAAAAAGACATTATTAATAACCATACTTATTGCAGCTATTCTTGTTATTGCAAGCTGTTCTAAAGTAGAATGCAGAAAAGACACACAATGCGTTCAAAAAGCATGCCAAACTGCAGTATGTTCAAATAATGTTTGTAAATACACTCCTGTCCCTAACTGCTGTGGCAATTTGCAATGCGAAGCAGGAGAAACACGTTGTTCTTGTGAAGTAGATTGCAAACCAGCTTGTAAAGGAGATGTTATTCTCGAACAAATGCAATCAAAGAACAAAACATCTGAATATTTGCAATATGCTTGCAATGAAAAAACTCAAAATTGTGAAGTGCAGGTAAAAAAAGAAAAAGTAAAACCTATTACGTTGATCAATTCATGGCAGCAGCCAAATCTCCGTTTAGATATGGAATTAAAATACAAACAACCGTTTGATGTGGCAAAAGATGAAGTTCAGGTTAAAATATCACTGCAAGATGCTGATGCTAAAGTGAAATTACCTTTAGTGATATCTAAAGTGCAAATTATTTCAGGCCAAGAGTTGTTAGGAAGTAAAAATCTCAATGAAAAACTCAATAGTATTGGCGCTTCTACCATGGTTTCTATTCCTATTATAGCTCAGCTTAATACTTGGGAAGAGAAGCGTGCCATTAAAGTAAAAGTAGATTATGATGCTCTTGTTTTTAAAACTGAAGAAATTATTGAACAATCTCGAAATAATGTTGAAAAACAATTCTCTGGTCAAATAATATTTGTTAAAACAGGAGAAGATGAATCTGAATCGAGCAGTAAATAATGTAAATAAACTATGGTAAAAAATATCGGAATTAAGCAAAAAAGAGCTGTTGAATTGTCAGTGAATTTCATTGTTATGTTGATATTAGGTTTAGCGATCTTCTCGGTGGGGATGTACATTGCAACACAAGTTTTCTTCAAAGCTCGTGACCAGGCAAAAATATTAGATGATGATATTAAATACGCGATAGAAAATGATTTGCGCGATAGTTCTGAAGAAGTGACGATTGGTTTGATCAGGAGATCAGTTGAACGGGCAGGCAATGATGTTTTTGGTGTTGGGATTGCAAATCGTGATGAAGCAGAGACTACTTACAAGATTGATGTTTCTTTTGCAGTTTATGAGAAAGAGGAAGGCAGCGGGAGCAATGATCAAACATATAACAGAATTATTTTCCCTACTAAAAATTCAGCAGAATTAAATCAAATAACTATAAAACCACATGAAATTAAGATTATGAATCTGCCGTTTACCGTTCCTAAAGATACTCCTTCAGGGAGTTATGTATATAATGTAAGAGTTCTTAAAAAACTCGATACTACGCAGGTAGGAAAATTGCAGAAGATATATATAGATGTAAATTGATGAAATTGTAACTCTATTATTATGTTAGCAAAAAGAGGTCCATACATTGTATAAAAATATGAATCTAGGGTTTATTTTTTTAGTTGTAATTAGTTTATTTGTTGTTAGTATATCAAATTTACCTCTGTCAGTGAATTCTTTTGAAGGAACAGGTTTAGTTATAGGTATGTCTTGCAAGGCAAATGCAGATTGTAGAAATGTTAATGAAGTGTGTTATAGTAATATGTGTATTAATAGAGCGTGGATTACAAAGTTAGATAAAATGTCTGCTGAGAAAAAACAGAAAATACTGGAACAGTTTAAAGCAAAATATGAAAAATCTCAAACACAGCCTGCTTCTAATTCTCAACCAACACCAGTTCAAGAGCAATCAGTTGAGAAGGAAAAAGAATCAGGTAAAATCTCATCATTATGTGGTAATGGTATTGTAGAACAAGATGAAGTATGTGACGATGGTAATGATGATGATACTGATCAATGCAGATTTAATTGTTCTTTATTTATCAAATCTACAGTATCACCTTATGTTATGTGTACTAAAGATGTTATTTTGAAAGTTTTTGATGCAAATAAAATTCCTTTAAATAAAGCAATTGTTTCTATTTATAATTATGAAAATACAATGTCTGCTACATCAGGTTCACAACCAATTCATTTTCCTTGGGATCAATATCCAGAAACTCTGTTAATGGTGAAAGGAAAAACTAGTGAATCTGGCGAGTTTAAGATCGAAAATGAATGGTTAACTAACACAAAAATGTATGCTTTTGTTGTTGAAAAGAAGGGATTTCTTCCATCATTTGTTGATGAAAAACAATGTTTTACCAATTATAAATATGACTTTTTTCTTCAAACTCCTCCAAGTCAGTTTTTAACTATTGATCAGAAACAAAATGTACTTCCAGTAACTGTGATGATTACTAACACACACATTTCTAACTTAGAGGTAAGTGGTAGAGAAATAATGTTTCCTTATATTCCCTCAGTTCGAGAAGATCTTTCTAATAATTTACAAAGCGTTGATATAACTTTAAATATTTTTCAAGTGAAAACGACATTGTATCCCAATCAGAAAGAAACTATGTTTTTACAGAAGAAAAGTAGTAATGTTAAGTTAAATCAACTTAATGTCTTTATGTATACTCTTCCCGAAGGAATCTATTATTCGTTTTTTAGTTTCAAATTAAACTATAAGGATGGTAGTAAAAAAGAATTTAATTATTATCCAAATCATGCAACATGGGGAACTATTATTGAAAAACCATCATTTGTAGATCAGAAGCTTCTAACTCAAAGTATAGAATATATAAGCTCAGTTAGAGTTTATCCTCAACAGAATGAAGAAAAGTTTGTAAGTCTTATGGGAGAGAATACTGGGGGCAATACAAAATTAAATATTGTTTTTTTAAATGTAGGTTTTGATAAAGAACTATTTAAATCTATAGTTAATCATTTGATCTATTCTAATAAAGGATTTACCAACGTAGAACCATATATGTCCAATAAAGATAAGCTAAACTTTTGGTATTATCCGGATATACTCTCTTATGATGAAGCATCATGGCCAGTTAGTGAAAATACTAAAATAATCGCTCAGCTTGTGCCACTTACGAAAACCCAGAAAATATATCTCAGTCATGATATTAAAGGTAAAACTTTCTTCATTGCATTAGTTAATGATGATCAAATTATTAGTGATACAATAGCTGGAGCTGGAAAGTGTAAATTTGAGAAAGGAACTCAAGTTGCTATAAATAAAAATATGTTACTACAATGCTTAAGTGGAAAAGATATGTCACAATGCTTTGATCAATTTGATTTGGCTAGAGTTTTTAATCATGAGATGGGTCATGAGATAGGAATCTTAGGAGAAGAGTATGTAGACAATAATAAACTATTTGACATCAATTCTTTTGTTAGTAACCAAAAATATCTTTATAATAATTATAAGTCAAATACCTTTTTTATCGAAGGTTTGGATCCAACAGAATATTGTTTTACTTCACTATTTACAGGTGGAAAAATTCCTTATAACTATATTGGAAATGAAGTGATATGTTCATCTCAATTTAAAGTTCTTAATTGTACTCAAAGCCAATGGGGTGATCTTATAGGTAATGGTTGTGGATCAGATGGATTAGTTGATTGTGGAAAAGATGATCCTAATTATTATTGGGAAGTCGGATGTTACTCAGGTGGTGGGATGTCTGGGGGGAAAAATACAGGGTCAAATCTTCTCAAGCCAACACGCTTTTCTATAATGCATTTAGGAGGAAAGTTTAATTATGCACTTGAAAAGAGTCCTACTTCAAGGGTTTATGGTGTTGCAAATGAACGCTCTATCTGCCGCGCAATAAAAACATATACTGGTTCAGCAGGTGGAGTCTGCAATGAACTATGTATAGATGGCTGTAAACAAGGTGAACGTTGTATACAGGGAACATGTCAAGCTGTTAAAACTTAAATTTATTGGAGGTATAATCTAATAAAATTCATTAGCAATTCCTTATCATACTAATAAACGAATCAACTTCCAATGATGCATTCCCTGGAAGAACACCGTCAACATCTTGAAGAATAAGAATTTCTCGAATATTGTCTGGTTTGACGCTGCCGCCGTAAATAATATACATTTGTTCAACAACACGTTGATGATATAACTGAAGCAAGCTGGCTCGTATAAATGCATGCATTTCTTCTATTTCAAGCAATCCTGCTGGTTGTTTTTTTTGATCGCCTTTGCTAATCGCCCACAAAGGTTCATACGCAATCACGATATTCTTTGCTTGTTTCTGATCAACATTTTTCAAACATTGTTTTAGTTGTCGAAGCACAAAATCTTTGTACTCATCTTCTTTTCGTTGTTTTACGTCTTCTCCAATGCATAAAACAGGAGTAAATCCCTGTTGTAATGCGGTAAGAAGTTTTTTATTGACCATTTCATTAGTTTCTCCAAGTTCACGTCTTTCAGAATGACCAATAAGAACATATTTTACCTTAAATTCTTTTAACATTAAGGGGGAGACTTCACCAGTAAACGCGCCTTTAGCTTCATAAAAAATATCTTGAGCGCCAAGTTCAAGAATATCACGCTTTAATACGTTGTTTACTTCGCTTAATGCAGTAAATGAAGGGCATATAACAAGATTAAAATATTCAATATGCTTGATCTTCTTCTGAAATTCTTTGACAAATGCAACTGATTCAGCAGCAGTTTTATTCATTTTCCAATTACCAATAATCAAGGGATCTTTGGTTGACATACCTATTTCAAAGCATATGTTCTTTTTAAGCTTTTTGGATGAAAGGCACAATCCAATTTGTAAGTGATATTGCGAAAAGTGCCACCATCTTTTTTGCGAGGCTCTTCTTATCTTTCATCGAGTGTTATCCGAGGTTCCAGAGAGGATAGCACAATCGATAACTGCATCTTAAGCCGAGCCGATGGTTGCCGAAAGCATTTTCGCAATATCACTCGTTTTTTGGATTGTGCCGAATGAAACCGATTATGTTTTTACCTTTTTCATCGAGAAATCCTAAGAAATCTTCAGGTAACGGCGCAGTAAATGCATATTTTTCATTCCCAAAAGTAAATGAGACTTTAAAACTATGAAGCAGCATCCGCGGTGATTTAATTCTGGTTAAATGTTCTGGCAGTAACTGATGTTCATGGGTTGTATAATACTTAAACACGCGGTCAGCAATGTAAATCTTATCTCCAACAATAGGATGTTTAATTGAAGCAAGATGCACCCTAATCTGATGTTGTCTTCCAGTTAAGGGTTTACAGAGAACAAGTGTATATTTTTTCCCCTCTTTAATGAACGTATGCAAAGGTGTTATTCCAGTAATACTTTCTTTTCCTTGAGGACTTATCTTAACCTTCCACTTAATATGGGTGCCTCGTTTTTCAGCAAGCGGTTGATTAATAGTTATCGGTTTAGTAAGTACGCCAAATACAATGGCAAGATATTCCTTGTTAAAACCTCGTTCAGACATTTTATGGTAGAGTACTTTTGCTGTTTGCGTTAATTTTGCACATACTATTATTCCAGAAGTATCAAAATCAAGCCTATTAATAAGATGAATTTGTTGATAATGTCCTTGTTGTTTAAGAACATCGAGCAAAGAATTATCCTCATATACACCTCCTGGATGGCTTGCTATTTGTGGAGGTTTATTAACAATAAGAAGATGTTCATCTTCGTAGATAATGGGTATCATATGATGGAAGAATAAGCATACGATTAAAAAAGGTTATGAGAAAAAAGGCTTCATCCAAAAATAAGGTTAGCACCCTCAGGTCGAAACTCTTTGAAATATTCATGAAAAGAGGTCGGAGGGTAGGCTCCTTCGGAGCACGACCGTTTAAGCGAAGATAATAAGCGAAGTTTCGAAGGTGCTAACCTGGCGGCAGCCATTTTTTGGATGAAGCCGAGAAAAAATACAAAACATTATATATCTCTATTTTCTCAACACTATGTTATGGAATTAAAACAAGTTATCTTAGTACGTGAGGATCTTAAATTACCTAAAGGCAAATTAGCTGCGCAAGTTGCTCATGCTGCAGTAGATGCGGCATTGAAATTGCAGAAAAAAGATGAATCCTTATTAAAGAGATGGTATAATTCAGGGATGAAAAAGATTGTTCTTAAAGTAACAGATGAAAAAGAGTTGTATAAATATATTCAAATAGCTAAAGATCAAGGTATCATTACTTCTATTATTACAGACGCAGGGCATACGGTTGTTAAACCAGGTACTGTTACTTGTGGAGCCATTGGGCCAGCTGAGGAAGAGCAAATAGATGCGATTACGAGTAAATTGAAGATGATGTAGTTTAGTCACCATTGCGTAATACTAACGAAAGTTTAAATAGTAGTACTTCCAAAAATAAAATTTGTGGGGTATGGGGAATAAGTATCACACAAAGACTTTAGTTTAGAAAACATATTCCTTAAGGGAAAGAGGGGTGATTTTTTTGACACTAGAACAATTAGGTGCTTCAATAGCACAGCCATTACAAGAGGTATTAAGTAATTTCTTACAATTTGTGCCTGGATTGATAGGGGCATTTGTAGTTTTAGTTGTAGGATATCTTGTAGGATGGGTAGTTTATTTTGTTTTGAATCGATTTTTTACCGCAGTGAAGCTTGATGAGATGCTCATTAAGAAAACAAATCTTTCAAAACGCGTTGGTGACTTAAAATTTGGTCATATTCTTGCAGTTGTTTCGAAATGGTATGTATTTATCCTTTTCTTGACACCAGCAGCAAGTCTTATTAATCTTGAGACAATGTCTGAATTTTTAATTATGGTATCATTTTGGATTCCAAATTTAATCGCAGGTGTATTAATTGCGTTGATTGGTTTAGTAGCAGGTGATTACACCTATTCAAGAATTGTGGAAACAAGAGCAAAAGATGCTGAACTTGTTGCAAAAATTGCACAATGGGTAATCATAATATTTGTCTTCCTCATTGCGCTTGAGCAAGTTGGTTTAAGCATTTCAGTTGCAAGAAACACCTTCCTTGTTGTGCTCGCAGGATTAATGTTAGGTGTTGGTATTGCAGTTGGTATCTCATTCGGAGATGCAATGAAAGAACCAGCAGGAACCTTTATGCGCAAGCACTTTAAAGGAAGAAGATAAACGAAATTATTTTTTCTTTTTGATTTTTTCAATTTTGTTCTCCAAAACATTTATAAATCATCAGTAAATTCATGAAGTAATATGGCTAAAGCAACTAAAACACAAACACGTGTAGCAAATTGGAAGAAGAAGAAGTTAATTCCTATTTATACCGATAACACTTTTAATAATTTCTTGCTTGGAGAAACTATGGTTGAAACTCCTCAGGCATTAGTGGGAAGATGCATTTCTACAAATTTGATGTTATTAACTGGTGATATGAAGAAACAAAACGTTAACCTTAAATTCAAAGTTACGCGCGCTGAAAACAACAGAGCAATTGCTGAGCCTCTTGGTTATTATACTTCTTTTGCTTCAATAAAGCGTATGGTAAGGCGCGGCCGTGATAGAATAGATCTTTCATTCGTGGGTAAAACTGCAGATCATAAATCTGTTCGTATAAAACCAATACTGATTACAAAATCATCAACAACAAGGGCAGTATTAACCTCATTACGGAAAAACTGCTTAGTATTAGTCACTAATTTTCTTAAAGAAACAAAATATGCTGATACGTTTGTTCATGTTATGAGCAATCGCCTTCAAAAATATTTAAATGATAGCCTTAAACGAATTTACCCTCTGCGAACTGTTGAAATTCGTGTTCTTGAGTTAGAAAAAGTAAAAGGCGCAGCAAAAGTTTCTGAAGCAATTAAAGAAATTCAGCCAGAACAGCCTTTAGAAGAAGCTGCAGAAGTAACGCAGCCAGAAGAAGCAGTTTCAGAATAGATCAAGGCAACAATAAGGTATATAAATCTCATTACTATTTTTAGAAATATGAAACTCATCATGCATGGTGCGGAAGCTAAGATTTATAGAGATAAAAATAAAATAATTAAGATCAGAGCTGAGAAAAAATACCGTTGCAGGGAATTAGATGAATCATTGCGTAAACATCGCACAAGAAAAGAAGTGAAAATATTAGAAAAGATCGCAAAACTGAAGCTTGCTCCGAAATGTATATCATATAACGATGTTGATACTGTTGAAATGGAATTTGTTGAAGGAAAAAAACTCTCAGAACATCTTGAAAGACTCAAGTATAAACAGGTTTGTTTTATCCTTGGTCAAAAAATACGGCAGCTTCATGATCTTGAAATTATACATGGTGATTTAACAACAAGCAATTTAATATATGATGATCAAGAACATAAACTTTATTGCATTGATTTTGGTCTAAGCTATACTTCTACAAAGGACGAAGATAAAGCAGTTGATTTGCATGTATTGCATGAAGCACTGGTCAGTAAGCATTATAGCATTGCTGATAGGGCATTTAAAGAAGTCTTACAAGGGTATGATTCTAAAAAGGTTGAAAAAAAGTTAGTGTTAGTAGAATTACGAGGACGAAATAAACAGAAATCATAGGTATGTAATAAGTCTTCTTCGGTTGTAGCGCCGGTTCAGCTTTTGAAGTGTATATCAATTGGATTTTTCTCTCTGGCACTCCGAAAAATCCTCGATAGTTACTAAGAAGAGCTTCACAAAATAGGCGCTAAAACCCCAGACTTATTACGTACGATCATAGCGGCTTCGGTGAAAATGTAGTTTTTGGTGCCATGCTGGTGATTATCTTTCAAATTAATGAACGAGAAAAAAGGAAATTCCAATAGGAATTTTTTCCTTCTTATAAATAAGCGGGAT
This sequence comes from Candidatus Woesearchaeota archaeon, assembly GCA_016192995.1. Taxonomy (NCBI): domain Archaea; kingdom Nanobdellati; phylum Candidatus Woesearchaeota; species Candidatus Woesearchaeota archaeon. The sequence continues at coordinate 74,060 of JACPTB010000001.1, forward strand.
AATCACGGCACCAAAACCGAGGCTATGCCGAGATTTTCACCGAAGCCGATCATAGCATTAACTATATAAACCACCTTATTAATATCTACAGATAGGTAGGGGTTGTATATGAGTTTAGCACAAGATAAGAATTACATGCAACAAGCACTAGAACTTGCTCTTCGAGGCAATACGCTTCCTAATCCTTTTGTTGGCTGTGTTATTGTCAAGAATAATAAAGTCATTGCAACAGGTTATCATCGAAAGCCTGGTGAAGATCATGCTGAAATTAATGCACTATCTAAAATTAGCCTAAAAAAGGCAAAAGGTTCTACTATTTATTTGACGCTTGAACCATGCTGTCATTACGGCAAAACACCACCCTGCATTGACAACATACTTGCAGCAAAACCAAAACGTGTAGTTATTGGTATGAAAGATCCATTTCTCTTAGTTAATGGAAAAAGCATTGCTAAAATTAAAAAAGCTGGCATTGCCGTGAGTGTCGGTGTTTTAGAACATGAAATTAAAAAAGTAAACCGGGAATACATAAAATATATTACCAAAAAAGAGCCGTATGTATATTTAAAATCTGCGATTACAAAGGATGGAAAAATTACTTGGGCAGATGGTAAAAATAAACAAATTTCTGGAGAAGACGCGCGTATTTTTGTTCATAAGTTAAGAAACAGAGTTAATGCAATTCTCGTGGGAATTAATACAATACTTCATGATAATCCACGTTTAACAACCCGGCTTCCTGAAGCTGAGAAACATAAACGTATCAAACAGCGAGGAATGGATCCATTAAGGATTGTCCTCGACAGCACCCTGCGTATTCCTCTTAATGCAAGAGTTCTTAATAATAATCAAGTTATTATTGTCACGACAAGGAAAGGTTATGAAACAAGAAAAGCGCGATTGCTTGAAAAAAAAATCAAACGTTTTATCGTTTTCAAAGACCACATTAACTTAAGAGTTTTGATGAAGATACTCGCAAAAGAAGAGCAAGTTGCAAGCATCTTGCTTGAAGGAGGAATGATTCTTAATACTTCAGCGATTAATAGCAAAATAGTTGATAAATTAGTTCTGATTATTGGGGACTTTAAAGTAGGTAATGGTATGACCTTATTTAAAAAACAAGTCAAAAAATTTAAGTTGACTGATATCAAATCAAACCTTGCAGGCAATGACCTCATTGTAGTAGGTAAAGTTAAGTATATTTGATTACAGGGCAAACTCGAACTAAATAACAGGTGAAAATGTGGGATTAACTGAACCGGAAAATATGGATGATTTATTGTATTTCACGAATAGAGGAATTAAAGAAGGCAAAGTAAAAGCATGGGTTTATAAAAAGCTCTGCCCTCAATGCAAAAAAGAAAAAATGGGAAAACCTGTTGGTGATGAAGGTAATATTAAAATCAGAGCAAAAGAATATCAATGTCCTGGTTGCAAATATACTGAAGAAAAGAAAGAACATGAAGAATCATTAAATTTAGAGGCAAAGTATACTTGTCCTGATTGCATGAAACAAGGCGAGGGCGCAACATTATACAAGAGGAAGAAATTTCAAGGTGCAGATGCCTATGTTGTTGAATGCCAGCATTGCAAAGCTAAAATTCCAATAACTAAAAAATTAAAGGGTGTTTAAGAAGTACGTGGAAAGCTTAGAGCACTCCTCTAAGCTTTCCACGTACCATAGCTAACAATCTTTATATATACTACCCATAATACTGGTTCTATGAATCCATTGCAAACAATTTCTCCATTAGGCGGAAGATATTATGATAAAACTGAATTGTTAGTTCCTTTCTTTAGCGAACAGGCATTCTTTAAGTATAGAATTCTTGTTGAAACTGCCTACTTAGTAGCTCTATCTGAAGTAGAAGGATTTTGCTTGAGAAAATTTACTGATGAAGAAAAAGATTTTTTGAACAATCTTTCGAAACTTTCGCTGGAAGATACTGAAATTATTAAAGAGATTGAAACAAAAGGATATCAAGACATCCCTCCAACAAATCACGATGTTAAAGCAATTGAATATTTTATTAAACTGAGATTAGAAGCAACGTCACTTCATGACTGCAAAGCATTTGTTCATTTTGAAAGTAGATCAGCTTATTCTGCTCATTAATTCTTTCGCAAAAAATTACCAGGATGTTCCTATGCTTGCAAGAACCCATGGACAACCTGCATCCCCAACAACAGTCGGCAAAGAGTTTCTTGTATTTAATAGCCGGCTTAAAAGGCAATTAGAATACTTAAAATCCCATAAAATAACAGGAAAATTAAATGGCGCTACTGGCAATTATAATGCGCAGGTTGCTGCATTTCCATCTATTGATTGGATTAAATTTTCAGAGCAGTTTATTTCTTCATTAGGAATTGAACCAAATCTAATTACAACACAAGTTGAGCCGAAAGATAGTTATGCTGAAGTATTTGATTGTTTACGAAGGATAAATGTTATTCTCCTTGATTTTTCACAAGATATGTGGCGTTATATCAGTGACAACTGGTTTATTCAAAAACCAGTAGCTGGAGAGATTGGGAGTTCAACGATGCCGCATAAAATAAATCCTATTGATTTTGAAAATGCAGAAGGCAATCTAGGATTAGCAAATGCATTGTTTGATTTTTTTTCTCGAAAATTACCCATTTCAAGATTGCAGCGCGACTTGTCAGATTCCACTGTTTTGAGGAATATAGGGGTTGCTTTTGGCCACTGCTTAGTTGCTTATGAAGCACTGTTTAAAGGGGTATCAAAAATCGAAGTGAATAAAGAAGAATTAGTAAAAGCGTTGCAAGATCATCCTGAAATAATTACTGAGGGAATACAAACGATATTACGAAGAGAAGGCTTAACTACAGCTTACGAACAATTAAAGGAGTTAACAAGAGGGAAAAAAGTGACTTTACAAGAAATTTATTCTTTTGTTGAACAATTAGATTGTTCATTGCGGGTAAAAGAAGATCTAAAGAAAATAAATCCAGCAAATTATGTTGGGATAAGCTTCCGGCTCTGTCCCGAATGAAGTTTTTGGTGCCATGCTGGTGATTATCCTTCCAATTAGTACGTGGGAAAAAAGGAAGTTCCAGTAGGAATTTTTTCCTTCTTATCAATAAGTGGGATAATCACGGCACCAAAACCGAGGCGTTAGCCGAGATTCGGGACAGAGCCTAAACTTCCAATAACTATAAAAAGCCATCAACCATAAATCTACTATGAAATCCTATTATTTCGACTATGCTGCCGCCACCCCTATTTGTAAAGAAGCATTAGAAGAATATAATTATATCAGTGAGAAATTCTTTGCTAACCCATCCAGCAGCCATTATCTTGGAAATCTCGCAAAACAAAAATTGGAAGAATACCGAATGCGAGCTGCAAAGATATTACATTGTTTGCCTGAAGAGATTATTTTTACATCAGGAGGAACAGAAAGTAACTTTATTGCAATTTCTGGTGTTATTAATAATAATTATGATAATCAGAGTGAAATTATTACTTCTCATCTTGAACATCCTTCAATTATAGAAGTTTGTAAACAGAAAACTAAACAGGTAAAGTATGCCACTGTTGACAAAACAGGTATTGTTTCATGTATTGATTTGAAAAAGAAAATTACGCGCAAAACAAAACTTATCACTATTCATTATGCTAATAACGAGCTTGGCTGCATTCAACCATTGTCTAACATTAAAAAAATAAGCAATAATATTATTTTTCACAGTGACGCGTGCCAAGGTGCATTGCTTGAACTCAATGTTAAAAAATTAGGTGTTGATTTATTAACCTTAAATTCTGCAAAATGTTATGGGCCTCGAGGAGTTGGTTTATTGTATAAGAAAGAGAGCATTTCTCTTTCACCGGTTATAGTCGGAGGAGGGCAGGAGTTTGGCTTGCGCTCTGGCACACATAATTTAGCGGGCATTGGAAGCTTTGTTGTTGCGTTAGAAGTAGTGCAAAAACAAAGGAAAAAAATATTGGAAAAATTAACTTTATTAAGAAATTATTTTATAATAAAAATAAAACAGAGTATTGCAAATCTCCTGATTAATCAAACTAAACAATCGAAAAATCAGTTGCCAAGTATTATTAATATCGGTTTTAAAAGTATTGTTGCTGAAGAATTAATTAATTACTTATCTTCTCAGGGAATTGCTATTTCAAAAGGAAGCGCTTGCAGTGCAGGGATTATAACCTTAAGTCACGTGTTACAAGCTATTAATGCTAATCCTGATTATGGATATATCAGGATCTCTTTTGGCAAAGATACGACACAACAAGAAGTGGATTATCTAATTAAATCCTTGATTTTCATCGTAAATAGTTTAAGGAACTGTTGAATAGTGATTGTTTAAGTAAGTACATAAAATTTATAATAAAAACTTCTTTACAAAGAATATGTACCGATTAGATGGACATAGAGCATATTTATCAGTAGGAGGGGAATGTGCATATCGCTGTACCTATTGTTATACACTAGTTCCTAGTTATAATCACCAACGAGCAATAGGTATAACTGATTTAGGTTTAGATCTAAATGAATTAGTTCTTGAACACAGAGTTGAAGTAGTTAAAGTAGGTTGTGACACTGAAGTTTTTGTCAACCCTGCATTTGGTCTTGAAGTGATAAGAAAAATAGCTAAATGGGGAACACATATATCATTTGCTACAAAACAAAATTTATTAGAAGGAACTGTTGAAGAATTAGCTGAAATTTGTGCTGAAATGGAAAGTAGAAAAAAACCTAAAAAACTTATTGCATTTGTATCTTTGCTTGGTCGTGAAATAGCAGATTCTTTTGAAAGGGGAGTTCCGACTTACCAAGACAGAGTTGAAACAGTGAAACGATTGTATGCAGTGGGTATTCCTACGTTTGTTTATATGAAACCTCTGATGCCAACAATACCTACTAAAGCAATAGATAATGTAATAGAAGAAACAACAGGTAATTGTTCTGGTTATGTTGTTGGTTCAGGTGTGTTTTCAAAATCACAACTTAAGATAACACAAGCAACTGATGCAACTCCAATTGCTATTCCTAAATGGTTTTCAAGTGGAACTCAAGGACAATTCTTTAGTGTTATTGATGAACGCATACAATCTTATTTGAGAAGAGCTGGTTTCTTTTCATGTTCAGATCATGCAATAAATTATGTACTTTGACCGTCTCAACGGCTCTGGTGAAAATCTCGGCATAGCCTCGGTTTTATTAAAAATCACTATTTTTAATCCCTGAGATCCTTCGGATTCAGGTGACATCAGTTCGGCTTTTTATTGGTTCATGTTATTGGATTTTTCTCTCTGGCACTCCGAAAAATCCTCACTTATGAAATTAAAGAGCCTCACCAAAAGATGCCAAAAACTACATTTTCACCAGAGCCCGTCTCAACATAAAAATTAAGAAGGTAAATAAGAATCAGCAAGAGCTTTAAATCCTTAAAATAAAAGAATAAATGATTGAAATGATTGAAAAGCCTCTGGCGGGAATTGAAGCCGCGCAGCCTTTTAAAAAAAGCCTGGGGAAAACAAAGCAAGTACGACATTTACTTTGTAAAGTCGTACGAATGAAGAACAAGAATAAATGATTGAAAAGCCTCTGGCGGGAATTGAACCCGCGACCTCTACCTTACCAAGGTAACGCTCTACCACTGAGCCACAGAGGCAAATGATAAGATAAATTAATCATTCATTTTTAAATGTTCTTAATCTATTTCATTGCAATCGTGCTTGGCGCTCTTCTCCCAACTGAAGGGCCTTCTTTAACAGTAAATCCTGCGTTTTTAAGATTATCACGTACCATTCTGGCACAACTATACGTCGTAAGAATACCGCCTTTCTTAAGCAGCTTAAAAATATCTTTAAATAATTCTTCATTCCATAATTCTGGACATTTTTTTGGTGAAAACGGATCAAAAAAACAGATATCAAATGTTTCAAATTCAGAGATGGCTTTAATCTTATCCCGTACATCACCCAACATTACTTTAACACAAACATTTTCTCGCTTGATCTCATAATATTGGTGTTTATTGTTTTCAATTTTATTTTTAATAACTTGTTTAATCAGGTTATAGTGTTTGAAAGAAGGATTAATCTCAAGAATTTTACTTAAAATATCTTCATCAATTTCAAAGCCAACCACTGCAACATTACAAGAAGGATTTTCCAACAAAATAATATCCAGTGCAGCAGCAGAATTATATCCTAAGCCAAAGCAAATATCCAATATCTTAATTGAACCTTTTTTTGCAAGTTCTTTTACTTGAGTTGGTTCGGCAAATTTCTTCAACGCCTCTTCAACAGCGCCAGAAGTGCTATGGTAGGTTTCTTGGCTCTGCTCGTTAAAAAACGTTACACTTCCATCATTAGTTAGCACTTGTTTCATAACAAAACCTTTTTCAAAATCCTTTTCTATTTTTAAGAAATGCAACAAAGTTTTCAGCTAAAACTAGTTCTCCATGTTCGATAACATATCTAAAGGGCAGAATAACCTCTTCCCCATCATCCATCGGAATAACCAGTTCATCAATAAAATTGAACTCTTCAAATTTCATTCCTGATAATATTTTCCAGCTAACATAAACTGCAGTGTTTGTTGACATTTGAACATTGCCAATATTTCTTTTTTCACAGATAAGGTGTTCGCTGAGTTTAGTTTTTGTTCTTTTGTCAGCAGGGTAATTTCCTAGAATGCCACCAAAAATAAAATAATCAAATTTATTTTTATCATCAGGAGATAATGTTTTCTCAGCTAAAGGATCAAGAATGCAGACTTTTTTAAGATTTAAAGCAATGACTGATTTGTTCTCAACAGAACCTAATGGTTTCAATTTTTCAGCTGCTGAACTTCCTTTAATATTAGTAAACATAATATTTTCTTTGCCAACAGTTTTACTGCAATGCGTGTATTCCAATAATGACCAATTATACAATCGTCCGTCTAAGTGTTCAATAATGAATTTCATAAAATTAAAAAATGATGAGGGATTTATAAATTATGTTCATTATGGCTCTGGTGAAAATATAGTTTTTGGCATCTTCTCGTGAGGCTCTTCAAAGTAATGTGTGGGAATTTTTCGGAGTGCCAGAGAGAAAAATCCAATAAAATAAATCCATTAAAAGCCGAACTGATGCCAAAACCGAGGCTATGCCGAGATTTTCATCAGAGCCGTTCATTATAGGTTGGGACAAGAAGTAAAGTATCACGTAATATTCTTATAGGATCAACTAAACTTCCCGGGGAAAATTCTGAAGCAAAAGAAGGATTTTGATCTACCACAGTAAATCTATTATTATTCATTGGTAATATAACCTGCTGCAGAAAATCACCATGTTTATAATCATAAGATATTGATAATTGAGGTACTTTATTAGATACTACTATTTGCACTAATTTTCTGTATTCCATATTTTCTGGTCCAAAAGCAACAAAGCAAGTGTAACTGCCATCATCATTTAGCTGAATTTTTCTTGAATTGCAAGCAGCGGTCTTTTTAATATAATGATACAATCGTTGGGCATAAAAATTAATTTGCTCCTCTCTTGACATAAATTCATAGGGAGACGGATCAGGGTCAATGATAAAATCAATGCAGCCTGGCTGAAACAATAATCCGAAACCTAAAGCAGCTTGTACCGTCAATTTTCTTATAATGGAGGTTAATTCCATCACTTAAAGAAAAAAAGGCCGATTTAAATAAATGATCAAAATTTAATCATTTAATCACATTTAATCATAATCAGTCATATATTCTTCTAACTCATATTTGTTAAAATGAGTTCTATTCATTATTTCTCTGAGGCTTTTTTCTTTATCCTTATCAACGCTTTTCTTTGCCTGTATCTGATGTACTTCTTCTACTTCTTCAAACATTTCTTCATGCATCTTAGTCACCATATAGTAGTTTTTATAGATTTTAGTAGTTAATAGGTTATTTATATAGTTTACTACTACAAAGTACTCTATATATTAAGCGAAATATTTATATACACGTACGTGTACACGTACGTGTATGGCAACAAAAACATTGACTATAACGGAAGATGCGTATAATCTTTTGAAGACACAAAAGTTAGCAGATGAAAGTTTCTCTGAAGAGATAAGTAGATTATTGTCTGAAAAGAAAAAAGGCTCTATTTGGAATTATTATGGGATATTATCAGAAGAGGATGGACAAGCTATAATGGACCATTATTTGGAACGAAAAAAGGGAAATATTATTGAAGCAAAAAAGAGGTTGCAACGTATACATGGCATTACTTGATACAACATATTTGATCGACCTCTTAAGAGGGAAAAAGGAAACTGAAAATATAAAAGGAAAATATCCAGAATTGTTTACGACACAGATTAATATGTATGAAGTTATATCAGGACTATTTTTGAAAAATGTTACTTCACGTGATTTACCAAGAGCATTAGAATTTTTTAACCAAATCAATGTGCTTCCCTTAAATGATAATGCTCTGATTAAATCAGCAGAAATTTATGCTTATTTAGTTAAAAAAGGGGAGCCCATAGATGATTGTGATTGCCTTATAGGAGGCATTGCACTAGCACATGGAGTTACTACTGTTGTAACTAAGAATGTGAAACACTTTGAACGTATAAATGGATTAAAAATAGAAACATATTAAATACCTCGCTGGTTCTATCCTAATATGGTACTAAAAGAGGTCTTAGAATATGAAATAGCTGAAGGAATTATTCTGTTCGTTTTCCCTCACCAGCAGCTTATGACTAAAACCTTCATGCGTTTTCAAGAGCATTATGAATCGCCAAGATTCAGGGGCAAATTCTTTTCACGTGACGAATTTGAAGTATGGTATAATGGCCAAAAAGGCGCAAATACTGATGGAAGCTGTAAATACTACGATGACTGGAACGGATTTAATGTTCCTTCGCTTTTTTTCGATCCTTTTTACCAGGGAAAATTTGATCCTCTTGATGCCTATGAAAAAGCTTTGCTTGATCGATTAAAAAAGCGAAAACATCCTTTCTATGTTATTGGCATTCACGCACATTCAGAAAAACCAGCTTTACAGCATGAAATTGCTCATGGATTATTTTATGCAAATCCTGCTTACAAAAAAGAAGTGCTTTATGCTCTTAAAGGAATTGACGTGTCTACAATATTAAAATATCTTGAAGAATCCGACGGTTATCATCCAGATGTCTGGCAGGATGAAGTACATGCCCATATACTTTCAAGCAGAACAAAGTTAAAAGAGAAAGAAGTTGACTTTCAACCGTATGAAGAAATGCTGGTGAAATTAGATGTTATTTTTGAGAAATATTTCAAACCAAAGAACATTGCTCAATTTAAGTCTTTAATCCAGCGCTATGATAATACTGAGCATGAATTACAGGATGATTTTAATTTTCTTTTTTAACAAAAAACAGTACGTAATAAGTCTTCTTTAGGTTTTAGCACCAGTTCAGCTTGAAATGTGATTAAACATTGGATTTTTCTCTCTATAAATATAATCCCGACTCCCTCAATAATATAAATCAAGGATTCATAAGTTGGCTTGCGTCTGGGATTATAAGACTTGCCTATCGGCAAGGAACCCCGAAAAATCCCCAATAAATATATAAGAAAAGCTTCACAAAAATAGGTGCTAAAACCCCAGACTTATTACGTACAAAAAACAACAACCTTTATAAATAACCGCCAAATCTAACGTATTATTCGCCCGATAACTATTAACTAATAGAAGGGTGGAGGTTTAAGGATGGATATAAAACAAGTGCAGGATGCACTGAAGAAAGCACGCGAACAAGGAAAGAAAAGAAATTTTTCTCAAACAGTTGACTTAATAATTACCTTGCAAAATCTTGATCTTAAAAAACCAGAACAACAAGTAGATACGTATATCACCCTGCATTATCCAAGAGGCAAGCCTGTAAAAGTATGCGCGTTAGTTGGTCCTGAATTGAAAGATGAAGCTGAAAAGATTTGTGATAAAACACTTCATGTTGATGAGTTTAACAGTATTGACCAAAAAAAGGCTAAAAAGCTTACAGAAGATTATGATTTCTTTATTGCCCAAGCTAATATGATGGGAAAAGTAGCAACAACTTTTGGTAAAATACTTGGTCCGCGAGGAAAAATGCCAAACCCAAAAGCTGGATGTGTCGTGCCTCCTAAAGCAGGACTTAAACCATTATATGATAAACTCCAAAAAACACTTCGCCTAACGGCAAAAACAGCTTTAATGATACAATGTTTTGTCGGGAATGAAGCAATGAAGGATGAAGAAATTGTTGATAATATTATGACTGCATATAAAAGTTTGATTAATGTTTTACCAGCGCATGAGAATAACATTAAAACTATATATCTTAAATTAACCATGGGCAAACCAGTGAAGGTACTATAAATGGCAACTAAACACGTAGCTCCAGAAAAGCTTGATCAAGTGAAAAAATTTGTTGAATTAATGATTAAGTATCCTATTATTGGAGCAGTTGACATGGAAAATCTTCCAACCAAGCAGCTTCAGAATATGCGAGCTTCATTACGAGGCAACGTTGAATTGCTCGTAGGGAAGAGAAGATTAATGAAATTAGCAATTGCAAAGGCAAAGGATAAAAGAAAAGACATTGAACAATTAATTCCTCACTTAAAAGGTATGCCAGGATTGCTTTTCACCAATGAAAATCCATTTATTTTATATAACAAATTAAAAAAGTCAAAATCATCAGCTCCAGCTAAAGGTGGACAAACTGCTCCAAAAGATATTATGATTAAAGCAGGTGTAACTCCTTTTGCACCGGGACCAGTTATTGGCGAGCTTGGCGCTATTGGTTTGAAAGTAGGTGTTGAAGGAGGCAAAGTTGCCGTTAAAGAAGACAAAGTAGTTGTTAAAGAAGGTGAAGTAATTAAAGCTAATGTTGCCTCAATCTTAACAAGATTAGGAATCGAGCCAATGGAAATCGGGTTAAATGTCGTTGCTGTTTATCAAGAAGGCACTATTTTCCAAAAGTCAGTGCTTGATGTTGATGAAACTGCCTATATTAACAATATCACTCAAGCTGCTCAATGGGCATTTAATTTAGCAGTTGAAGCAGCATATCCTACTCAGGAAACCACTATCTATTTGATTCAGAAAGCGTTTAAAGAAAGCAAAGCGCTTGCTCTTAGTCAAAATATTTTGGGAAAAGAGGTTGTGGGTGAGATTTTAGCTAAAGCTCATCAAGAGATGCAATCTGTTAAGTCAGTTGCAAATATTCAAGATTAAATATACGGAGGAATTTACCATGGAATATGTATATGCTGCAATGCTTTTACATAAAGCAGGACATCAAATCAACGAAGCAAATGTTACGAAAGTACTAACAGCTGCAGGTGCTAAAGCTGAAGAAGCTAAAGTCAAAGCGCTTGTTGCTGCATTAGACGGCGTGAACATTGACGAAGCTATTAAGAAAGCTGCTGTTGCGCAAGTAGTAGCTGCTCCAGCTGCTGCTAGTGGAGAACATAAAGCAGAAGGCAAAAAAGAAGAAAAGAAAAAAGAAGATGACAAAAAAAGCAATGAAGCTGCAGCAGCAGGTTTAGGTGCTTTATTTGGTTAGGTCTATTAACTTTTTTTATTTTTTCTTTAAACAGCTTTCTGGATAGTAATGCAGTAAAAGATATGTTAAATAAGAGTATTGAATAATGTGGTTTAGACTATGACTGAATCAGTACATAAACAGGAACTTTTGAAACAGATGCATGCATTGAAGCAGGCTGTTCAGGAACTTAAAACTACGTGTAATAATCTTCATCAGGAGAAAGAGAAACTCTATGAAGAAAAGCAGAAAGTGGGCAATCATATTAAAGAATTAATTGGAACGTTAAAACAATCAAAAGAAAAGCGTGATTCTTTCACCCAATTGGTTAAAGATAAAAAAGTAAAGAGAGATGAACTGCACGATGCAGTTAAAAAGAAACTTGATGAATTAAAAGAATTGGAAAAACAGCGTGGAGAAGTATTGAAAAAAAAAAATATTACTGAGCATCCTTCTGAGATAAAACGAAAAATCAAGGCATTAGAATACAGAATAGAGACTTCAGGAATGTCGTTTGCTAAAGAACAGGAATCAATGAAGCAAATAAATTCATTAAAAAAAAGATATCAGGAAACAGCTGTTGCTTCTGAATTAAACCAGAAAATTGCAACCCTTGAAAAAGAAGTCCGGCAATTAAAACAAGAAGCAAATCTTTCCCATCATGTCGTGCAAAGCACTGCCCAGGAAAGCCAGAAAAAACACGAAGAATTAGTAGGTTCTTCCAAAGAAGTGGAAGCTCTTCGAACCAAAGAAAAAGAGTTATACGATGCCTTTTCAAAGCTAAAACATGATTTTAATGAAAAAAATCATGAGCTTAAAGAGAAATTAAAGCAGTTAAACGAACTATATGCTCAATTAGATATGGATAAAGAATTTAAGAAGCATGAAAAACAAAAACATGATGAAGCTACCTTAGAAGAACGACGGAAACAAGTTGATGAAAAACTCAAAAAAGGCATGAAGTTAACAACCAAAGATATTATTGCATTCCAAGGAAATGATGATAGTTGAAATTTCTTCAAATTTTCCGTAAAATTTTTTATTGTTAAGTTTTTTAACGGACATTTTTTCAATAAAACCGTAAATCTTCCGAAAAGTATGGGAGGATTTTCGGTTTTTTCGGCGATGGGTTTATTAAGGAGTTCTTCCTCTCATTAATATGCATGGAAACAAATATAACTAATAATAGAGGCGTTTACTAAAATGAAACATGCTATCAAATTGTTCAATAATAAGAAGATTCGTGTTGAATGGGATTCCGAAAAAGAGAAGTGGTACTTCTCAATAGTAGATGTTATACATGTGCTTACTGAAAGTCCAAATCCACGGAAATATTGGAGTGTGCTAAAAACAAGGTTAAAAGTCGAGGGAAGTGAGTTGGCTACAAATTGTAGTCAACTGAAAATGCTTTCATCTGATGGTAAATATTACAATACAGATGTTGCTGACACGGAACAATTGCTTCGCTTAATTCAGTCAATTCCATCTAAAAAGGCAGAGCCATTCAAGATGTGGCTTGCAAGAGTTGGTCGTGAAAGAATTGATGAAACTGAAGATCCTGAACTTGCAATTGATAGAGCAATGTATTTATATTTACATAAAGGATATTCTCTTGACTGGATAAATCAACGATTAAAAACAATTGAAGTGAGAAAACAGCTAACTGATGAATGGAATAGGGTTGGAATTACAAAACAAGAAGATTATGCTATTTTGACAAACGAAATTACAAAAGCATGGTCTGAAAAGACAGTTAAGGAATATAAACAGTTAAAAGGATTGAAAAGAGAGAATTTAAGAGATAATATGACAAATATTGAATTAATCCTAAACATGCTTGCAGAAGCAACAACAAAGGAGATCTCAGAAAAAGAAAATCCTGACTCTTTTGAACAAAGCAGAGAAATTGCAAAAGAAGGTGGAAAAACTGCAAAAGTTGCAAAAGATAGAATAGAAAAAAGATTAGGTCAAAAAGTGGTTAATTCTAAGAATGCTAAAAAAATTCATTACAGCGATAAAAAGTGGATTAAGGATGTTTGAGATTGAAACAAAGATGATTTTCAAGATAAACTAATTAATAATTAATCAAAATTAATAAAAAGAAATTTAAACTCTCTATTTTCTCTCCATATACTGGCATTTGCCACAGGTCAATCGATCTTTGTGGTTAGCAAGCGCATAGCCAACACCGCATTTTGGGCAGTGTTTATTATTTCGCTGCAATTTATCGCCGCTTACCATGTATCTTTTTGGTCCTGATTTTTTTCCTTTTGGTTCTTTTTTTTCTGCCATACATATCACATATTTTGATGTTAAACGATTTATGCTGCTGCTGGTTTTGCTTCTTTCACTTCAGCAGAACCTTCTTGTTTTTCCTGATGTTTTGCTACTAATTTTTTATGTTCAAATTTTTCAAGAACGTCTCGTTTTTCATAAACATTAACAATCACCTTTACTACTCTATCACCAAACTGCGGATAAAGATGTTTGATAATAACCAATGAAGGATCTACTTTTAATTGTTTAGCTAGCAGATTTCTGATGGTTAGCCTGGAAGGAGTTGCAGCTTCAGCAGTAAGCTTAGCAGTTACTCTTTTTCTTGATAATAAAGGAGTATCTTTTTGTTTGAGAATTTCAATGTTCATAATGTTCACCTTACCTTTATGGCATATTCTCCTTTTTGGTCAATAGCCATTTTTTTAGCAATCACTGATTTTTCAGGATTCATAATAATAATTCTTCCTTTCCAGCTTGGTGTGTAATCGTCAGCATTTTCTTTAACGTCACTAGCATCCATAATCATTTTTGTTTGTTTATGCGCAATTTTTTTACCCATGAATTTCCCTCATCAAGATTAGTTATTCTTTTTTACCTTCTTTACTTTCTCCTTTAGACTTATGTTCCTTAGATTCTTTAGCTTCAGATGGAACAGATCCTTTTTTTTCATCATACCATTCAAGCTTGCCTAAGCCAGTCTGCCTCATCGTTAGCCCTAATTTAGGATTGCTGACATCAGTATAACTAACTGCAATAATTCGCGCTCTGCAAGTATCTCCAATTTTTAAGGCACGTTTGCTGTCTCTGCCAGTTAATACTTTGTCTTTTCCAAAACTAACAAAATCATCCATGGTTTGTGAAATATGAATCATCCCATCAATTGGTCCTATGGAAATAAATGCACCAAAATCAGCAATGTCTTTAACTTTGCCAACAACTACTTCCTGAAGTTCAGGTTTAAAGGTTAGAATGCTAAAGGTAACGGTGTGATATGCTGCTCCATCACCATGGATGATAACGCCTTCTTTTATTTCTTTGACTTCATCAACATCAATGACAATCCCTAATTCTTTAGAAATATAACCTTCATACTTTTTCTTCAGCATTTGAATAACTGAAGATGATAATTCTAAATTGAATAACTCAGGTGGAACCCTGATGTGATCAGATAAAGTCATTTTATAATACATAGATTACGCCTCAATTAGTTGAATATACTTCTTTTGCCGTAGCACTAATACGTTTTTAAGCTTCCTTTTTAAATCTTTGTCTTGTGTAGCTATGATATACTCATCTTTGAGATGAACAAGGATATCATCAACATAGTCTTGTGAAGGTATGGTGAGGATTTTAATCTTTTTAGCTTGGACAAGCTTTAAGGCAAGCTGAGCAGCCTGTTTATCTTTTCCTGTTTGTTGTTCTACGATCTTTTTAAGCTCTTCTAAGCTTTTATCAAGCACATAAAGTTCATAGTTGAAATTACAGGTATTTTCAAGCTCTCTGAATATATCTACTCCTAGTGAACCAGGTATGAGTAAAAAATTGGTGTCTAATAGGATTTTCTTGCCATCTGGCATATAAAAATAACGTTTTTGAAGTCATTTATAAATGTTTTCTTAAGTGTGCTGTGTTGCATAATTATTCCATACCTTTGGTTAAACCCAAAGGTATGGAATAATTATGCAACACAGCAAAGGATAAACAATCTTTTTAAATAATTATGTTATTCTTTATTGAATGTTAGCACAAGCAGGAGATTTGGAAGGAATGTTAAGAGGAACTTCTTCTGATCCTACTATTGCTGAACATAGGGAAAAAAGAAATTTATTAGCAAATATCAGAACAAAAATCATTGATATATCTGATTGGACTGAAAAAGTCTTTTTAGCATATGATGATGTCCGAGCAATGAGTACTGATGAGCATGGTCAAGATCAGTCTGGTTTTAGATCAGTATTGGGAGATGTTAACCGACAAATTTGTTATCCTTTGGAGCGTATCAGTGCGCAATTAAATGCTTATCTTCGTGTTCTTGATGATCCTGAAATAGGAAAGACATATTCTAAATGGCATCCTTTCAAAGCAAAATATGTTCGAGAAGTTACTCACGCTGCTGCAGAAATTTACAGACAATTAGGCTTAGGTAAATTACAAGAATTAGATGAAATAACCGAAAGAACTCATGCTAATGGTTATAGTGGTATAGCAGCAGCGTTAGGATCTTTTATTGATCATGTATCAGGAAAAACAGAAACTCCTGAAAAACAAGGATGGAGAGATTATATTGTATTGAAAATAATAATTGATCGTTATCAAATGGTTTTAAAGGATTTAAAATAATAGGTTTATTTAATGGCAACAAGAGAAACATTACGTGAAAGAACGAAAAGAAAACATATGAAACCTAAAGAAGACTTATTATGTATGGGGCTTCATCCAAAAAATGGCTGCGCCAGGTTAGCGCCTTCGAAACTTTGCATATTTCAATCGCATAAACAGTCACGCTCCGAAGAAGCCGTCCCTCTGATCTCTTTAAACAGCTCTGTCCCGAATCTCGGCTAACGCCTCGGTTTTGGTGCGGTGATTATCCCACTTATTGATAAGAAGGAAAAAATTCCCATTGTAATCTCCTTTTTTCTAGATTATTTATTTTAAAGATAATCACCAGCATGGCACCAAAAACTTTATTCGGGACAGAGCCCTTTAAACCGGTACTGTAAAGAGTTTCGACCTGAGGGCGCTAACCTCATTTTTGGATGAAGCCTATGTATGGGAAGAGTTTTTATTTTCTATTCCTTTTCCCAACCAAAATCGAGTAAAAGGAGCAACTATGGTTGCAAACACTAATGAGTATAACACAAACAAGACCATTAAATCAATAATACTTTTTAATTCTGGATATACTGCAATTTGCGTTGATAGCACAAATATCACGGTCGCTATACCAATACCTTTTGGCATAATTAGGGTCATGAATAGTCTTTCTTTAAAAGTGCTTTTATCATGCATGGATGAGATATAAACTGCAAGGAACCGAATTAAAATATAAATCCCAAATAATTTTAAAGAATTTAAGAAGAATATCAAATTGATTCCGGTAATCTTAAATCCAATCCCTACCAGAATAAAAACAAGAATCATCAAAAAGTTTCCAAATAATGTTGGAAATGAATAGAGTTCTTTTTTCTGTTCAACATAATAATTGCCAAAAAATAAACCAGTGACTGTAACTGCTAGTATACCGTTCCCACCAAGATGTTCTGCAAGAATATATGCTAAAAATGCTGAGCCAATTAATAACAACGGTGAAAAACTTTCTGGAACTCCTTTTTTGAATATCTTTCCAAGAATTAACCCTATAATGACACCAGCGCCAATTCCAACGACAAATTGGCTGATAAATGGTTTTAACTGTTCAAATAACGTAGTTAGTAACAGAGTTTTTCCTTGACTTTCATCCGATGAAACCGAAAGCGCTTTCATCAAGTCAAGAATAATAAATGGAATAAGTACTGTTAAAGGAGTATTAATAATTGATTCTATACGAAGAAGTTCGATTATTTTATTTCCTTGATGGTTTTTGAAGAGGTTTAAACAAACATCAGCAGCAGTTGCTCCCATAGTGGCAGCAAAAATAAGAATCAAGAATAGATTATCAAGATAAAACAAGTAGGAAACTGCAATACTAAGCAAGAATGCATTGACAAAAAGAAAAACAATAGCTAGTTTCAAGGCTTTTCCTGTTAATTGATCTACTAATTTCCACTTAAACCTTGCTGAGCTATCAAAAACAATAATTACCAATGCTATGATTGCGATAATAGTTAAAAAAGCAGGTGGAAAATCAAACAATGCCCTTCCAGGAAAGGTAATTTGTGTTAATCCAATGCCTGCAAGAATTAATAATAATACATTTGAAATTCTCAAGTATCGAGCAAGAACTGTACACATAATTCCAACAAACAAGATAATAGTAAGATCAGTAAGGAATGGTAATGACTCCATGATTATTCTACGAAAAAGAAGATTTATATGTTTTTTGGATAAGTAAATTGGAAAGTTTTAACAGTTCTAAGTGCAGAACTCCATTCTCCGATTACCCCTTTAGTAACCACTTCCAGACGGGAATTGCTATTATTGTTTTATCTCCAATTATAAATTTATCTTCTTGATTATAAGTTAAAATTAATCCTTCTTTCAGCTTAAATTTCTTCATGGCGCTAACTAAGCCAGTTATTTCCCTCTCCCTACTATTTTCATTAAGTTCATAGCAAACCTGCATGGCTTTGACAATTTTTAGACCTTCTCTAATTAAAAAATCACATCCATTTTCTTCTTGAAAGTAGAATATCTCTTTATTTTTCCTTCTTAAATTGATAAAAACAAGGTTTTCAAGCAGCCGACCCCGGTCATCAAAGAAAGAAGCAGAATTTTTGGCTGCAAAACCATTATCTATTGCATAAATTTTCTTAGGATTAACCAGCATTTTTTTCAGAGAATAATCGAATCGCTGAATAGTGAACAGCAGGTAGGTGTTTTCAAAATAAGAGATAAAAGCTATGACTGTATTAATCGAACCTAATTTAAAATTCTTTTTAAGAGAGTTATACGTAAAGGGCTTCCCAATATTTGTCAAGAGATAAGTAGCCAGGTCTTTCAATATTTTTTGGTTTCTTAGTTGATACCTAGTTATAATATCTCTAGCAAGTATATCCTTCAGTAATTCTTGAAGAACATCCGGTCTTTTTAGTTTTAAATATTCTGCAAAACCACCCTCAGAGAAATATTCTTCAAATGAAACTAAGGAGGGTTTCTCTTTTTTAAGCCTTAGAAATTCTCTAAATGAGAACGGAAATAATTCATGATTTAAGTGTCTCCCTGTTAGTTTTGTTCCGAGTTCCTGACTTAAAAGAGACGCATTAGAACCCGTAATTATCACGTGTTTCTTCAGGTCAACCAGTCTTCTTACAAAAATCTCCCATTTAGCAATATTCTGAATTTCGTCAAAAAAATAATAATTCTGTTCTTTATACTCTTCGTGAAAGACTTGGTCTAATTTTTCAAAATCACCTATATCAAACTCTCCGGCTCGTGAGTCCTCAAAATTAAAATAGTAGAATCCTTTCAGATTTTTCATCAATTGCAGAAGCAAGGTGCTTTTTCCACATCTTCGTATTCCTGATAAAATCAAAGCAAAAGGCACATTTAAATCGATAGTTGATATATCTTCCCTCTCTATGCCTAGATCAAATAAGGCCATTTCTTCTCTTTGCAATCTTACCAGTCTTCTAAGTGTTTCTTTATCTATCATGTAACTTTCTAATACATTTAGATTTATAAATGTTTGCATTGCTAATGAACAATAGTGTTCATTACTAATGAATACAAATGGATTTTAGAAGCACGTTTATTATTGCGACCTTCGGTTGCAATAATGATACTTGCACTGGTGTTCGCAAGTTTGTTTTTACTATTTGTCAATAATAATAAAGCTTAATATAAGGTAGAATATAAAATAAGGGTTTATGGGGAATATATTACTTGGGATTGCCATATTCTTAGTAGTTCTAGCTATTTCTATTTTTCTCCGGCATTACTTTAAATATCGTTTTTTTAAGAACATAAAGTTCTTTGCAGATGCAACTCCAGCTTTAACAAAATGGTTATTTTTTATTATTTTAACACTCGGACTGCATATTGCATTTCTCGTTTCTGACATTGATAGCAATCTTCTGTTATTAGTTAAAGCAGCGGAAATACTGCTTATCGCAAGGTTATTATGCATTGCTTCTAATGCCATAGCTGATTATTCAACGTCATTATGGGGAAAAACAATTGGTTTTAGAAACCGCATTAAACTAATCAAATTATTTAATGTTCTCACAAAAACAGCAATAGTTGTATTGGCAATTGACATACTTTTAGGATTATGGGGAATTGATATTTTCACCAAAGGTTTTGATATCATTAATATTATCCAGCAAAATAATTTTACTAAAGCATTGATTTTACTCATTATTTATTTAATTATTGCGCGATTAGTATTGTATCTTTGTAAAACCTATTTCACTGAAGTTGTTCACGATACTAAAACAAAATTCGATGATCTTATCCTAGAAAAAAGCGAGTATAGCATTTCTTGGCTTATTGTCTGCTATGGGTTAAAAGTTACGTTAAAAACAATGGGATATCAGGGAACAATTATTACCGTAGTCAATACCTTTATTGTGATCATAGTTGCTCTCACGTTCATTGCAATTATTGAAAGCCTTATTCGTTATGTAAAATATAAAACTGCCTCAGCAATGAATGAGGAAAGTATTCAGGTTTTTGCAAATATCAGCAAAATCATTAGTATTCTTATTGCATTATTTACTATATTAGTATTATGGGGCATTGAAATCAAATCACTTCTCTTAAGTTTAGGAGTATTAAGCGTCGTGATAGGTTTTGCTTTAAGAAGCACGCTTGATAATATGATAAGCGGCATTTCAATGATGTTAGACCAAAGTTTTTCAGTAGGTGATATTGTCAAAGTAGGCGAAAATGAAGTTGGTGAAGTTGCGCAAATTGGCTTGCGATCAACTAAGATAAAAACTCTTGATCATCAGTACCTTATTGTTCCTAACGCAGAACTTGCAACAAAAACAATCATTAATTTTGCAAAACCAGATCCTAAAATACGAGTAGTCATCCCTGCGGCAGTTGCTTATGGTTCAGATACTGTCAAGGTGGAAAAAGTATTGAGAAATTGTTTAAAAGGATTTCCTCATCTTGTTGACCCTGACAAAGCAGATGTAAGAATGATAAAAATGAGCGATTTTTCACTTGATTATCAGGTTATTTTTTTCATTGATAATTATCGCGAGCGATTTAAAGCAGTTCATAGCATGACGAACAAAATATACGCAGCATTACGAAAGAACAAGCTCGAAATACCATTTCCTACAAGAACTGTTTATTTAAGAAAGGGAAAACGATAAAGTATGAATCGAAAGTTATTTATAATAGTAAGGCATAACTTACTTAGGTGATAGTATGGAATATGCAATAGCAAAAGTAAGTACAAAAGGACAAATAGTTATTCCGACCTCATTAAGGGACAATGTAAAAACAGGAGACGAATTTCTTATGATAAGAGATGAGGGGAGAATTATATTAAAAAGTATGAAATCTCTTGCTTTAAATCTACGCGACGATCTTGCATTTGCTGAAGAAGTAGAGAAAGCATGGCAGGAATATGACAAAGGGAAATTTCAAAAAAAATCTAAGGAAGATTTTCTCAAGGAGTTACAAGCATGTTAGAAATAGAACATAGAGAAAATTTCCTTAAAAAAATTAGTAAAATAAAGCATCAGACCATCAAAGAACAAATCAAGAAACAAGTTGAGAAAATAATAGAAACTCCAGAGATCGGAAAGCCAATGCGATATAGTAGAAAAGGAACTCGCGAATTATATGTAAAACCTTATAGGCTAGCGTATGCTTATTTTCAAGAAGAAAAGAAGATTGTTTTCATTGATCTTTACCATAAAGATGAGCAGTAACGTAAAATTATATCTTCAATTTCTTAACAACACTTTTCTGCAAAGCTTCTAAATCAGTGAATCCTTTAACTGAAAAAGAAGTTATTGTTTCAGGCGGCAAAATATCAGACTTACTAAAATAAACAATCACTGGCTTTTCTGATTTTTTAAGATGATTGAATAATTTCTTCTGATCAGGAATAGTTGCTGCTTGTTCAGTAAGATCAAAAACATAAATAATTACCTGTGCGCAATACTGCAAAGCAAGATGCGCCTGCTGTTCAATAGTATTCATTTTCTCGAATCTGTTTAAAGTTCCCGGCGTATCAATGAATTGAACGCGCTTGGATTTATATTGCCAGTATCCTAAATTAAGTGATTTTGTCGTGAAAGGATAATTTTCAATCTCTGGACTTGCAGAGGTAAGCTTTTTCAATAAGGTTGATTTACCAACATTAGGAAAGCCAGCTATGCATACGGTAGGGCAAGAGGTTTTAATTGCAGGAAAGTTTTTCATGGTTTTCCTGGCTTGTTCCAACATTAAAAGCTCTTTTTTAATTTGCCGTAAAAAAGAGGAAGTTCTTCCATAAAATGCTCTTCTATGATTATTAACAACAGTAATATCTCTCGATAGCTTAATATTTTTTGAGGTAAGGCTTGTTAACTCATTAATTTTTTTAACGCACCAGTTCAAAGCTCCCAGAGATTTCTTAAGATGAACATAGTCTAACGTAATTTTAATAAGTTCTTGATAAAACGGATCAAGCTGGTCTATGCTTGGAAATGAGGTAAGAATACCCATTAACTGTGTTGAAAGCACGTTTCTGATCGTAGTAATTTTTTCAAGCTCAATAATCTTTGACTTTTGGAGCTTATTAAATGCTTTAACCTCACGTTGCCGTTCAGCTTGCTCATTTGCCCTTCTAAAGGCAAGCCCTAAATAGAAATCATCAGTTTCCACTTTTTGAAGATTTTGAAAGTTCATAAAAGATTATAACTAAGGATGCTTTATAAATCTGACTAATCACAGAATTCTTTAAGTAATCTTACACCTTCTTTTATTGTTTCAACACTGCATGCATAACTCAACCTTATATAATCATCCCTACCAAAAGCAATCCCTGGAACAACAGCAACATGCTTCTCTGCTAAAAGTCGTTGGCTAAATACTTCTGAACTTAAACCAGTATTTTTAATAGAAGGAAATGCATAAAATGCGCCTTCAGGAAGATTGCAAGTAATGCCTTTGCAAGTTCGTAATCCTTCAACAAGCAGATTTCGCCGTTGCTCAAATTCATTTCTCATCTTTTCAACACAACTTTGATCACCATTATACGCAGCAACACTTGCATGTTGCGCAATGCTGCAAGAGTTAGAGGTCATCTGGCTTTGCAGCGTGTCCATTGCTTTGATAATATCTTTTTCAGCTGCAGTAAATCCTATTCTCCAGCCAGTCATAGCATAGGTTTTGGAGACAGAGTTAACAATAATTGTCTTTTTCTTGATATCCTGTCCTAAGCATGCAATGCTTTTATTCTTTTTTCCATCATAAATAAAATGTTCATACACTTCATCAGAAATAACATACAAATTATGCTTCAGCACAAGCTCTTTTATTTTTTCTAATTCTTCTTGTTCGATAATTGCTCCGCTTGGATTTGAAGGTGAATTTAAAATAAGTATTTTTGTTTTTTTCGTGATTTTTTGTCCAATCAATTCTGTAGTTACTTTGAGGTGTTTTGTTCCACAAAACACAGGAGTTCCTTCTGCAATTTTTACTTGCTCAGGATAACTCGTCCAATAAGGAATAGGAATAATCACTTCATCGCCTTTGTTAAGTAACGCAAAAAATACATTGATCAAACTATGTTTGCCTCCATTGGAAACAATAATTTGTTCAGGTGTATAGGTAAGATTATTTTCTCGCTGTAATTTTTGGCAAATTGCTTTTTTCAATGGAAGAATCCCAGAATTCTCAGTATATTTAGTATAGCTTCTCTCAAGTGCGTCAACAGCAGCATCTTTTATATGCTGAGGTGTATCAAAATCCGGCTCGCCAGCACCAAAACTAATAACAGTAACACCTTTGCTCCTTAATGCAATAACCTGCCCAGTAACTGCCAATGTTTTACTTTCAGAAATATTACTAAGACGTTTTGCGAGCATAATAATTTCTTATTAATAAGAAATTAATAAATTTATTTATTTTCATGGACAAATAGTTTGCAAGTGCAGGGTAATTTATACTGCGCTTTTTTCAATGCTTTTTTCGCAACATCAAGATGTTGTTTTTCAACATAGGCGCTTAATACAATCTGCCCTTCTTTAACCTGCGCTGCAATGCCAATGGGCTTGCCAAAAGCAAATGCCATCCCCGTACTCATACGGTCTGCACCTGCGCCTGAAGCTAATGGATTTTCACGAAGAATATGATGTGGATAGGGACGTAATAGGAGCTGAAAGCCGCTTTTGCCAAGGGCTTTTTCCAATGTTCTGTTTGAAGTAAGCCTTGCTGATTCTAAGCAGTTATGTCGTAATTGCAAAGATTCAGTTACACAAAGATCTACTTGGTAAGGAAATTTCCTTGATAAATCACCCATATTATAACGAACAATTTTACTATGGGGAGAAGCACGCACATACGCTTTCTGCCTAAATTTAGATCTTCTTGTATAAGGCCGATCAATGCGCCTATAAGAAACACCTTTTCGTAATTTTGCCATGATTGTTGAGTTTATGGCTTATTTATAAATTTTGTTATCAAGTGTACGTAATAAGTCTGGGGTTTTAGCGCCTGCTTTTGTGAAGCTCTTCTTAACTTTACTTTGGGGATTTTTCGGAGTTCCAGAGAGAAAAATCCAATTGAAGAACACTTCAAAAGCTGAACCGGCGCTAAAACCTAAGGAGGACTTATTACGTACTATCAAGTTAGTGACACTAAGATTATACCACTAATTGAATTTCTCACTCATTAATTTTCCATAATTTAGTATCCTTATCCCAAGCAACTTGTTTTCTATATCCTTTCCCACCAACATATATTTCACACCCATTACCTGGATTTGAGAAATCAAAAATAGGAATATCAACATGGCTTGAAGCACGAGGAAATACTCCTTGGTCTTTTAATCGCTCTGCAAGAACATCTCTTTTTGTCAAATCAAGTTCTTTCATTAATTCAGGAACAGATTCTTCAGAACCATTACCTAAAGCAAGAACTAAAACACCACCTCGTTTTTCAGTATAAAACGGAACTTTCATTCTTGGATCAATACCTGGATGTAATCCTAATGATACTTCACCAATACCATGTGTTTTACCTGTTGGTTTTCCCTGTGCATCATAAACTTTAACAATTGCATCTAAATTATGACCGCTATCTTTGACAGCATTATAGCTTGTCACCGTTCCATCGTCGCCAAATTTAAGCTGTATACCGTTCAGAGTGTAATTTTTATAAACAAAAGGGACGCTAGTAAAAACACTTCCTTTAACTGCATTAGTTACAGGTGTTAAAAACATTTCTCCACCTGGCATATTTTTATGGCCATCATCAAAAACAGCAACACGATGTTCTATTCCTACATATAATGTTGCTCTTGTTGTACCTGCAAATTGATGAGTTATGATTTCTATGTAATCTGCATCATCAAGTAATGTTTTAAGTTCAGCATAATCTTGTCCCATTTTCTGGTAATTTACATCAATACAAGGACTTAGAGCAGCTTTTCTAAATGCAGCCATATTTACCTGTCCCCTTTTATCAAGAAATCCATTGCTTCGTGCTTCTGCTCTCGTTGGATATAAAGCAACAGTCCATGGTTTTGAACGCATCATTTTTTGTCCATAGGGACTTAATGTTCGCCAGAACAAATCATTCATTGCACTGGTCGAAATACCTTTAACTGAATTATATCTTTGTGGATCTTCAACACCCTTAATATTAAGATAAACGGTATTCTGTTGATCTAATAATGCACCTTCACTGTTAGCAGCAGCAATAACTTTGCTAGGATCACTTGCAGTTGCTGCTTCAACTAATAATGCAACACGTTCTCGAGGATCATGCATTCTATTAAGGATTGTTCCTCCAGCTTGTTCAACTTCTCTAACAACAAGATCAACAAGTGTTTGTTTTTCTCTATTAGCTTCGCCAGAAAGATGGACAGTTATACCTTGAAGACTTCCACCTGCGACTTGCCCTGCAAGAGAATAATGAACTAATTGTTGTGCATATCTATTTAACTGATCTTCAAACTGAGTCATAGTACTATGTTTCCTCCATTTCTATTCCAGATAGTATCCTTCTAAAATATCTTAACATCCCCAGAAAATTGAGGTATTTACCTCTTATTAATAATGAAAAAACCAATGTTTTATAAAGTTATCTATTTCAGTATAGTTCCACCATAATACAAGGTACGTAATAAGTCTGGGGTTTTAGCGCCTACTTTTGTGAAGCTCCTCGATATCTTTATTTGGAATTTTTCGGGGTTCCTTGCCGATAGGCAAGTCTTATAATCCCAGACGCAAGCCAACTTATGAATCCTTGATTTATATTATTGAGAGAGTCGGGATTATATTTATAGAGAGAAAAATCCAATCGAAATAATATGTTTAAGCTGAACCGGCGCTAAAACCTAAAGAAGACTTATTACGTACCATACCAGTATATCGAGGTGATTACATGGTCTTATTAGAATCCAGGTATGATACATTAAAACACGGAGATAAAGCACCTTCCTTTGCGTTGAAGAGTATTTCAGGAAAATTATGTTTTTTTGACAAAGTTTCTGGTTATCAAGGATATGTGATTATCTTCATGTGCAATCATTGTCCTTATGTTGTACCTAAAATAAAAACTATGATTGATCTGCAAAAAGAATTTCCTCAGATTAAATTTATTGGTATCAATAGCAATAACAACCCTGAGTACCCAGATGATAATTTTGAACATATGCAGAAATATGCAGCGCAGTGGAAATTAAATTTTGAGTATGTGATTGATGAAACTCAAGAGATAGCAAAGAACTATGGAGCAACCTGCACGCCTGATCCATTTCTCTTCGACAAAAACAAGAAATTAGTCTATCATGGAAGACTCGATCAATTTCATGGTAAAGAGCAAGGCAATGGCGAAGATCTGCGGCATGCAATTAAAGAAATGCTTGCAGGAAGAAAAGTTTCAGATGACGAAATGTATTCCATGGGTTGTTCAATCAAATGGATGAAATAAGATTAGAACTAAGGAAATAACAATAAGTTGATTATCAGAAAATAAAGACAATAATATAGGTGAAGCATTTTGATCATTACTATCTCTGGAAAACCTGGTGCTGGAAAAAGTACCGTGGCAAAATTAGCAGCTCGAAAACTGAAGATGAAGCATTATTCTGCTGGAGAGTTATGGAGAAAAATTGCCCGAAGGAAAAAGATAACTATTTTGCAATTAAATAGATTAGCTGAAAAAAATCCGAATTATGACAAGAAATTAGATGCAGAAGTTGCAAAACTAGGAACAACACAGGACAATTTTGTTATTGATGGAAGATTGGCGTTTTATTTTATTCCAAATTCTGTTAAAATATTTCTTGATGGTTCCTTAGAAGTTCGCGCTAAGCGTATTCTCAAAGACAATCGCAAGGAAGAAGATAACCTAACTATTGCCGATACGATAGAAAAAATCAAAAACAGGGAGGGATCTGAGCGTAAACGATACAAAAAACTTTATGGCATAGATATGTATCATTCAGAGCATTTTGACCTTGTCATCCCTACCTCTAAAGCGAGCATTTCTCAAGTAACAAACAAGGTTGTTTCCTTCATAAAAAACAGGAACATTTAAAAACAATGGTGTATTATTCACCTAGAAGTGGCACTGTTAAAAATTATATGAATTTATATTTAAAACATTGAGGTAAAACTATGGGTTTAGTAAGTATTGTAAAGAGATTAGCACAGATTATGGGTGTGGTTGGTGGGTTAGCTGCAGCAACACCTGCCTTTGCTGATGAAACTCCTGAGAGATGTGAATCTGTTCGTACTAATACACCACCATTAATAGAGAGATATAAACAATTATGGTCAGATTTAGATACAGATTTAGGACCTCATCTTGCTTCTGCAAGCGAACTAACACAAACTCAATCACAGATGTATGCTTCTCAAACAGATGTTTTGAGAAGAATTGCGCAAAGTAATATTAGAAAAATAGATAGTTTACTACAAGCATTACCCTTAGCAGAAGGACAAGGACATATTGATAGTGGATACACCTGTGTAGATTTAGATGCAAAGTTATACGATATAGAAAAAAGTTTCGAAAGAGCTCAAAAAAAAGCAGATGAGATAAGAGACACGGCCAAACGCCATAAAGAAATTCTAGCTGCCCTTAACCATGCGGTTTGGACTAGTGATTATAGTAGGTTTCATCAATCTAAACGAGAACTTGCATTCGATCTCTCTAGTGAAACGGATTACACAGAGATAGGTGATATTATTGCTCAAATTGGTGATTACGCACAAGCTTTGCCTGATTTGACAGGTAACTTAGCTATTGCATCAGACAAAGGTACACCTAAATCACCCCCGTCAAGATCAGGAACAAGCGGAACAACATATAGTCAAGCACCTTCAAGAACATCAGTTTCATCTTCAACAACATCATTAACACTAGTGCTTGATGCTAATGCAATTCCAACAGGAATTGGACAAGATATTATCAATAATAGTTATGCATATGCTGCTGCTCATCCAAAACAAGGAAAATCTCAACCAAGAACAGCTTATCGATCACCTATGACAAGATTTTGGGCTTTGTTCAAAGGAGCTAATGCAGAGAAAGCAACAAGACATACTTCAGCTAATGTATTAGACGCAATAATTGAGCAAGGAAGAGATACACATTTTTCTTTTTCTGGAATAGGAAGATGTGATTATTTAACAGCAGTAGCTGAAAAAACTAAAGATATATACAATAATGGACGATATCATGGACAATTTAGAATTAGCGATGTTGAAGTAAAAGGTTGTGATAATACTGAGAAGGTAAAATCAGTTACAACTCCACCATCAAATATGCAACCTCAACAACCTGCTCCTCCAAATGACAATAAAGTTAGACCAGGAGAAGTACATCCTGATTTTCCTACATTCCCAAAAGAGACACTCGATGCACTTCCTGGAACATCAACTGACAATACTTTAGATACTCTTATGAAAACCTATACTGCTCATAACCATGCATTTAGTAATGGTCTTTTGGATGCTCATAAATATGTTGCACAAGTTAAGGCAGCAATGAGTAAAGGAAATAATGATCTTTATGTTACTGAAAACGGCAGACTTGCAAGAGCAATCTTAGCAAATGAAGGCAGCTTAGTGCGCAAATATAATGATAGAATTGCTGATCTGATGGAAGTTGTTGCTGATACAAGCGATCAACGTGCTTTAGATGAAATTCAACGTGCATTAGTTGATGCAACAGCGCGAAGTTATGTGCGACGCACACCTAAAGTTTTAGCACAATTAGCAGGAGCAGCATTGGCAGTTGAACAAAAGCAAAAAGCAGTTGCTTCTACTCTTGAAAATAGTGTTGGAGCAGGCTCAGGTCCTGAACCATTAACACATGATCGTGTTCATTATGCAACTGCACGTTACAAAGCAGATGAAGCTATTGATACTTTACATAGTGCATTGATGACTGAGAATTATGATTTAGCTCAAAGATTAGCAGGACGAATGTCACCTCGACAAGTAGTAAAAGCAGAATTAGAAATGAATAGAAGTTATGCTTTAACCGATCAACAAAGAGCACAATATGGACGCTTCTTTGAAGGAGCAGAACATGCTGCAAACGAACGTGAAGCTCATGTGCGCGCTCAAGCAAGAGAACAAGAATATGCTGAAGATTTAGCGCAACTTGGAAATGCTCCCGGATTAAGAACCCATCGTGTGTATAATCAAGTTCGCGCAGGATTAATTGATGGTAATACTGATGCATTGAAAATATTGCAAGAAAATGGTATGTTAACATTACAACATATTACAGCTATTGAAGCTGGTATTGATGGAACTCAATTAACAGCAGCAAAAAGAGCAAGAATTGCTATGGATCTTGAATTTGTTGAACGGTATTTATTATCACCAGCAACTACACCTCGAGATCCAGCAGCAGCACAAGTAATTGCATTTCCACAAAGAACTGCTATAATTTATGACAAAGCTGCTTAAAACATTTTTAATGTCTGATTCAGAGTACGTAATAAGTCTGGGGTTTTAGCGCCTACTTTTCTGAAGCTTTTCTATCTTTACGTTGAGGATTTTTCGGAGTTCCAGAAGGTGAAGGAAAGCATTTAGAACAATACAGAAACTCACGAGAGCTTGATGTTGAGGTTGCTGTTGACAGCTTTGGAAATAGTGTGATAACTCAGTTGTACCTACAAGATAAGCCCTGGATAAAACCTTGAATAGTATTTTTCTTCACTACTGATTATTTACCAATATCTTGCTCTCTCTGCTGTTTTTTCTAACGCAGGTAATAATCCTAATAATCCTATATATTGATCTTGTTGTCTTTTAAATTCATTAGGATCTAATGCTTTAATTTCTTCCATTGCATATTTTATATTTGATAGTATCTCTGGGATTCTGCTTGCCATAAATAATCTTTTCTTTGTATCAAACCAGGCACTGTAAAAACATAAACTTCTAAAAATAACTGAATGTAAATAAGCCATTTTCAAACTCTCAGCCAATGATTTTGATCCAATTAACTCTTCAGGAGTTGATCCCAAGTCCTTATATGCTTTAACATATGCTTCTAATCCATTAAAATCATGTTCAAATGTTTTCCCGCAATAATCCCCAAACCGATAAAGATTTGCCACTTCATTTATTAGAGGAACGCTTGACATCCTTTCTAATTCAAAGTCAACTCTTCCTATTTCAGAAACACCTTTCCTTTTATCAATAACAACTATATATTGTTTAGGATGGGAATCTAAGTTAACTACTTCAGGGATATTTTTAAATACTCGAAATATGGTTAAACTAGTGAGAAAATCACAATCACGTGGTTCTAAAAAGCCATATTTACAATAACGGTTACTATCTTCAAATCTTTTTTTTAATTCTTTGCTCGGATCAAATTTTCCTAGTACAATAAACTCTTCACCAAGAATGTAATGAAGTTTTCCAGTTAAAGTTGCAACTTCAGGTAAAAAAGATAATGCAATAGATTTATATTTTCTTGATCTCAATGCCTCATCTAATGTAATTCCTCGTATACGCTCATCGTAACGAGCAAATCTTTCGTTGTTGATATACACATAACCAATAGTGTGCGGTAATTTTAATTTAATTCCAGCTTCATCTAATTTTTTTCGAACAATTGTTCGTACTCTTGCTTCATTTCTTAATTCTATAAAATTTGATTTTATAACACGAACATTAAGTTCTGTAATATTTCTAGCGTATTTAACTACTTTCACATCAACATCTCGTCCACCATCACCTAAAGTTTCCTTTACGTCTCCATTTTTCTCGAGCCACACAGCAAATGTTTGATCTAATTGGTTTATTTCTTCAACTCTTCCCAATCTTGTCAACACTCTTTTAAGACCATCATAATGAAGAGGATTTAAGGTGTAACAAACAAGATATTTTTTATCTTCAGAAACTACACCATATTGAAAAGTAGGTGAATAATCAAAAGTATTTGGGGAGCTTTGTAGACTATTGTTTAGAGCATCTTCTAAAATTGAATTATGAGAACGATACCATCTAGATCTCATTTTGTCAAAAGCAAACATTGGTATCCCAAAAAATAATCCCCCTATTATGATTGCGTCTAAAAAAGTTCCCTTGTTTAATGGTGGGTATATTAATGCAGCATATAAGAAAGCATTTACTTTGCCTGAGGTTTGAAGATCTTCAAATAATTTTTTTAAAACTGATCTTCTTATTTTATCTGAAAATATTATGTGTGATATAGAATATTGAATAGACGTTTTACCTAAAGAGGAAACTTCTTGATAATCTTCTAACTCAAAAATAGTTATACCATCATCTGTATCGATAGTTAAAAGAAAAGGAGATTCACGAACAATATCATCTATACATCTCTGATCCAAAAGCATATTCTAAGAAATACCTTATGCTTTTAATATTTTTATAGAAAAACACACTTACCTGCTCGAATCTGCCTGCCGTTCTACTTCGTATTTCTTGGCAATAGCTATAGAGTTACCATTGCATTCAGCAGCATTCACTAGTTCATCTGCTAAAATATCAACAAACTTCTTTTTAGAATTAAAGCTCTTCTGATAAGAACCTTGAATCATATACCGGATTGTAATATCAATTCTTCTCTGTGGAGCGCATTCAACTGCTTTAGGATAACGAGCACCCCCATATTCAATTGTTATAACTTCCTCTCTGGGAGCTGCATTTTCAAGAGCTTTAACTAATACTTCAACAGGATTCTTTTTTGTCTTTTGTTCAATGATCTTAAGCACCTGCTCCATCAACCGAAAAGCAGTGCCAGCTTTTCCTGTGCAATGATAGGATGTTTTGAAATGTTTTTTTGATTTATGCCCAGGTATCATAAGCTTGTTCATAAAACGTTCTATGATATTTACTCTTGATTTATGAAACTTATTTCCAGCATATCGCGCACCAGTTCTTGGCACGATTACAGAGCTTAAACTGATATAATTTCTTAAGCCAGGATCATTAACCTTAATTCCCTGCAAACTCCATTTATTGAATACTTTAATCTCCATGTTTATTTCCTTGCCTTTTCTAGTTTACCTTTTCGCAATGCGATTAAGCTTTGATCATTAACTTTGATAACTCGCCATCGTGTTCCTGGAATGTCACCCATCGCACGGCCCATTTTTCCACCAATACATTCGATAATAACTTCATCGTGCTCATCAATAAGCTTTGTAGCGCCATCTCCTGGAAGAAATGCAGTTACCTGCTTGCCATTTTTTATTAATTGAATTCTTGCGCATTTACGCATTGCTGAGTTTGGCTGTTTTGCTTCAAGCTGCTTTTTCTCAATAACTATACCTCGAGCTTGTGAACAGCCACCAAGAGGATCTGATTTTTCCTTTAAGCCCAAAAACTTTCTTTTAAAACGTTTATCAGCTAGTTTAGAGTAAAATCTTCTTTTCCCTAATTTTTTTGCTGTGTTTAATCCGGATGGTTTGTGTCCCATAGTATGTTACCTTTGTTTATACAACTTTGATTTCATTGATATTAAAATATCTTTTGGTTATTGCCTCAAAATTCCTTAAATTTTGAGCAACTCTCCCTATGATTAACCCTCTTGTTTTTGAATCAAGAGGAGTGATCGTGACAATCTCATCTTCAATCTGTATATCCCTTGTTTTTAATGGATACAAGACATTTC
Source organism: Candidatus Woesearchaeota archaeon (assembly GCA_016192995.1). Lineage (NCBI taxonomy): Archaea > Nanobdellati > Candidatus Woesearchaeota > Candidatus Woesearchaeota archaeon. The sequence continues at coordinate 106,828 of JACPTB010000001.1, forward strand.
TTATGAACTGCGATAATTCTGGATTAAACTCCACTATTTTAAGCTTTCTATTTAATTTTGCTTCAAGCGCTTTTACTTTAACACCATTTTTGCCAACTGCATTAAATAGTTGCCCTTGGTCAACCACAAATATCTGCATTTCATGGTTGTCAGTGAAACAATCTTTGACTTTAGCTCCGGTAAATCGCTCAAAATACTGCATAAGCCCTATGGTTTCAAGATCCAATTTAATTTTCAAGGACTCACCTACTTGAGCAAACCAACTACAGAGATTGAAAATGGTTTCTTGCACAATACACCAAGCTCTTCGTTGGTGTATTTTAATTCATGAACATCGCATTTTGTTAATTTTGTATAGTAGTCAACATCTTCTTTAACTGATGCTGGACAATTTGACGTAGTAAATACCGTAACCAGCTTCCCAGTTCGCAAGTGAGTTAAAGCTCTTTTTGTTCCAATGATAGCTTTTTTTTTTGCAATAGCCTCTTGTATCTGGGCAATGTCCTTTTGCAATTCCTTTTTCCTTGCCATATTGTGTAACAACTCTGCACTGTTTTTTAAATGTTTACCTTACAAGCTTTATTTAACCTTGCCTTTAGTATATAATTTGGGCAAGCCTGTTCCAATAGGAACTGGTTGATTAACCATAACATTTTCTACAATACTATTCAAGGGATCTATTTCACCGCTTAATGCTGCATCCATTAAATGTCTGATAGGAGTTTCGAATGATGCTCTTGCCAAGACACTTGATTTCTCACTTACAACACCATATCGCGTGATACCTTTTATTTTTCCTGAAATACTCATAGTATCAGCAACTAACATAATGTGACGGATATCAACGTTTAAACCTTGAGCTTCAATAACTTTAAACACTTCTTCAACAACTGCCTGCCGCGCTGCTTCTATGCCAAGCACGTCTCCAATTTCAATAACATCATTAGACTTTGTTCTTGTACAATCAACTTTTTCATGATTAAGCACATCCATCAAATTACTTCCTGCAGTAATAATAATATATTCTTCTCCTTTTTTAACCGGCAGCACTTGAAGAATTCCTTTAATCCCTGAAACGTACACATCTTTCAGTTTTTCTTTTAATTTAAATACTGCATTAATAGAATCATCTTTTTTTGGTTTAATAACCAGAAGATTGCTGTCTAATTTAACCGTAATCCCTCGTATGTTTGCACCAATACTCTTAACAACATCCTCTGATTTTAATTCTAAACGATTAACTTTATCCATATCCAAAGTAACATCTACGGTTGATTTTGCCACATTGATTGTGAATTCTTTAGCTAATTCCTTTAATCTGCTTTCCTTAATAGATTCAGCTACTTCACGAATATTTTTTCCCTCGGAAAAAGGTTTTTTCAAGTAGATCTCCATCATCGGAGTTGATAATGATTTGCTGCAGTCGAGAATTTCAATAATACGCGGCAAACCAGTAGTAACGTTCATCTCAGCTACACCTGCAAAGTGAAAGGTGTTTAAGGTCATCTGCGTGCCTGGTTCACCAATGGATTCTGCGCTTAACAAACCAACACATTCACCAGCCTCAACCTGACTGTCATGATATTCTTGGCATGTTTTTTCCAATATTTTTTTAAGTCTGGTTTTATTAAAACCATGGGTGAGTTCTTTAAGCTCAACTAAAACACTTTCTGGCAATTTATCCTTGTATTCATTAAAAAGTTCTTCCATGTGCATCAACCTTTATTGAACTGATTCAACAATATTTTTAACATTAATTTTTCCGCCTTCACTTTTTGCAACACTGACACCATCATCTCCATATTTAAATTGGATTATTTTCTGGGTTGCATCTCTTACCGTACCATCATATTCTACTTTTAAATCCTGCAATGCATTAGATAATCTCCGGTAAAGATATCCTGATTTAGGGGTTCTTAATGCTGTATCCATCAGAGAGTCTCTGCCAGTCATAGATGCAAAGAAAAATTCACTTGGCGTTAATCCTGATTTAAAACTGCCTCTGATAAAACCACGGCTTGCAGGGCTTAAATCACCTTTTTTATAACAAGACAAGGTTCTTTGCGTATAACCTTTTTCTATTCGTTTTCCTCTCATAGCTTGCTGTCCTACGCAACCTGCCATCTGCGCAAGGTTCAAAGGACCACCTCGCGCTCCAGAATCACTCATCATTAATGTTCCTGTGCCTCGAGAAACATGCTTTGAAACTAATTGTCCTGTCTCGTTTCTTGCTTTATTTAATTTTTCAAGAATTTTTAATTCTAAAGTTTCTGCAACAGTTCTTCCTGGGAATGCGTCTAATTTGCCTTGCTTGTAAACTTCAATCAATTCATCTACTTCACCATAAGCTTTATTCAATACTTCATTAATAGTATCATGCGCTTCCTTAGGCAAGTCAGTATCATGCAAAGCAGCAGTAAAACCATGACGCAATAATGTTTCGACTCCTAATCTGAAGATCTTTCCTAAAATTCTGATAGTTTTTTCTGCGCCATATTGTTTATGCAGCGTACGCAATAATAATCCTGAACCTTCACCAAGATTAGCCTTATCCATAACTCCCCTGAGAAGCACCCCATCCTTAATTTCAACAAGAGCATCATTTTTCTTATCAATCTCAGGTTTGCCGGTGTATGATTTTGCATGACCTTCGAAATTAAAATCATTTGGCAAAAGAACGCTGAATATTTCTTTACCGGTAATACGCTCTTTGTTCGGCAACTTTTCGAAGTTAGTTTCCCTGATCGCTAATAATAATTCTATTGCCTGATTTCTTGTTACATTCATATACTTTGTAAGAACATAATTTCCTGAAATTGAATCCTGTACACAACCAATAATGCTTAATCCATATCGTGGAGAAATTAATTGTGTTTGTACCTGCATTAAAATTTGAGCCTCTGCTCGCGCTTCCTGGGTTTGAGGAATATGCAAGTTCATTTCGTCTCCATCAAAATCTGCATTATAAGGAGCGCAAACTGCAGGATTTAACCTAAATGTTTTGTAGGGAAGCACTCTGATGCGGTGGCACATCATGGACATTCGGTGCAAACTTGGCTGCCGATTGAATACTGCAATATCACCATTCATTAAATGCCGTTCAACCGTATAACCTGGCTGCAATTCTTCTAAAAGCTGCTCTTTTGTTTCATCAGTAATTTTTTTCTTCTTTCCATCAGGCCTGACGATATAATTGCTGCCAGGATAATTTTTAGGCCCACGTTCAACAAATGCGCGGATATATTTAGCATTCCATGCAGTAATAGTTTCCGGGACTGTAAGCTTCATTGCTACTTCCAAAGGAACTCCTACTTCATCCAAATCAATCATAGGGTCAGGAGAAACTACGGTTCGCGCAGAAAAATTAGTTCTTTTACCTGCTAAGTTATATCTAATACGGCCTTCTTTGCTTTTAATCCTTGTACTTAATGTTTTTAATGGCTGACCACTTCTGTGCCGGGCAGGAGGTAATTGTGCAACTTCATTATCAAAATAGGTTGTAATATGATACTGCAATAAGTCCCATAAATCTTCGATAATAATTTCTGGAGCGCCTGCATTAATATTTTCAAATAAACGTTGATTAATTCTGACGATATCCCCTAATTTGTGGGTTAAATCATCTTCACTTCTTTCACCTGTTTCCAGCGTGATGCTTGGACGCATGGTTACTGGAGGAATCATAAACAAAGTCAACACTGCCCATTCAGGACGGAAAGACTTTGCGTCAATACCAAAAATTAAACAGTCTTCATCAGGAATTTTTTCCAATCTTGATCGAATTTCAATAGGAGTAACACGCTTTTCATTTTCAAGAATAGTTGTTGGTTTTTCTACATTAATTTTATACTGCTTTGCTTTGCATCGCGGGCATTTGCTTGCAGTCTTTAATGATTTAATAATCTCTTTAATTCGTTTTCTTCGCGCAAGCAGACCTGCTTCATTCGTTAATTTTTCAAGCTCATCGCGATGCGCATCTATTTTGTTTTGAGGAATAAGAATTCGCCCGCACTCGCGGCATGTTGCCTTGAGCAACGTAACAATAACACCAATATAATGAATATGAATAACCGGCCTTGCTAATTCAATATATCCAAAATGGCCAAGACTTTCTTTTAATTTTAAGCCGTCAGTTTTACAGGTTAATCCAGGATCAATAACTCCCAAACGAATGTCCATTAAACCGCCGTCAACAGGATATCCTTCTTTATCATATAATTCAGGAGTTACAATTTTAGCTACTGCCATCTCTTTAATTATTTTAGGAGACAACACTCCAAACTGGATGCTTTTGATCTTTTTGTATACAAATTTTTCATCCATAATGCAACACCTTTAATTATTCATTATTTTTATTACCTTAAAACTTGTTTTCAAGGTCTAAGCGAGGATAAATCCCTAAGCTTTTGATTTCGTCTAATAATAATTTGAAAGCATAACTTATTTCGATGTATGACATCTCACTTTCTTCTCCATAAATCGGAGAAATCGCACGATTCTTTCGCGCATCAAAGTAACCAATCAAACCACTCTTTTCGCAAACAGGAACTATAACTCTGTCTGAATCAAAGCGCTCTTTTAAAAGAAGGCTTGCGCCGTGCGCTACAAAGGTATCTTTTTCCATCTCTCCTAATCTTAATCCACCTTCTTTTGCACGTCCCTCTGTTGGCTGTCGTGTTAACAACTGGATTGGTCCTCGAGCGCGAGAATGCAATTTGTTTGATACCATATGTTTTAATTTGAGATAATACATATTGCCAACGTAAATCTGCGCTTCAAACATTTCTCCACTCATGCCATTGTAAAATGTTTCAGTACCATTCTCTCTAAAACCCATAGATAACAATTCTTTTCGAATAGCTTCTTCTGGTTCAGCTTCAAAAGTAGTTCCATCAATATATCTTCCTGCTAATGCTCCTGTCTTTCCACCGACTAATTCAATCAAATGCGAAATAGTCATTCTTGAAGGAATACCATGCGGTGAAAACAATAAATCTGGAACAATCCCTGATGCAGTAAAAGGCATATCTGCTTGATCAACAATCAATCCGATAACTCCTTTTTGACCATGACGGGAGGTGAATTTATCCCCTACTTCTGGAATTTTTCTGTCACGAACACGAACCTGCACTAATTTATTTCCTTCTTCATTCTCAGTAAGCAGAATAAAATCAATAATTCCTCGCTCACCATGTTTTACTACCATGGAAGATTCTCTTCGAAGATTAGAAGCTAAATTATATTCATCTGCGCCGCTTAAAAATCGCGGAGGTGAAGTTTTTCCAATAATTACATCTCCTTCTTTAATGCTTGCTTCAGGATAAATAATGCCATCTTCTTCCAATAAACGATAATCTTTTTCACTTCTATACCCGCGAACTTCTTTATCAGGGATGCAAACTTCATCCATTAAACCGCCTGAATATCGCAATTCATCAGCAACACTGGGCCTGAAATAGGTAGATCTTCCCATACCTCGTTCAACAGAACCTCGGTTAAGGATAATAGCGTCTTCCATGTTGTATCCTTTAAAACTCATAATAGCGACAACAACATTTTGCCCAGAAGGATGGCTATCATAATTAGAAATATCATGCATAATAGTTTGAACAACAGGTCGTTGAGGATAATCCAGCAAGTTAACATCCATATCCATTCTAATATGATAATTTGCTGCGTATACTCCTAATGCCTGCTTTTGGTTTTTACTTCCTGCGTTTAAACGTGTTGATTGGTTGTAGTTACCATAAGGAACAAGCGCTGTGCACAATCCTAAGATAGTTAAAGGTGCAATTTCAAGATGCGTGCATTCGGGCGTGATTTCTTCTGGCGTAAATGCAACAAGCGCATTTTCTTCTTCAAGCGCATCAAGATATTCAATAACTCCCTGAGCAAGAAGATCTGACCAGGTTAATTCTCCTTTTTCAAGCTGATGAACATGCTTTTCGGTGAGAAGGGATTTACCGTCTTTAACAACCACTAATGGCCTTCGCAAACGGCCTTTACAGGCTTCAATTTCAACAATATCTTCTCCTTTGTTATACAATATATTCACATTAGAAGTTAATGCGTTTTTTCGGCGTTCAGCAACGGTGCTTTCTACAAATTCAACAGGGTTTTCAACAGTACCAACAAATTTTCCATTAAGATATACGTCAGTCATGTTTTCACCTTACGGTCTTTAGCCCTATGTTTTTAAGCATTTTGACTACTTTATCTTCATCTGCTTCTAAGGAAACCTGCGCTAATAATGCAAGGTTTTTTCGCAACCCAATATTAGTACCTTCAGGAGTTTCTATAGGACAAAGTCTTCCTAAATGTGTGCTATGCAATTCACGTGCTTCAAAATTTTCCTGAGAACTTGATAATGGAGAAACAACTCTTTGTAAGTGGCTTAGGGTTTCTAAGAAATTAATTCTTTGAATACGCTGGCTAATTCCTTTTCTGCCGCCGATCCAATTACCAGTAGCCATGGAACTGTAAATACGAGACGTCAATAATTTTTCCCTGATGATTACTTTAATTGAAGGAAATTTACCGCGCTTTACAATACGCTGGAAGTTATACAATAAATCACCGATCAATACTTTCAGGTTAACTCTGAATAATTCACCTAATAAATCTCCACTCATTTTCATTCTTTTATTCATGTAATGATCTTTATCTGAAATCTGAATTTTATTATTTCCTACGTCAATGAAACGTTTTAATAATTTGCATAAGTTGTATGCTTTAAACATTCTATCTTCTTTATTGATCCCTAAATGCGGCAATAAATATTTATCAAGAATTTCCTTCATACGCTCAACGCGAATTTCTTTTGACTGCGTAATACCAATTTTTTTTGCAACGTAATCCAACGCTTCTTCTTCAGATTTAATATCGACAAACTCGTATAAATTAATATAAATCTCATCGCTTTGCTCTTCGCCTGCAACATACCGCATAATGTCTTCATCTTTAATTAAACCAAGAGCTTTAACCATGACAATTAAAGGAATACGCTTTACTCGGGTGAATGATAAATAGAATAAACCATCTTTTAAACGCTCAAAGGTATGTGGAATTTTGTACGATCCTGATTCGGAAAATAATTTCCCCACATATTCGCTTGGACCAATAGTATCCTGGCTCACTAAAAACCTATTTGCTGCAAGATCCTCGATATTGATCAGCACCCTCTCTGTGCCATTAATGATAAAATAACCGCCTAAATCATCAGGATCTTCACCGCGCTTAATCAATTCCTCTTTGCTTAAACCATGAAGATGACAGTATTTAGAGCCAAGCATAATCGGCAAATTTGCAATTTGCGTCGTGAATGATTCACGCTGAATACCATTAATATGCGCGCTGATTTCAATAAATACAGGAGCAGCATAACTGATTTTTCTCAACCTCGCTTCAATGGGATAAATAGGTCTTTTAGAACCATCAGCTTCAGTGATTTCTGGTTTGCTTACCCAAATACGGTCGAGCCTGATTTTAAATTCATCAACATTGCTTGGAATAATAGTAGGCTCAACAATTTTATTTTCTTCAACAATAAGCGGCAATTCCTGTTCAATAAACTCATTAAATGATTGTATATCCGATGCAACTAATGAATGCTCTTCAAAATATTTTTTGATTAACATTTCAGAATATTTACGCACTTACAACACCTCGGTAATAAACAACTTCACCTGCAGTAGGACTTTTCTTGACTACTTTGATAATATCCCCTAATTTTACGTCTAAACGTCGAAGAGCAGGATCAGTTATGAGAATTCTAGGAAGCTGATGAATAGAAACATTGAATTGAGCAAGAACCTCTTTTTTTTCTTTTTCATTAAGCTTAACATGCTTAGGAACTAAAACATGTTGAGCAACATCAAAATTTGTTTGTTTTTTAACTTTTTTAACCATGTTTATACCCAAGCTCATGATATCAATATTAAGTATAACGGGCCAGACGAGATTTGAACTCGCGACCACCCGATTTCTTAGGAAGCTGAGCATCCTTAAAAGTCGGGTGCTCTATCCAGGCTGAGCCACTGGCCCTTTGAGCAAAAAACGCCCTGGCCGGGACATTCAGCGAATATTGCCTCTTTTAAGCAGTATTCAGGTTTTGAACCCGAGTCGGAACCGTGACAGGGTTCCATGATAGGCCACTACACTACCAGGGCTTTTTACTGATGAATGAACTAGTATTCCGTCTTCTAACTTAAAAATAGAGTCCATTTACCCCCAATTTAAGATAAGAAAGACTAGTATAGCAATTCATCATACTAATGGCTTTTTATTGGTTATTTATAAAACTTTTGCTTATCCGTTGACTCAACAATGGATAAGCAAAAGTTTTAAATAAAGTGGCAAAACCTAAAACATATCCTCCTATAGCTCAACGGCAGAGCGTTCGGCTGTAGATAACTCACTGCAATGACATTGGATTATCCATAAGAATGAGTTGCAGCCAGCTGAACCCGAAAGGTTCCCGGTTCAAATCCGGGTGGGGGGATTTCTTTATCTTACTCTACCATCCATTTATAAATAGGCAACACTTGTATCTTTTTGCTTTTCATCCGTATATCTTCTGTTTGTTCATGGGTCAGCATTATTCCTGTTTTCAACTTGAATTTGTCCATTGCTTCAATTAAACCTGCTATTTCTCTTTCCTTATTATCTTTATTCAGGACGTAGCATACCTGTATGGCTTGTGTTATTTTTGTCCCTTTTTTTGTTATAAAATCACATTCGTTTTCATTAGTATAATAAAATACCTCATTGTTTCTTCTTTTTAATTCAATAAATACCATATTTTCCAGTATTTTTCCCTTGTTTTCTGAAAAGTTTGTCCCACATATTTGATTGAATGCAGAATCCACGAGATATATTTTTCTTGGGGAGTTAAGCTGTTGTTTCAGTGAATAGGAGAATTTCAGCAGTTCAAAAAACAAATAAGAGTTACTTAAGTAAGAAATATATTCTTTGACGGTTATCGCATTTCCTAAACCAAGAGTTTTCTTTAATGAGTTGTAGGTGAATTGTGAGGAAATGTTTGTACCAAGTAGGTTTATCAGTTCTTTAATTATCTTCTGCTTTCTTATAGAATATCTTGTTATAACATCCTTGTATAATATATTCTCATAAACTGTTTTAATATATTCTTTATCCTTGTTTTTTAGGTATTCCGGCAAACCCCCTAATGATACATACTCTTCAAAGAGCTTTATCAATTCAACTTTCTTCTCAACGATGTAAAAATCATTTTTCTCTAAGGTTATATTCCTAAATTTAAGAAATTCTTTGAAAGAAAATGGATAGACTTCAAACGGTTTGTATCTCCCGGTCAATCTCGTACCAAATTCCTTGCTAAGTAAAGAAGCATTAGAACCTGTAATTATGACTTTCTTTCCCTCATCCTGCAATCTTCTAACAAACGTCTCAAACTTATCTATATTCTGTATTTCATCAAAAAAATAAATATTTATCTTGCCATATTCTTCAATAAGAACCTCATTAAGCACTTCAAAATCCTGAGCCATAAAATCCAAGAATCTTTCATCCTCAAAGTTAACATAACACCAATCAGACACATTTTGCATAACTTCCTTAAGCAGCGTAGATTTGCCGCATCTTCTAACACCGGTAAGAATAATCACCCTATCATCCTTAATCCACTTTAAAATTTCGTCCAGCAGATCTCTCACAACAAAACGTTGTTTAGTTAAAATCTCCTGTTTTTGCCTCATTACTACTTTCCTTAAGATATCCTTGTCAAACATACTCATTAGTAATTAGTACATATATATAAATATTCTCATTGAAAATGAGTAGAAACTCGAAAGCAGGTAATCATCGTCAAAAGATGGTTCGTTCTTCACCTTTCTCAGTCTATTCATTTGCTGCAAGCGCCGTGTTAGAATTGACTTTAACTATATGGCCAGAAGCTGTTTTAAATTTAGCGCTTGCATAAGGTAGTCTCATATTGCCAATGATTTTTAAACGTGATTTTATTTTATACGTTAAAATACGCTCTTCATAGCCTTCAAGAGCAGCTATGCTCCATCTGATAACAGTACCTTTCTTCTCATGTTTTAAGATTTTATCCGGCGCTAGAGTGCCATGGCTGAATTCTTTTTCAACTTGCGCTATATGAGTTACTCGATCCATAATAAATACTTCTTCTACAGGCTTATTTGTTCTATTTTTTACATGAATCAACACTTTAATGTGAGACATATTGCTATTTGCATCGTCTTTGTTTAAAACAACAGCTTCTTTAGATATGATTACAGGACTCCTAAACACAAAATAAGCTATAACCCCAAGAATCAGAAGGATAATTGCAGTAAATAGATATCTGAAATTAGTGCTTATAACAATTATTTGCTTTTCTTGAGGGGGAATATCAAGAGTCCACGTAAAATAACGCTCACCTTCTTCGGTAATCACTTCTCCTTTAGGCATCGCTGATGTAAACAGCTGGTTAAACAAGGTAGTTTTGAACGTGATCTTTTCGTTATTGACTACATTACCATCATTAGTAAATGTTTTAGTAATTACTTCTTTAAGAAACTGCTTATTAACATCCTCTTCTGTTTTGAGATCAGAATAAGCCTTAACTTTAATCACTTTTTTAGTCGAAAATGATCCTTCTTCAGCAGCTACCGTAACCATTAACAGGTCATTTTGAGGAGGTGTTAATGGATCATAAATAACGGTAAAACTCTCAGTTTTTCGCTCGAGAGGCGCCAGCGAAATCATTTTATCTCCATTAAACAGTTTGCTTTCAACCATTACTTTTAATTCAGGAATATTAAGCTTGTTTTTGTTGAGAAGGTTTATTTTTAATTCAAATGGCTGGCGAGGATCTACTTGCTCAGGAAAATCAACATCAAGATTTATTGAAGGGATATATCCTCCAACAGTATTAGATGGATCTTTAACAATTAATATACTGCTTACTTGCTGGCTATTGCCGCCTTTTTTTGAAGTTATATCTAAATTGAACTCATGAGGGCCATAATTAACAATTTCTGAAGGAATAACATATATTTTAAAGCTGACTGTTTGTCCTGGTTGAAGATTAATCCCAGAAAGATATGAAAGCTTTTCAGTTTCAATACTCCATTTATTGCCGTTGTAAAAATTTAATATGAAACTATCAGGTTCTTCATTAAGGTTGGTAATGCTGAGCTGATAAACAGCTTTTTCTCCTGGCAAAGCTGCGTAAGTAATTTTAGTAAACTTAACCTGAAAATCAGAAAGAGCTGTTACAAAACTAAAGGTTAACAAGAGCATTGTTAAAAAAATAAGTGATACACGACCTGCTCGACCCCTTTTTTGCACCAAGATTAAAACCCCTGTATATTACCTTATTAATTCCCTATTTATATCTAAATAGCTTTATAAAACTTTCTATCTCGAGTTCATTATTTCTGGAAAGATACTCTGCTTATATGACCTGTTTTCTCGATTTTAATCACCGTATCAACAAAACTCTCTATTTTAGCTTCATGACTGACCATAATTACCTGTTTAATAAGAAGCTCGCCTAATACGTCTTTAAGCTGATCTAATTGTTCATGGCTAAAACCCTCAGTAGGCTCATCAAGAATAAGAATATCCTTCGTTGCAATAGAATTCATAAATTCATTAATTACTTTGTTTAACGCAAGCCTGTATGCTAGACAAACAGCAGTTCGTTCACCACCTGAAACACTAGTAATATCAAGTTCATAGCCATTTTGCTCAATAACTGGGGTAAATTCCTCATCTAAACGCACACTGATCATTTCATCACCCATCAAGAGCTTAAACCAATCGATGAAGATACGATTGAATTCATGATATACCTGAAGCATAACCTGCTTTTCAATAACAAAGGTGATATTAACAAAAAATTTGTTCAACCAGTTGGTGTACTGATTAATCGCAGTAATTTTCTTTTGAAAAACTAATTTCTCATCAAGTTCCTGCTTTCGTTTTTCCAGCAGTTCAATACTATACTGTTTTTCGGTTTCTAACTTTGTTTTTTCTATAGAAAGCTTCTTCTCTTGAAGATTTAATTGCTCAAGTTCCTGCTCAAACTGTTTATATCTTATTTCGCTTTCCTTTGTTTCTTGCAGTTTACTGCTTGCAACCATTATCTTATCTTTTGTAACAAGCAATTCATTGCTTGCTAGCCCGTTGTTTTTAGAAAGCATTTGTTCTTCTGTTTCAAGCTCTGAAAGCCGACTAATTTTTACCTGGCGCTGCTGATTGATTTCGTGATATTTTTGCCATTGCTCAAGAAACAATTTATACTGGTTCCGCTTTTGCACATATTCTTCTGGTTTATATTCTTTCAGCAACTCTTGTTCTTTGATAATATGACTTCTAATCTCTTCTGCTTTTTCTAGAAGTTTTTCTTTATCTTTAATCTCATGATCCACTCGTTCCAGTGAAGCAAGTTCAACCTGGAGCTTTTCCTGCTCCAGCTCCCGACGCTGGGCTTGTTCGAGCGCTTGACGGCTAGCATAGACTTGCTGTTCACTAGCTTTCTTTTCAGCATTCAACACCATTAAATGCTTTTTAGCCTCATGGCATTCTCTCTCTTTAAGCATATATACTTCTGCTTTGTGTTCTTCATTAACTTCCTGGAGACAAGTAGGGCATTTATTTAGCTCAGCTAGCTTTTCCTTTACTTTTACTGCTCGATCAATAGTAATTTCATGCTCAGTGACATAACCAGCAACAACAGAAATATTTTTTTCAAGGTTAAGTATTTCTTGCTTCAAAAAATTTATATCTTTTTTGCTGCTCTTCAATTTTTCCCATGTTGTTTTTTTTAATTCAAAACAATTAAGAACTATTTTTTTTTGCTCTATTTCCTGACGGAGCTGCGTAATTGTTTTTGTATTGAACAATAATTCTTCCTGGTTTCTCAGCTGCCGTTCTTTATATTCCTGATATTCTTCATCAAGTTTTTGCAATGAGCGCTCTATTTCATCGCGCGGCATGTCAGTTGGTTTTTCAATAACAAGGGATTGCAGTTCTTTTTTTAATGCTTCTTTGTGCAGACTGTTTTTTTCAGCCTGCACTGCTATTTTTTCTTTTAATTCATGAAGATTCCTTAACCTTGTTTCTTCAACTGCCAAGGCTTGTTTAGCATTATAGTATTCCTGCACCTGCTGCTGCTGCTGTTGAAGCTGAACTCTTTTTTCATGCTGCTGATCTTTTATGAAGCTCATCTGCGGCAACAATTCTTGAAGATTAGCTTCCAGCTCTTTTATCTTCAGCTTATATTCTTTTATTTGAGCTTCTTTTTCAGGGATATCGTGTACAAGCCCTTCAAAATAAGCGCGCTGTAATTTCAACTGTTTGACAATAATTATTGCATTTTCTCTGATTTTTTTATATTTTTCAACATTGAATACTCTCCTCAATGTTTCAAGCCTTGTTTCTTTACTTTCCAGCAAAATACGCTTCATTGCTTCCTGCGGCGTATACACGGTGTAACGATAAATCAGGTCTTTGGTCTTGGTAAGGAGATCATCAGAATAGCCAAGCAGCTCCAATATTTTTGCTTTTAATTCTATAGCAGTGCAGTCTGTTTTAACATCATCAATAATAATAAAACCACTTTCTTGTTTGACACTATTGGATCTCCGCAGATTACGATGGATAATAACTGATTTTTTGCTGATTTCACTGGCTAATTCCACGCAACCTTCATGCTTGCCATTCCGAAGAAGAGCATCGCCTTCAAGACTCCCTCGAATAAAACCAAATAACGCAAATTCTATGGCATGGAGAATAGTTGATTTTCCAGCGCCAATATCGCCTGAAAGCAATATAGTGCCTTCTGGAAAAACAATTGTTTCATCAGTATACGAACGAATATTGTGCAGTTTGATTGATTTAAAAATCATATAATCGTGAGCATGGTTGTATTTTTATAGATTTATATCATCTAGGCTTCATCCAAAAATGAGGTTAGCGCCCTCAGGTCGAAACTCTTTACAGTACCGGTTTAAAGAGGTCAGAGGGGCGGCTCCTTCGGAGCGTGACCGTTTATGCGATTGAAATATACGAAGTTTCGAAGGCGCTAACCTGGCGGCAGCCATTTTTTGGATGAAGCCTATCATCTAATAACATATACATGAAACATAATCAAAGGCTCTAATGAAAATCTCGGCATAGCCTCGGTTTTATTAAAAATCACTATTTTTAATCCCTGAGATCCTTCGGATTCAGGTGACATCAGTTCGGCTTGTTAAGAGTATATCTTATTGGATTTTTCTCTCTGGAACTCCGAAAAATCCCCACACTTAAACGTGAAGAGCCTCACAAAAAGATGCCAAAACTACATTTTCATTAGAGCCTTAGTTAGAACTATCTCTTCAATCTCTCTTTCAATTCTTTAATCAAGATTGCTTCTCGCGGTTCTACTTTTTCTTCTAAGGCAAGATAATAACTTGCTAAACTTCCAATGAGGAATGCTGTACACAATCTTGTCAGCTCATTTGAACCAGTAACTAATATTTCTGTTGTTGCAAAACCTCTGCTTTTAACTAATTGTTTCATTACTTCAAACCGTTTTTTCATCACAGCAGTTTCTTCTGCGTCTTTGAGGAAAATAACATGGTAGTCTGATGCCTTTTTTCTGAAACCCATGAGTTCATTATGGCAAACTTCAGGCATTAATCCTGCAAATGCATGAACTTCACTATTTTCATTGAAGTCACATTTCCAACGGTATGCAACTGAATAAAGATGATCTGATGCATAGATCAACGGCGTTTTATCGCGCAAGCTTAATCCTAAGTCATAAGCAACTTCATGAATTTTAGGGCTTTTTAATGCTGCTATTGTTTCTTTGATAAAGTCAACTTGTGACGGAATAAGTTTAGAATTTTCAAGAATACGAAGCATCATGAAAAACATTGTTGGGGAAGAATAGCGAGGCTCTGGAAACAAAGGCATAATAAAATAATGATTGTCATTAAGCTTGAAAATATCCTTTAATTTGCCGCCAGTAAATAACCCAATGCATTTAGCTCTTCTCTTTGATGCTTCTTTGTATGCTGCAACAGTTTCTTCAGTATTGCCTGAATAACTGCAAACAAAAACCAAGGTTCTTTTATCTACATACAGGGGAATAGTATAATCATTAACAACATCAACACGTAGTTTAGTATTTCTCAAATAAGTTTTAAGAATTCTTCCTGCAATCCCGCTGCCACCCATCCCTATAATCAAAACGGTATCAACTGCATCAGGAATTGCATAGCCGCCAATAATTTCTACTGCTTTTACAATATGCACAGGCATGTCGAGAATAACCTGTTTAATCGGATCAATAGTTTCGGTTTCTGGCATAATTAATGTGAATTAACCTTACTATTTATAGTTATTGGTTCTAAGTACGTAATAAGTATATTTATAAGGTAGTAATACCTAAGAGTAACCATATTGTCGGATTTACGGTTTAGAAGTGGAAATATTTATATTAAGAGATCAAACTCTTAAAAGAGGTGTGAATCAAAATGGAAAATGCTATTGAAAGTACTCAAAAAGAGAAAACTATATTAGTTGAAATTGAATATGCTGAAGATTTTCAAGAGTTTATACTTTTAAATAATGATGTTCTTGTAGATGAAGAGAATAAGAATATGATTATGAATGCAGAAAAGGAGGAACTTTTGCAAGTTGTTAAAGAGATTGGTTCAACACCAATAGTAATCAAATCAGTTCATAAATATGATGAAAACTTCTTGCTAAAGAATTTTTAAATGCCATCAGTGAAGTTCCGATATAGAATACTTACAGATATACATTTTGTAAGGTGGTTAATCAATAAGGATAAGACTTGTTTTCTTAAACTAACACATATTAAAGCTTCTTCTGCAGATTGTAAGAAAGAACATAATGTAATTGTTGAAGAAGATGCACAAAAAATAATTGAAGAAAAAAATATCAAAGAATCAAATTTAAGGGCAGCGTTTAAAGGATTATCGATACCGCATGAAATAACTAAAGTTCTACAAGATAAATACGACAGGATGATTCTATTTGCAATAGTTTTGGCTACAGATAAACCATATTTTACTTATATATTAACAACTAAGGATCACATTAGTAAGTATAATGGATCGTTACATATTAAAAATGTAAAAAGTATTTCTGTAAAATCAGAAGAAGAAGCACTAAAAATCATTGATATTCTTTGGCAAGAATTTTGTTTTATAAGGGAAACTAAAAGATAAATTACTATTGTAACTTATATCGAAATTATACAAAACAACCAAACTCCCTCAACTTAACAACTACAGACTTACCAGAACTTATAACAGACAAAATTTATAAATTACCTTGAGGTTCTTGAATAGGGCAATGTGGGTAGTTGCTTACCTGAAGCCAACAGTACCTTGTACTGCATAAAAGAATGGAGGCAGAACTATGGGATTATACCAGCATATTAGAAAAGTATGGAACAAGCCTAAAGAAAGCTTAGGTCCTTTATGGCAGGAAAGGCTTATTGCCTGGAGGCAAGAAAATTCTAGCACGAGAATTGAACGGCCTACAAGAATTGATCGCGCTCGATCACTTGGTTATAAAGCTAAAGAAGGTGTTATTGTCGTGCGGCAGCGAGTTCCTCGAGGAGGACATTATCGCTCAAAACCTTCTGGCGGGCGAAGACCAAAACGTTTTGGAAGAAGAAAAGATCTTCATAAAAATTATCAATGGATTGCAGAAGAACGAGCAAATAAAAGATATGTTAACTGCGAAGTTCTCAATAGTTATTACGTCGCCCATGATGGTCAATATTATTGGTATGAAATTATCCTCGTAGATAAAAATCATCCAGCAATTAAGCGCGATCATGAATTATCATGGATCACTGAAGCGCAACATACAGGGCGAGTCTATCGAGGCTTGACCAGCGCTGCAAGAAAAAGCCGTGGCTTGAGAAACAAAGGTATTGGCGCAGAAAAGGCGCGACCAAGTTTGCGAGCGCATGATAGGAAAATGAGATAGATTCATTTTTTTATTTTGTTTTTTAAAATATAAAAAAGATAAAAAATAAAATTACCAATTCACTTCATCTAATTCCTGCTCAAAATTATTGAAGTTTTCATCGCTTAACTCTTGTTCAAGAGTTTTCGCTTCATTCAACGTTGTTTCTGTTTCTTCAACATCTCCTGGTGCTTGTTGCACCACAGCTGTATCAGTACTTTCCTGAAGAGAATCAGGAGAGTTGGAAGCACTCTTTTCGTTGTTCAGATTTGTTGAACAACCAACAAAAGCAATAGATACCAACAACAATCCGATAATGGTTAATACATATTTCATTTGTCAACACCTCTCTCTTTTATTGGACTGTTACTGCAACATTTGTTTCTGCTTCTCCAGTAACTTTAGCACTTATATCAACTACTGCTTCTTCCACTTCTTCTTCAGATTCAGTGATTTCATACTCTTCTTTGTCCTGCAATGATCCTCGGCATTCGCCTAACAATCCAGGTTGATTGCTGTTAACAAACTTAATTCCTTGCTGCATAAACTTTGGTACATCGTGCATTGCTTCAAATGCCTTGCTCAGCTCTTTTTTAGCAGCATCTATACTTCTTTGAGCTTGTTCACCGTCTTCTGAAGATCTTGCCTTGTCAAAAAATTTCTGGGCTTGTTCATAATGCTCTTTAGCAGAAGCTTGTTTCTCAACTATTTGCTTAATAACTTGCATTAAATTTGCAGTGTCAACACTTGTTTCAAGCTTTTCTTCAGCGCATTCTAATGCTGCAACTGCTTTCTCTGAACTTTGAAATAATCCCTGAGCTGCTCCCTGTAATGAACGTTGAGCATGCACTTTTATTCTATGCTTAAAAAGCTTGTAAATATGTTTTAGTTCCTGCGCTTGCGCTCTTATTTCTTCTTTAGTTGTGGCAAGTCTTGCCTGTTCAATGATTTTATCCAATCTTTCGACTGCTGCTTCAAGCTCATCAACTGCTTTGTCATCATAATTATTTTCTTCTACTTTTTCAAGGATTTTTTCTAAATGTGCTTGCAGCCGTTCAGATGATTGTATGACAAATTCTTTTGCCTGTTCAAGAATTTCTTCATCACTTGCGCCTTTTTCTTTAAGTTCAAGGAATTTCTTGCGCGCTTCTTCAGCATGCTGTTCTGCCCGCTCAAATTTCTTTTCAGCTTGTAGGTATCGCAGCCTTACTTTTTTCAAATCTTGAATTGCAAGCCTTTCCTTTACTTGGGCTTTTTTAAGCTTCATCTTATCAAGCCTTTCTCTGCATGCATCTTCGTTGTCTTTGCATGCTTGCATAAACACTTGTAAATCTGCTCTATCCATATGGGCTAGAACTTCAGCTTGATGTTCATTCATCTTTCCAAGAAAATCTGCTTTATGCTGTTGAACTGCATATTTCAGCTTTCTCTTTTGTTCATCTGATAGTTCTTCAAACCCTTTTTTCATAAACCAATCAGCTTTAGCTTCTTTAAAATTATCTTTTAACTTTTCTTCATATTCTTTTCTCCTTTCTTTCATTTCTTTGATCTTTTCCCTTTGTTTTTCACCATAGGTATCTTTACCATTATTATCATATCCGATTTCAGCTTCAGCTGAAGCTTCTGCTTCAACATTTCCTGATACTTCTCCAGAAGAAGTGTCACTTCCTGTATTTTCATCTCCCGTACCTGACTCTGCAGCTACAAGAGGAACTACTCCTATCATATATAACAATACAACCAATACCACATAGATTCTTTTCATTTCGTACATCTTCTCATCCTCCTTAAAGAGCTTTCGCTAGTTGTTTAGGCACTTTGAAAAGCAAAGTATTTGACTCTGGGCTATCTTTAAAAAAAATAAAAGGTGTGGTGCTTTCACACCACACCACTGAGCATTAGCTCATGCAAAGATAGCCTAAACCTATCAGTTGTTTGCAACTGATATATGCTTAGTAGCGTGTCTTGTTTATAAATATTCTTTCAAAAAACTTATATTAAAGCTTTATAACAGGATATAAAGCTTTATAAAAGCTAAAATAAGCTTCTTTTTCTTTATTAAGATTTTTTTACTGGTTATTTAGCATAATAACTAGTTTAAAAAATCTTAATAAGTAACAACCTTTTTATACATAAACAACATTATTGTTAGTATGAAGCATATTTTTATCTTGATCGTTGGCGTTATTCTTGTTATGTTTTTAGCACCTCAAATATTTGGCGCTACTATTTCAGGAACGATATATGATTATTCTCTTAAAAAAGGAGATAATATTATCGTCACTATTGATTCAGTGCCGCCGCAGAAATACATCTCAAAAGAGGGAACCTATCATTTTACCATTGGATTTGGAGAATATCTCCTTGAAGCTAAACGCTATGAAGATAATGTATTGCGAGATGCAGCTTCGGAAAAGATTGTTATTGATAAAGAAGGAGATTACCTTGTAGATCTTATTTTATTTCCTTCATTTGAACAGGAACAAAAACTTATCCAGGACTTGCCTGAAAATTTTGATCCTTATGAAGAAAAGAAAACACCCTATAAAGTTATATTTGCTGTAGCAGCTTTTCTCTTGTTAATCATAATAATTTATTATATTAAACATGCTGAAAAGGAAGTAACAGATGAACAAAAAGAAAAATTGCGTAATGGCAAAAAGAATAAGAAGAAAACAGGAAAAAAACAATCAAAACCAGCAAAAGATGAAAAGAGTCAGGAGCAAAATCAAAAGCAAGAAACTCAACAAAAGGCATCTCTAGCCTTTTCAGCAGCGGCAGATACTAACCTTTCCCAGGGCGAACAACCATTATTCGAAACAACCCAAGGAGATAAATATTTTCAACAAATCACTGCACTACTCAAAGAACAGCAACGTGTTACTCAAAAAGAAATTAGAAAGCAAATTCCTTTATCTGAAGCAAAGATTTCATTGATTATTACTGAAATGGAAACAAAGGGAATCGTGCAAAAGATTAAAAAAGGCAGAGGAAATATTATTGTTTGGAAGGGCAATCAGAATAATTAGTTTTACTGTTTTAAAAGTATTTATAAATAAAATTGATATTTACGATAAGATGAAGTCCGAAACAAGAAAAAAGGTAAAAGAACTTGTAAAAGGTGTAATCCTTTCAAAAATTGATAATTATAGTGCTGAAACTGAATACAAACCATTTTTTCAGGCAATTTTCACAAAAGAGCAAATCTTAACTCACACTATTGTCCATTTATTCCTGAAAAAGATTTTCCACAATTATTAAAATTCGCTCAAGAAAAAGGAGTAATTCCCTAATAATCATGCCTTTATCATATGAAATATAATCTCAGCATAAGGTTGTCTATCTCTTTCTGTTCTATTCAAAACAGGTCTTTTAAACTGCTCAACTATCTTTAAACCACTTTTCTCTGCGATTCTTGGATAGAGATTATATTTATCATTAGCTACAATAAAGAAATCTCCATTATCTTTAATAAATTGACTTATGTTTATGAAAACCTTACTTATGCCTTCAACATACTCATCTTTCGCTTTTTGTCCTTGACCTTTAAATAAAGGACTTATTTCTTTATTGTCTTTTCTTGAAATGCCAAATAACTCGTAAGCGTAAGCATGTTGCTCATGGTAATCTATTTGACCAACATAAGGTGGAGAAGTAAAAATTCCATCTATTTTTTTATTTACTAAAAGCTTGTAAAAGTCAGGATTTTGCTTTTTGATTTCTCCAAAAATATCAGCTTCTCTTGAATCTCCATGAATAACACCTGTATATACTTTCTTCTTGATATTTGAAAAATCCTTTAATCGTGCAATTGTATCAAACGTATATCTTCTCAAATGCCCGTTTATGGTATTTAGTGGAGTGCATATTTTTTTATGCTTTCTGCAGTAATATGGTCCTGTTTGTGGCTCTTTTAATGTTGCTAAATCTGAATGGGTTGTTGCCCTGCATGACCTCGCAGTTCTGCTTAATACTATTCTCATAATATTCTTTATTTTCTCATCTTTTTCATTCTCAATTAATTTTAAGTAATAAAATAATTCTTGTTTAACTCTCTTTTAGAACCATTTTGACAAGAAACTATTCATCTTTTTTTCGTCAAGAAGTATTGTTTTATCTTTAGTTCCATTCTTTTCAAAAAACTCTTTATTTTCTTTAAGGAATTGCTTTAGTTTTTCGTCTCCGTATTTTTCTTCCTCAAGTTCTCCCTTAAACACTCTTCTTTTAAATTCTGGATTTGGGAAGAATCTTTTGTTAAACTCATTCAGTTTTTCTTTAAGTTCAAAGTCAAATGTATCATCAAACACTTTATTACTAAAATTAATAGTTTGAGTTAAATTATTCTTTAAAGTATAGTTTAACTTGAAAATATCATATTCATCTAACTTAACTTTAGAAATCATACAGTTAAAATCTGAAATGTCAATACCTATGGAATGTAACCCTAATTCTGAGGATTGTACCAACGTTGTACCACTCCCCATAAATGGATCAAGAATGATGTTTCCAGATTTAAAGAAAATCTGTTTTTTGTAGTCATTTAAATGGGAATCTAAAAAGTACTCAACTAATTGAGGTATAAACTTTCCTTTATAGGGATGCAATCTATGAACGTGCTTAGTTGTGTCAGATTCTCTTAATTGAGAGAAAGATAATCCCCAGTTTAAATCATTTCCTAATTGACTTTTCCAAGATTCTTGTTTTTTTACTAAATGTTCATCATAATATTGCTTCAGTTCATCTAAATTAATTTTTATTTTCTTTTCTTCATCCAAATACTTTTTAATTTTTGCATATTGAATAAGATAGCTTATATTTGAAGTAGTTACAGGTCTATCTAAATAATCGCTTGCCCATTGCGATGCTTGACCTAAAGATAAAAGTTCTTGGCTCATTTTTCCACTTTTTTTGTTTTTTCTTCCATGAATACTTCTATGCTTCTTGATAATGCCACTGCATTTTTCTTACAAAATTCTTTATATTTTTCGTAGGTATCTTCATCAAGACTTAATGTCACATTTCTTTGTCCCATAATCAACCCCTCAAATGAATACAAATGTATATAATTGAGTTACTATATAAAGTTTTCTGACTATTTACCAATACTTGATTTTTCCCGGAAATCTTTCCAATTTTGTCGGAAATTTTGATGTTTTTTTAGCGATGGGTTTATTAAGGAGTTTTCAGGCTAAATATCTTATGAAATTGCTGAGAACTCTAACAAAATATAGTTTACTATTGATCGTTGGTGTTGTCTTACTATATTATTTTAGATATGAAATTACCGGTTACACTATTTACCCGTCTGCCAGTGAACAAGGTTCTCAAAGTGAACAGGGTTCTCAAATTGCTCAAGAGAATGGAAGTATTGATGTCTCTTTTTGCCCTTCATCAGCTTGTGAGGATGTTTTTGTTGACCTTATTACCAACGCCCAAGAAACAGTTTATTGCGCATTCTATGACTTAGATAACAGCGCAGTAATACAATCGCTTGCTAACAAAAGTAGAATTATAGATGTTAGGCTTGTTATTGACAGTGATAATGTTCATAATCAAATATATGGAGAAGGCATCGTTGTTGATACCAAAAAGCAATATATGCATAATAAATTTTGTATTATTGACCATACTACTGTTATTACCGGGAGCGCAAATCCAACAGATAATGATTTTTTTAACAATAACAATAATATTCTTGTTTTTGCATCACAATATCTCGTAAGCAATTATGAACATGAATTTGAAGAATTATGGTCCGAGCAATTCGGTAAAGGTGAAGCAGTCAAATATCCTGAAATTATCATTAATAACATAACGGTTGAAAATTATTTCTGCCCTGAAGATGACTGTGAAGAACATCTTTTAGAAACACTCGATAAAGCAGAAAACAGCATTTATTTTATGACGTTTAGTTTTACTTCTGATAACGTTGAGGAAAAGTTATTGAATAAATTTAATCAAGTGAATACAACAGGCAAGACCATTGCTATTAAAGGAGTTTTTGAAAAAAGATCGCAAAGCAAGGACAGCGCTTTTTTTAGCTTGAATAAAACAGGAATTCCTGTTATCTTTGATAATAATCCTAAAACTATGCATCACAAAGTGTTTATTATTGATGAAAAGACTGTTATTACAGGAAGTTATAACCCAACAAAAAGAGGTACTGAAGTTAATGATGAAAATATGATTATTATTCATGATCCAACTATAGGGCGACTGTATGTAAAAGAGTTTAAGAGAATATATACTCCGATGATTAGCGAGAACGACACATAAAGAACAAACATCAAGGGGGACATTTCATCGTAGTTGTTTTAGTTAGTCGTAGGGGGTGGGTGTTCGTCGTTATTTTTTCCAAACTATATGTCCATTAATATTATTTTTCTCATATACTTGTAGAACATCTTCACAGAATTTAATCAGTTCTTTATCGTTGTTTGCTTTTGCAAGTTCATAAAGTCGTATAAACATTCTTTTTCCAGTTTCAGTTTGTTTATAGTATTTCTTTTGAAAATTATGTTGTGCACAGAGAGTTTGTCCATTAGAAATTTCAGCTTTACCGCCTAATTCTTTTGGTTTAATATGGTCTGCTTGAATTTCAATACCATCTGCTTTTCCTCTACCGCAGATTACACATCTATAATTATCTCTCTTAAAAATTTCTTCTTTTTGTGCGGGTGTAAAATCTTCAAGTTCTCTATTATGTACGAAATCAGGGTCATATTTGTAAACTCCTTTATTTATTTTGATAAGTTGTCCTTCTTGCGATAATTTTCTAATTGCTCTGTCAGGATCTCTAAATACTTTTCCTATTCTTTTTTTAAACTCAGCAACAACCCAGTCAACAATTTCAGGATGAGGTATCTCTCTCTTAGGATGTTTCTTATAATATTCCATAATTAAATCAGCTTGCGACATTTCTTCCTTAGTTTTTGCCATTTGTATCATGCCTTATTGTTTGTTTAATTGACAGTAACATCGAGCAATTTCTGAGTAGGATTGAAATCCGTTCTTTTTGTAGTGATGGGTTTTTCTTTCTCGACTTTCATTTCATGTAATTTCTTTTCAAAAAGATTTGCTTCAGCAATTATCCTTTTTTTTGCTATAGCACAATATTTTACATCAACATCAATTCCTATTGATTTTCTATTATTGGAAACAGCAGCTATTAATGTAGAACCACTTCCCATAAAAGGATCTAAAACAACATCTCCCACAAAACTAAATAATTTAATACATCTTCTTGGTAACTCAACGGGAAACGGTGCAGGATGACCTCCAGCTCCTTTTTTACTTTGCCCTTGAAAAGTCCATAAACCATTAGTCCAATCCATAAATTCTTGTCGAGTTATATCTGACTCTTTCTTTTCTTTCTTTTTCCAATCCTGCTTATACAAAATTAGGATTAGTTCTACCGGTGCAATTACATAAGGAGCAGATGCACTTAGCCAAGAACCCCAAGCAGTTCTTCTTGAAATATTTCCTTCATTCCAGATAATTGTAGAATGATACTTATAACCTATTTTTTTTGCAATAGTTGTAAAATCTGCACCAACACTCTGCTGACCATCTTTATTTTTATCTAAGGGAATATTTAGACATAATCTCCCATCATCTTTTAACCATTCAAAACATCTGGACAACCATTTATGACTAAATTCTAAATATTTTTCATAACTTATTTTGTCATTATGAGAATTATATTTAATATCAACATTATAAGGTGGAGATGTAACAATTAAATCAACACTATTTTTAGGAATTTTATCTGTTGAAAGTACATCTTCGCAGACTATCTTCGATTTTTCATGATTAAAAAAAACTTCACCCTTCATAGAGATAGTAGAATTGTGAGTATTTATTAATGTTTGGCTTTTTAAATCGGAGATTTTCCGCTCCACCCCCGTGTTCGTTTTCGTCCGTTTAGAAATATCCTCCTCTCAGTCGTAGTCGCTAAAAATTATTGAACTCTCGGAATTCGTGTTTAACGCCCTGAGCGAACATAGCTTTAACACGAACCTACTCTCGCACTTTAGGCTTCACACTATTGTTTATTATTTTTACTACTAAATATCATAACTTTTATATATCTTCTTGTAGAAATTAGACCGGTAACTATGACTGCAATCCTCCTTGTTCATGGGTTAAGCGCTACTAATCAAATATTTGATGACTTAGAAAAGCGATTAAAACGAAAAAAATACATAGTATATAACCCTTTATTACCTGGACATGGAACTGTACCCGAAGATTTAACAAAAGTTTCCTATCAGCATCTTGTTGATTTCTTGAAAAGGTATATTAAACCAATTATCAAACAATATAAACAAGTAATAGTTATTGCTGAATCATTTGGCGCAAATATTGCTCTTGATGCTGTTGCTAAAAAATATATTAAAGGAATGATTTTCCTCGGAACTGCGCTTAAAGTGCGAAAAGAATGGTTATACCAAGGAATAATCTCTTTTCTCTAAACATTTTATCCTCATTATTATTATAAAAAAGAGAAAAATCATCCTCGTGTCATTAAAGGCACCACCTATTCGAAAATACCTTTAAGAGCGATAGATATGTACTTTACCAAAAGTAAAAATTTTCACGAAAGAATTAAAACTTGTTTTTTTCCGATGTTATTTTTATTTGCAAAACACGATTTTCTCATTGACACAGGGTGGAAAAAGGATTTTCTTAAACATCACCAAAATAGCCATTTCAGTTTGTTGAATATGATACCAGAAGACACGCAATATTAGAAAGCGAGCATCAAACAGAGATTACAAATAAAATATTGAGTTTTATAGACAAAAATGATATTTCAACTACTTTTTGAGAGTTTTTAAATATTCCTTAATCTCATTTTTAAATTCTAGAAAATCCTTTCTATTCTCCATAATATTATCATAAACTCTTTGATCCTCTATCTTAGTATAATGGTGGATTAACACATTCCTAAATGCTTTCATGTTTTTAAGTTTAAGCGCCATCTCTTCAGAAATAATTTTTTTTTCATATAGCGTCTTAAACATATTGTCTTCATCAGAAGGCAGACCAAGTTTTAATTCTCTAATAATTGCTTGGCAAACATCAATACAAACCTCAATCAATAATTGCAATAACCTTTCACAATATCTCTTTTGTTGAGAGACATACTCTTGATAAGATTCAGGAAGATGTTCTTCTAATTCTTGGTTATATTGATCTAAAAAATCAAGCAATGAGGTAATTCTCTTTTTATTCATTAAGAACAGCCTCCAGATAACCTTCATAAATGGGTTTAAAATGTTCATAATCACGAAGTGTTCCAAAATAAAGATCATACAAGGCATCTTCATCTTTACAGAAGATGATTTTCCCTTCATTGATTATTGGTATTCTGATGTACAATGGAAGATGCTGAAAGATTTGAACGTCATACTTTTCATTATGATGAGCATATTCTAACAATTTACCTGATAATTCATAAGAAGTATACTTATGAGGCTTCAGAAAAATACAAATATCAATATCGCGGGAATATTGTTCTCCTCTTGCAACACTGCCGAATATGCTTACAGCTAATACCTGTTTATCTTTTTTTGCTTTTTCAATGATTTCTTGAATGACCTTATTCTGCATCATTACATTGATTTTGATCTTATCTGTTTCCATGGATTATCGCTATATCTAAAACATTATAAATATTTGGGTTTTCCCCTCATTCATGGGTGTTATAAAAGAGCTTGATCAGGACCTTATAAATAAAATAGCAGCTGGAGAAGTCATTGAACGGCCTGCTTCAGTAGTCAAAGAATTAGTGGAAAATGCTATTGATGCGCATGCAAGGACCATCATTATTTCGGTTATAGAAGGTGGAAAGTCACTGATTAAAATATCTGACAATGGTTGCGGCATTTCCTCTGATGAAGCAGAACTTGCTCTCAAACGGCATACGACTTCTAAAATCGAAACGCTCAATGATTTGTTTAACATAAAATCTCTTGGTTTTAGGGGGGAAGCGCTTGCAAGCATTGCTTCAGTAAGCAGCATGGAACTTGTTACTAAAACTGCTGAAGAAGATACTGGCACCTATCTTGAAGTTGTTTCTGGAGATATAGTGCAGAAAAAATCAGTTGCAGCCAACAAAGGCACTGCTATTTCAGTGCATAATCTTTTTTTCAATGTTCCTGCTCGAAAACAACATCAAAAAACTATTGCCACTGAATTTAGGTATATTCTTGAATTAGTAACACACTATGCACTGATTCATCCTGAAATCAATATTACTTTGATTCATAATGAAAAAGAAGTGCTTAATGCTCCTTCCACCGAAGATGTCCTTACCAATATTGCTTCAGTATATGGAAGAGGATTATGCGGAGATTTACTGCCAGTTGATTTTTCTTTTTTTGATCTCCATGTTTCAGGATTTATTTCAATTCCTGGAAAAGCGAGAAATGATAAGAATTTCCAGAGCATTTTTGTTAATAAGAGATTTGTCCACAATTATCTTATTCAGAAAGCAGTCTATGACGGTTATGGGAGCTTATTATTTCATGGAAAACATCCTGTGTTTGTCTTGAATGTAACTATTGATCCAAAAAAAATAGATGTTAATGTGCATCCAACAAAAGCGCAAATCAGAATAGAAAAAGAATCAGATGTTTATATCAGTGTTAAAAATGCTGTGATAAAAACATTGAAAGAACATAATCTTGTTCCTGAAATGTTCAGCAATAAGCAAGATTTTCCTCGCGACATCAATGCAAAACTGGTTATTGATCCATTCCCTCAAGAAGAACAGCTGTACCTTGATGAAGATGTTGATCTGCTCAGGAAAAAAGAAGTGGGGATAAGAATATTGGGGAGAATTTATCAGACCTTTATTATTGCTGAAGATGATAAAGGAATGCTGCTCATTGACCAGCATGCTGCACATGAAAGAGTTATGTTTGAAAAATTTATGCAGCAATATCAGAATAAAGCTATTAAAGTACAGCAATTGCTGCAGCCTATTATGCTTGAATTAAGCGCTTTAGAAACTGATGTGGTTATTAATAATATAAGCATTTTAGAGAACTGTGGAATTTTTATAGAAGAGTTTGGAAAGAATACGTTTCTTGTTCGAAGTTTGCCAAGCATTTTTGCGCGGCAACAAGATAAAAATATAGTTTTAGCAATAATTGGTGAATTAGGAAGCGGCGAACTTAAAACCATTAGCTTAGTTAAAGAAGAACGAATTGCGATGGCAGCATGCAGAAGCGTTGTTAAAGCGCATGATATTCTTGAAATGCCCGAGTTGTATGCATTATTACAAGAATTATTCAGCTGCAAGAATCCTTATTCCTGCCCTCATGGAAGACCTTCTATGATCCATTATAGTTTGTATGATTTAGAAAAGAAGTTTAAGAGAAGAGTTTAAAAGAAACCTTTTTATATAAGTTATACCTAACAGTGATACTTAGTTATACCTAAAGGTGATACAAATGGAATTGCTCGTAAAAACGAAAAAATGGGGGAACTCAGTAGCAGTTGTTCTACCCAGTTCAGTTGTTCGGCAGCAAAATATAAAACCAGGTGATGAGCTTAACCTTGCAGTAGAAAAAAAAGGAACAGTTCTCAGAGAACTTTATGGAGCATTAAAGTTCACAAAATCAACAGAAGCGCTCATTAAAGAAGCAAGAAAAGATTTAGCAGGAAAGTGGTTAAAATGAAGTATCTTGATACCTATGCACTTGTTGAAATTGCTCATTGTAATCATAAGTTTAGTCAATATTTAGATGAAGATTTTATTATAAATGACCTTACCCTTACAGAGTTTTATTATGTCTTATTGAAAGAAGTAAAAGATAATCAATATCACCTAGCAGAATACTGGTTTAAAAAACTACAGCCCTATTCAAAACCCGTGACTATTTCTTTGTTGATCAAAGCAGCTGATTTTAGATTTAAATATCGTAAAAAAAATCTTTCTTTTTTTGACGCAATTGGTTATATATTTGCTCGACAGCATAATCTTATTTTTGTCACTGGTGATAAAGAATTTGAAAAATTACCAGGGATTGAATTTGCTAAAAAATAATTCATTTAACAAGAGTTCTACATTCACCTATATATCTTGCATCTTTTAAAACTTCAGACTTTCCAACGTTTCCAATGTTTCCTGATTGAAGATGATATACTTTTCCATCACTACTTAATATTCCCATGCTATCAGCACCTACTGGTTGGCATACATCGCCTTTTCCGGAGTTATAAGCTTTAACTAGTGCATCTACGGTTAACCCTTCTTTCTGAGGAGCAGCTAGGTAAAATAATCTATCACCAACACGAACAGGTGTCAATGAAACTCCGTCAACTGTTTCAGCAGCATAAGGATTATTATCTGGTTCTCTTCGAGCTTGGGCTGTTTCAAGATCCATTGCTCGTGGTTCAGATTGAGGAGAGTACGATGCAGCTGTTTGTTCTAATCCTGCTCCTTCTCTTTCTGATTCAGTTTCAGCATCTCTTATGTGTCTTGATTCAACGACTGATTCATTTAAACGGTCAGCTAAAGTAGTATCTCTAGTTGCTATTGCATACACCATACCACTTATTGCAGCTACACCAATAGCAACTGCTGTAGCAATTGGATGTGTTTGATAAAATGGTTCTTTTTCGACTGTACCTACTGGAACAGTTGTATATCTTTTGCTAACTATTTCGTGAACTTTATCTACTGGAACATTTGTATATATTTCGACTGTACCTACAGAAGCATTTACATCTTTTGTTGGATCAGGAGTTTTTTTTTGTTGTGCGTCAGCTAATCGAATATCAGTTCGTGTTCTGCTTAGATCTTCTATAACATCACTAGCTAAATATACACCATCAGCGCCACCTTCTACCCTACGACTTCTTCTGTCGTCATCTGTTCTTAAATCAACAACTGGACCTGCTATGAGAACTTGTCTTGGTTCTTCAAGTCCAGCTATGTCACCTAGTTGTCTGCGTTGAGGCTGAGTTGCATTCGGTAATACTGGCGGAGTTTCTGATGCTCCTTCTTCAACAACTTCTAGTTCTACTTCGATTTCATGTTCAGGAATCCCATATTCAGGAACAACACGGACATTGAATCTCCCCTCTAAATTAAGATATTGTCCTAATTGCAGATTTTGTCTTCCACTAAGTTTTTTGTCCCGGACTGGTTGAAGATCATCATTTACTCGATATGTTTCTGCGTTTCCTTCTATTCTGAATATAACACTACAGCCACTTCCACTTACTTGAAGAAATCCATGATCTTCTGCAACAAGTTGTTCTAAACAAATGTCTCTAAATTCTTTGTTTCCAATTCTTATACCTGAATGCATTAAATTTACACTGTATTTAGCTTCTCTCACCACAACTCCTGTATCAGAATTTGTTACGATAACTCTATAGCCAACTACTTGGATTTCATCTTCATAAACTGGTGTTACTTCTAGTTTGCATGCTTTTTCTGCTGTACCATCTTTGACAAAATAACTAAGAACAAAAGTGGTGGCTTTTGATACTTCTACTGGTTGCGTTAGTTTATGTTCAAGATCAGTTTCAAGAAAAGTTCCATTTTTACTGCCAGCATCTTCTAAAAAAACCTTTCCTGTTGCACGATCTGCATATATTTTAGCATGAACACCTGAAATTCTCTGGTCAGGAATTACAATATGGCATTTGTCCTCTTTTCTCCCTATAAATACTGCTTTTTCAACGCCTCGCTTTGTTAAATCATCCAACGTATAAAATCCTTTTATTTCTGCACCTTCCAAATTTCTCAAGGTATTACCTGTGGTTGGTTCAACTACTCTTAATGAATAACCAATTACTGTTCTATCATCAAAAGCTGGTGTTCCTTTTGGTGGAGTTGCGTCTGAACCGGTGTGACTATGAATTGTTTCTGCTGGGTGTAATCTGCTTCTTATTACAACAGCTGTTGTGTCATCTAAATAATACTTACCTTTAAGTTCTCCTTTCCCATGTTCTGGAGTGATTGGTTTTACTGTTCTCTCTGCACGTTTTGCTTCAACTATTTCTGTTGCTATTGAAGCAGCGCGTTCACGAGGTGATGGATTTGATTCTGTACCATCAGAAATTACCTCTTTTTCAAGGAACGGAATTTTAAATGTTCCATCTGCATTTAATGACGCTTTATTTTTGTTATAAACACCATCTGAACAAACAACAACAAGCCGTTCAAGATCAATAACAAGTTTATCTGTTCGAGAAC
Organism: Candidatus Woesearchaeota archaeon; assembly: GCA_016192995.1. Taxonomy (NCBI): domain Archaea; kingdom Nanobdellati; phylum Candidatus Woesearchaeota; species Candidatus Woesearchaeota archaeon. Next base: position 138,035 of record JACPTB010000001.1, read on the forward strand.
CTACTTCATATTTAGGATGAGTGAAACGAACAGGAACATCTTCTCTTCTATCATCTGACTTTACAATAACAGGTTTACCATCATGTGTTTCCCATGCATAAGGTTTTAAAAGATCATCATGATGGCCAAGTCCTGAAATGACCACACCCTTATCTTTTGCTAAGCGTGAATCATTACAATATGTTCCAAAAGTAATATCTGTTGTTAGTTGTCGCACATCTGTAGTTCCTGCAACATCCTTAGTGCAGAGATAGGTTCTTGTATCGCCAGTATGACCAATAACAGTATCAACTTCTCCTTTTTCATGATCATATCTTTCAACAACAACATCAAATCCTGTTGATAATCGTTTATCCTCTGGATTGATTACTTTATCCCCTGCTTTAAAGTAGGTTTTGCCTTTGACAGTTATATCCTTACTTAGAGTAAACTCTTTATCTTTTCCCAGTTCTACAATTCTTGATTTAACAACTTCTGTTTTTACACTTCCAACAATAGTTCTAACTATATCTTGTGAAGCTTCAAAATAAGACTTACGTGCATCCAGAAGAATATCAAGAGTTTCATTTTGAGCAGTAATAGTTTTGTTGGTAAGTAAATCTTCCCTTACTTTTCTAATCACTTCGTTAGCAACATCCATTGCTTCTCTAATATATTGTTCAAGTTGTGCTTTAGAAGCATCAACAGCAATAGGTTCAGTACCTTTACTAGTATCTGATAATTTATTTGCTAAATATTCTGAAACAATACCTATTGCAAGATTGGCTGCTATTTCTCCAAAACCTCCATGACTTACACCATCTGCAACCATACCTATATTATATTTAATTCTTCCTTCTCCATCACGTATGAAAAAAGCACGGAAAGCATCTTGATTTTTACCACTATAAGCATATCGTGGAGCATCAAGTTCTTTAGCAATATCAACCTCATACCCAGGATAACCTTGTTCAGAATGACCACTAATAACAGCATCAATCACGTGTTCTAAAGTGCCATCTTCTAGAGTACCATCTCTACTATCAACCACCATAGGAATGGGAAATCACTTATAATTTATAAAGATTATTGTTATATGACTACTAATTAGTGATTAACATGCTAAAATTATGTGCCTTTTGTTACTCGGTTGAAGTGGCTACTGAGTTGGACTTACTAAATTTTTAATTTAGTACAATGGAGTTATCAAGCAAATCACCAGAAATGCTTATACTGCAAAAACAAATATTTTTGTCATAGGAAGCAATATTACGTATCCTTGTTATATCTCATTCTGGTCAGCATCCTCTTATTTAGGATATACAGAACAAATTTTAAACACGATTCAGATCGCAACAACAAGAAGAGTAAAAAATATTGTGTTCGAACAGTATACTATTAAATTTGTACCTATGAAATATTTTTTTGGCTATAAAAAAGAAAACACTGATGAAGGAGAAGTTTTTATTGCTGACAATGAAAAATTGCTGATAGATTGTTTTCTTCATCCAAAAGAATGTGGAAATTTTGATGAGATTGAAAAGATATATAAAAATACTGAAATAAAACAAGAAATAATAGATAGAATAAAACAGTACCAATAGACATTTATTCACCAAAATTAATCGAAAAGCTTTAAAAAGAATGGGCTTTTCAAGGTATTTATAGGGGATTATACAATAAAACGATAGGTGAATAGGGAGGTTATCATATGAGAGCAATTAAAGAACCAAAGAGTAAATTCATCAAAGTTAGGTGTCCTAAATGTAAAAACGAGCAGATTACGTTTGGCAAGAGTTCTAACAAAGTTATTTGCTTAGTTTGTGAGAAAGTGCTTGTTGAGCCAACAGGCGGCAAGTCACGGATTAAAGCGCGTGTTTTAGAGGTTTTAGAATAAATGTTATATCGAAAAGCAGGCATACCAGAAGAATCTGAATTAGTTATGTGCACTGTTACGAAGATTCAGTATAATGCTGTCTTTGCTAATTTGGATGAATATGATAATAAATCTGGTATGATTCACATCAGTGAAATTGCGCCAGGAAGAATTAGAAATATCCGCGATTTTGTTAAAGAAGGAAAAAAAATTGTCTGCGTTGTTTTGCGCGTTGACCGAGAACGTGGGCATATTGATTTATCCTTAAGAAGAGTTTCTGAAGGCCAGCAGCGAACCAAAGTTAATCAATTAAAACAAGAAGCAATTGCTGAAAAAATTATTGAAATGCTTGCCCGAGAACTCAAAAAAGAGGTCAGAAAATTATATGATGAGATTACTGATAAAATATTTCAAAAATATGATATGCTGCATCCTTGTTTTCAAGAGGTTTCCCGCAATGAAACATCATTAACTGGATTAGGATTAGCGCCTGATATTGCTGAAAAGCTTGCTAAACTTATTAGCCAGCGAATAAAGCCTCCTGAAGTATTATTGCAGGGAAGACTGCAGTTAAAAAGCTATGCTGATACTGGTGTCGAAGTAATTAAAGATGCTTTGCTTCAAGGACAAAAAGCTGGTGGGGAACATCTCTTGATTAAATATTTAGGAGCAGGAACCTACCATATCAGCATTACTGCTGAAGATTATAAAACTGCTGAAGCTGGATTAAAAAAATGTCTTGATACTATTGAAGCGCTTATGAAAAAGATCCAAGGCATCTTTTCTTTTGCCCGTACAGAAAAAAAGTGATGAAAAGTGATGGTATGGCAAAACATATTCTGAAATGCATCGGTTGTCAGAAATATACGATGAATGAACATTGTTCTTGCGGTGGAAAAGCCGTTTCTCCAAAGCCAGCAAAATATTCTCCTGAAGATAAATATGGCCATATGAGGCGGGAAGTAAAGAAAAAAGAATTGATTGAAAAAGGATTATTGTAATAATTTAATTATAATAATTTAAAAAAGCATCTCTATTTCCCTCTGTTATGTCAATAGCATTAAGCTTAGATCAAACAGAGCTGCTTCATGGCACATCTCTGGAAGGCATGTCGCTTGATCAGTTATTAAGAAATGTGGAAATCAATAACTGCTGGAATCAAGATACTGAAGAAGTTATTAGGATAAAAGAAGAAGTAGAAAGGATGTATCATGCAGCAGTTGAGATTTATACAAGAAAAAGAATAGTTCGTGAAATTGCACAGGGTTATGGACTTTCTCAATCAACAGTAGAATCGTGGCGAGCTAGAAGAATAATCCCAAGAATATTAAGAAAGTATCAACGACCTTATATACCAACAACAGATGAGGAAAGGATTTCATTTGCTTATCTTTTAGGAAGCTTTTGCTATAAACATGCTGGCATACAGCATCTTATAAGCCCTGGAATAAACAGCTTACAGTATCCTGTTGAAAGTATCAAGCGTACATTTCATGATACAAGAGCTGCTGAAAGGTTTAGCAAAGCATTCGCTGCAATAAGAGGAAAACCACCAGCAAAAGACCGTAACACTCGAGAAACATTTGATCCTATGTTCGTAAGAGCTGTTACCTGTCAACTTGAATGCAATTTTGAAAAGTATGTTGCTTCAGACGAGGAACGAATTGCATTTCTTAAAGGCTATTTTGATGCAGCGCCGGTTATACCCCTCAAAAGAAAAACAAGCATGAGAATTTCACTGCAGTCAGAAGATGATATCGGTATTGATTTTCTTATAACCGCATTTTTTGAATTAGATGTTTACCCCATAATTGAAAATGGATACAGAGTTGTTGTTGAACGTTATCGAGATCTTGAAAGATTATATCAACTAAAAATTGTTGCCAAAACTCAACAGAGAAAACATCTTAATGCATTTTTAGAAACAGCTAAACCAGCAACTTATGATGTTGATACTTATTATCATGTACGAAGGATTGTTCGAAGAAGAAAGCAAAAGGGTGAAGCTATTGACTTTCCTCAATTAAGAAAACAGTTTGGTGTTGATCGTGTTACCTTAAATTCATGGGTTTGTGATATCACAGGAAATAGAAGTTATAAGAAAAAAGAACCACGAGGTGTTGATAGTTACTTAGAAGCTTTAGCATGGTTGAAATTTCCTCATGTTTATGAAACTGAACAGCCAGTTTTTAGAAATGAAAAATTGTTTATTCCTGTTGAAGATGGAAGATTATTTGTTGTGCCAAGACATGCACAACAGCAATACTTGAAAACTTATGATGTTTCAGATAAAGATATGATGGATATTAATGAAGCATACCATCTTCGAGAAGAACTTGAACGTTGTTTACAAGGTGATAAACAATGTGATATTAACATAAAGTATGATCCAAAAAGTTGCAGAGTAATCTCAATTACACCAAATCAAAATGGTTCTGGTAGGAGATAATTTCACTATTTGTTAATAGTAATATTTAAAAGAGCAGTTGAGTTTCTTGTGTTCATGGATGGATTAAGTAATGCAGCAGCAATACCATTAAAAGGCACACCTTTACAGGGTCTTAGTTTAGATCAGCTTCTTCAAAATGTTCGTGATAATGAATGTTACAGAGAAAGATCTCAAATACTTAGACTTCAAGATCTTGTAAGAAGAATCTATCTTGGATATTTAGCTGCACGAGGGAGCGTTGTTAGGCCAGGAGTTATCAGTAAAACATACCAACTTCACTTGCCAACCGTAATTACGTGGAGAAATGGTTGTTTTCCCATGAAATTAACCTATTATGCACGGTCATATCTCCCAACAACAAGAGAACAGCGTAGTGCGTTTGCTTATGTTTTAGGCGTTGTTTCAAATCATGCACCCTCTGAAGAAACACAAGCGAGTTTATCCAGAGAACATCCATCTCCACCGATAAGAAAAAGATTGGTTGATGCAGTTAAAACAATTTCAGGTTATAAACCACCTGTTAAAGGTGAAAGAGTTGTTATTCATAATGCTGGTCTTGTGAGACTGGTTCGTGGCTTACAAAGAACATCGTTACGAGACTATATTACTACTGTTCCTGAAGCAAGGGCATTTCTTCAAGGATTTTTAGATCATTCTGAAATAATGCCACAAGCGAGGAAAGATGATGGAGTAATGATTTATACTATAACCAGTAGTAGTGAAGTAATATATATCGGATTAGTTCTTGCTTTATCTAAACTAAAAGTGTATCCCTCATTATCAAGTGATGGAACTAAAATGGAAATAAAAGGGCTTGTTGATTTAAACTATTTATATCAGAGCGGTGTGATTTCTGATACTACGGCTTTAGAAATATTTGAAGAATATTTTGCAGATAAACAAGTTCCTCCTGATCCTTTACCACTTTTTTATGAAGTTCATAATGATGCAGTTCGACGAAAACAGGATTATGGTTCTGTTAATATTGCTGAATTAGCACGTGTTCATCCTGAAGTAAAACAAAGTTGTATAATAAAATGGGTTGCAAAGATTCGAGGAGTTGATTGTTTTCATAGCCCTCATCGTGTTTCACGTTATGAAATAATCTGTGATTTTTTGGGAATTAAAAGAGCAGGAATCGAAGTATCTGATCTTAATAAACAGCAAACTCGAGGTAATGATCATAATAATAGTAATAGATATGAGGAGATTAAGGCAGGTGGTGTTACCTATTATTTACCACCTCTTCAACGATCTAATTACCTACGAGCATACGATCTTCCTCCAAGTGGTTTCGATGATAGTTGTCGCGAACATTTAGCAGACCAAATTCTATTCAATTTAAGAAATAATTCGAGGAGAGATTTTGATATTGAAATTGGCGATGATGGAGTTATAACAAGGTTAACTTTAAGAGGAGACTAGATTATTTCATTTTTCATTTCAATAATCTTTATAAAACAGTTCTTACTGCCATTTTCTATGCAAGTTTATTTGGATTTGATTAAAAAGGTGTTAGCAGAGGGAGAACAGCGAAGCAACAGAACAGGCACTGATACTGTTTCGTATTTCGGCGCTCATTATAAAATCGATCTTGCAAAAGGCTATCCTTTATTAACCACTAAAAAAGTATTTTTTAATTCTATTATCCATGAGTTATTATGGTTTTTATCAGGAGTTACTCATATTAAAGATTTAAAAGAAAAAACTAAAATCTGGAATGCGTGGGCATCAGAAGAAAAAAACTGGGAATTAGGGCAAACCTATGGTTATCAATGGGTTAAGTGGGAACAGTATGTAAAAGATCCTCACACGGGGGAAATTACTTGCAATCATATTAATCAAATTCAAAAAATAATTGATGATTTGAAAACAAACCCTTTTAACAGGCGCATGGTTGTTTCTGCATGGAATCCTGCAGATTTTTATCGTCAAGATAATGATCCTAAAAAAACAGTTATGCCTTCTGCCTGCCACACCATGTTTATGTTTCATGTGACTAATGATAAAAAATTAAACTGCCATCTCACACAACGTTCAGGAGATTTAATGTTAGGGATTCCTTTTAACATGGCAAGCTATGCTGCGTTAACGCAAATGTTAGCACAGGAATGCGGATTGCAGCTTGGGCAATTCAGCCATTATATTAATGACTGCCATATTTATGTTAATCATCTTGATGGCGCAAAAGAACAGTTGTTGCGAACACCAAAATCTCTGCCGCAATTGAAGATTGCCAGCAAACCATTTTGGGAATTAAAATTTGAAGATTTTGAATTATTGAATTATGATCCTCATCCTGCGATAAAATTGCCGATTGCTGTTTGATAGGAAAATAAGGCTTAATACTTAATTTTTCCCGATACATTTATATATTACAAAGTGTCATAATATGTATCTTTATGATATAAAATGAAACTAACACTTTTAATAAGGAAACTTGTAGCTGAGAAAAACAAGGTTATCGCAGCTGATACCCTGAAGAACTATTGTAAAGAACTAAAGATTGATTATTTATCTACTATAAAGTACTTGCTGAGGAATAGATATGTTATTCGGATCTTGAAGGGAATATTTTACCTGAATTCGTTTGAAGAGCGAAAACTGAAAAAAATAGATATTACGCTTTATGGAGTTTTAAAAGCTGCACTTGAACTAAAAGGAGTAAAACACTGGTATTTTGGACTTGAAACTGCATTAAAATTGAACAATGTTACTCATGAATATTTCACGGTTGATTATATTGTAAGTGATAGTTTGTTTAGGTCTAAACCTATAACCATCATGGATCACAAAATCAAATTTATTAAAATAAAATCAAGTTTGTTTGGGTTTGGTATATCAAAAACAACTCTCCCTTATTCCGACCCTGAAAAAACAATTTTAGATATGATTTATTTAGATAAAAATCGTGGATTAAATAACCTTATTATTAAAAATAAAGTTAAAGAATATCTTCATTTGTGTTCTAAGAAGAAAATTAAAAAATACCTGCTTTTTTACCCAACGACAGTATCAGTTGTTATAAAAGAGGTCTTGCAACCATATGATTCCAAAAGATTTCATTGATAATATTGGTGAAAAGCTTGGAAATATAAGAAAAGAACTCTTAGAAAAAGACCTTTTGTTACATCTTCTTCTAACAGAGTTGATGAGGGATGACTATTTTAAAAAAAACTATGTCTTCAAAGGTGGAACATGCCTAACTAAATGCTATCTGGGATATTATAGATTTTCTGAAGATTTAGATTTTAGTTTTATAGCGCAAGATCTATTTGAAAAGAAAACCGAGAAGAATATCAGAAAATTATTATCTAAAGAAATAGACATCCTAACAACATTGCTCGATGACAAATGCAAGAAGCTGTCATTTGATTACAACATTGATAAAAAAAATAATAAGTATCATGAATTTGGCGGAAGCAATAAGTTTGTTACCTTTAAATTATGGTATATTTCGGTTGAATTACAAAGAGAAATGTTTATAAAAATACAAATTAATTTTGTTGAAGTTTTTAAGTATCCTTTTAAATCAAAAAATGCAATTTCACTGCTCCACCTACTTTCAGAAAAAAATAAAAAAGAATTGTTATTTCTCTTTCCTCAGGAAATGAGTTCTTTTAACACAACTATAAAGGTACTATGCTATGATCTCCATGAAATTCTCTTAGAAAAAGCAAGGGCTATACTAACACGGCAGGCTGTTAAAGAAAGGGATTTTGTTGATCTATATTTTATACTAAGATTTCTTGGAGAAAAAATTAATAATTACAAGGTAAATATCATTGAAAAAACAATGTTTATGTTAAACTATGAAAAATACAGGAATAATCTTCTTGAAAATGAACATGTGTTGAAAGCGTTTAAAGACTTTCAAGAGAATATTCTTCTTCAGCAAGAACCGCAAGATTTAAAGCTATTTTTTCATACCTTAAAAGAATATTTAATACGTGTAATCCAAGAAATAAAAACAAAGGAAAATACAAAAAAATAAATACCTGAACTAAAACAACGGTGACCTTATGGAAATTATCATCATTGCTGCACTTGCTGAAAACTTTGTTATTGGCAAAAATAATAGGTTGCCGTGGCATTACAAAGAAGATTTTCAGCATTTTAAAGCATTGACAATAGGACATCCGGTAGTTATGGGAAGGAAAACCTATGAAAGCATTGGAAAGCCATTGCCAAATCGAAAAAATATTGTTCTTACCAGAGATTTATCGCAATATGAACCATTAACATTGCAGGGATGCTATCCAGTTGAATCATTAACCAAAGCGATTATTTTAGCTGAGCATCAATTTCATGCAAAGAAATTATTTATTATTGGCGGAGCGCAAGTTTACCAGCAAGGATTAAATATTGCAGATACTATGGAATTAACCTTGGTTCATAAAAATGTCGAAGGGGATACTTATTTTCCAAAATGGGATGGACAACAATGGAAAGAAGTTCATCGAGAAGATGTAGGAGAGATTAGTTTTGTCACATTGAAAAGAGTGAAATATATTTGAAAAACATGATTAATTATGATATTGTGGTTCTCCATGTTCTTGTCTTAATCGGTTAAACAATTGGTTGCCAAAGGCAGCTTCAAAGTCTTTTCTTTCATAAATTAAACCCTGACGAATCCTTCTTATTACATCTTCTGTGTTAGGATCTGCAATTACTTCAAGTAAACTATTGTTTTTTTTTCTCATTGCCTCATAAACTCCTTCTAACACAGGCTTTTTCAAAGGTGAACTACCTACTGCTTCTTGGTAAGCTACCATTAATCTATGAACAAGTCTTTCTTGTTCTTCAAAATAATCATCTTTAATAGCAACAGTCCAATCTGAAACTAATTTTACAAGTCCATTAATGGAAATAGGTTCTGTTGTTATTCGTTCTAATTCAAACATTGTAGGAAAAGAATCAAATTCATCTTTTTGTGGAGCTACTCTTGGAGCAAATTTTTTCGCTTTAAAAACTCCATAACCAACAAGTGCAATAACAACTGGATACTCGTCCTGAAAATCACCAAGTATTAATTCCCCTGAAGAAGTATTTAAGGTATGAGATCTCCCACTATTGTATTTAACTACCACTAAATCTCTTTCATATCTAATTCCATGATGTTTATCAACAGGATCTTGAACAACAGACCTGATATTAGTATTCAAATATGCTTGCTTGACCATTTTAAAAACAAAAAGTTAATTTCATTTATAAATTTTTATAAACTCTTGAGTAGTAACTATTGCATTTGTTCCCCCCAAAGCAAACCATCAACTTGGGATAGAAACATTTATATATTAATACTTAATAAATATCAATTGATATAAAATGAACACTAAAAAACTAAAAATAACAAAAAGTGAAATAATAGAAGAAGAACCTCCTATTAAAAGATACCCTAATCTTACAACTGTTTTAATGGTAGAGGATTTTCTTAAAGAACATAGAGATATTCCTTTAAAAATTTCAGAAATTAAAAAAAAATTATCCAAACAAGTTATGCATCAAACATTAATTATTATTTTGGAATATTTATGGAAAAGTGGAAAAATAATGTATGGACCTAAAGGAGTACAATGGATTTATTCTGAACCTGAACATCTTAAAAAAATGTTAGAAGATAGTTTGGAAGTGTAAACAATGTAGTTAGGAATATAATAAGTTATTTGGCTATAAAAAATTCTAAGTTACTTTCATCCAACAACCATAAATCCTGTCACATACATTACTAATAAGCCAATAATAAACCCAATAATGTTTTCTACGGTGCAGACCGATTTCCACGAGTTTTCAGCATTAGTTGTTGTTTTCAGGCTTTGAAGTATATCAAACACTACGGTAAATATCGAACCTGCGCCAAATGCTAGGAAGAATGCGCTCAAAGCAACTGAATAAGAAAATCCGCCAATCAGGGTGCCAATAATAGTTGGGCCGCCTGCAATAAGACCCATCATAATTAAATGTGTTAATAAATTCGGAATCTTGCCTGATTTTTTAGTTAAAGGAGATATTATAGGAATGCCCTCAGTAATGTTATGTATCATAAACCCAATAACCAGTAAACTGCCGAGAGCAATCTCCCCTAAAGCATAGGCGCTGCCAACTGCCAATCCTTCACCAAGATTGTGAATGCCAATGCCGAGAGCAATTAAATAACCAAGACATAATGAAGCATGATATGATTTTTTTGTTTGGTGATATATGGTAATGTAGCTTACACCACCTAAAACAAGAACTGCGCCGATAAATCCAATGATGACGATACCAATACCATTCATTGCTTCTGGAATTTCAGAAATTAATATCAGCGCTTCTCCTAATGCATCAAATCCAAGAAATACCAAAATACCTATACTTAACGAGATCAAAAAGGTAAACCATTTTCTTGATAAATTTCGCAAAAATGGAAACCATAATAATCCTAAAAAAACTGGAATCACACCAATATACAAACCAAGCAATATAAAACTGTCAAGATATAATCTGCTAAAATGTGGACTGAGAAAAGCAACTGCTACTTCTTTGTCAAACGTGACACCAGTGCTTGAAACCAGCGTAATATGTTCAGTATCACCTTCAACCCATGGATAATTAACAACAATAACTGCTTTGTCTAATGGTTTCAACGTTTGAGAAGATAATGCAGATAAATCTACATTATGAATGATATCAAATTTCCAATACACATCATTGATCATCACTTGACTGATAGTGACTGGTTCTGGACCGTCGTTAAATATCAGCAGTTTCATTTCTTCTGGAGTAAAGATAACACGCTGGATAAGGATTTTTTCCAGTGGGGGCATATCACCTTTGAACACACCTAACGGTCCAAATTTCATAAATACAAAGAGAAAAATTACTAATAAAATTATGGGGAGCAATGCTTGTTCTCCAAGCTTAAAGCATTCTTTAATGTTAGTGCATTTCAATATCTGTTTTTTTTGTTTTTTCATCTATTACCTCAAAATGCCCCATCCATCCTTTTTCTGCAAACTCTGTTTTATGGGCATGAAACATATACCTTCCAGGATATCTGAAAGTCATGTCAATTATTGACCGTTCACCTTGACCAAGAACAGTTATATCAGTAAATGTGTCTGGAGTTAATTTTGTTCCTGTTTTGTATTCATCAAAAAAGTTTGCATGAACATGAAATGAATTAATCTGATCAAATTCAAGCATATTAACCAGATAAATTCTTACCAGTTCATTTGCTTTAAGGTTAATAGGATGTTGGTCATAATAAAATGCAATACTATTCACTGCATATACTTCGTTCTCTTCATCAAAATTAGTATCAAAACCATTCATCAGCATAATCAATTCTTGGTCTGGCTTTGGACGAGTATCTTTTTCTGGTTTTGGATCAACAATATAAACACCATACAATCCTTTGTGAATATGCTGCGCTACAGGAAATCCATGGCAATGATATAAATGCACGCCAAATGGTTCAGCAGTAAATTCATAAGTAAAGGATTGTCCAGGAAGCACTACTTGTTCTGGCATTGAACCATCCATACTTGGATCATGAAAACCATGAAAATGTAAGCTATGCGGCTTAGTTCCTCGATTAGTAAAATAAATTTTAATTTTATCACCTTCAGTTGCTCGAATGCTAGGACCAGGAACTTGACCATTGTATGTCCATGCTGGAAAGAAAACACCAGGAGCAATTTCTATTTCTTTATCTTCAGCATGTATCCAATATTCACGCAATAATGATCCATCTTCCTGCTTTGTCTCGCGATAATATTTTTTCCGTTCTTGTTCTGGAAGATTATTAAAATTCCATGTTGTTAAATATGCTTCAGGATCAATCCCAATAGCATCTTCTGAAACTTCACTGACAACACCACGCTGAGACTGCGTATTTTTTTGGAGTTTCAGAATATCTGGCTTTTTTTGCTTAGTTTCAAGATACGTAACGGTTAATAAAACAGATCCAATAATAATGATGATAAGAAAAACTAATAGAGGTAGCTTTAACTGCTGAAGCGTTTTCTGAACCATAGCTATTTCTTAGTAAAATGGTTTATATATTTTGTTATTAATGAGTTGTCAAAAACAACTCATTACGTTTATAAATAATAACTGATTTTCTATCTCAATGAGTGACCTTGAAGCAGTTCTTGCAGAAACAACAAACAGAGCTCAATCTGATTTTATTACCGAAGCATTGGAAAGAGCTCAGCATTTTATTAATCACCCTTCTGATGATATTAATGTTTATCAAGCTGAATATGAAGTAGTTGTCAAAAATTTAGGTGTTGCTCATCATGTATTATCCACTAATGGCACTGAAGAACGAGCAGCCCAATTGGAAGAAGTCGTAAGAACTAGCGCTTATTTGATGGAGGCAGCAAAACTGCATATGATGATCGCTTCTGTTAAAGTACAGCCTTTACCTGAAACTGGAAATATCACTGGAGTTCCATTAATACAGATACTTTCTGCCGATGGCAAACCAGCAACACTTTATTGTGTGGATGATTTACGAACAAAAGGATTAGATGATGAGCAAATAGTGGGAGTGTTAGATCATCCTTTAACACAGCGTGTTGGTTGCCTGCCTGATGATCCAAGATTAAGATATGCTATCCCTGAGAGTGTTATTACAGAACTTGTTGGTACATCCAAGAGAGTTACAAGTGTTTCTCCTCTGCTTCCCCTTGTTTCACCTCCAGAATCATCATCTCCTACGCTAGATACTACTATTACTGATGTTGTAAGATTTGGTATTTATACTGCTGGAACTCTCTACGATCTTTTACAAAAAAGAGGTATAGATTATTATGAGAGAGGTGTGTTTAAACTTCTCATGGAAATGACTGGTCGAGGAATGGCAAGAAAAGAGTTTGAATTAGACGCAAATGGTGAGCAATTCAATTTTTTTCTCTTAACTGAAGGAGGATTAGCGTATGCAGCTCAACGCGCTTCATTAAATAAACCTAAAAGAGCATTGCCTGAAATAGCTGATACTGCATTAATAAAAAGAGTAATAAAAGAAACTCAGTTATTGGGAGAAATGCCTTTGTTAAATGGTAAAAAGGTTGCAGAATTTTGTGGACCATATTCTCTAAAAACTGGCGATCTCAGAGGAAATTTAATAAGAGGAGCAGATTATGTTAGCGGCAAAGTATTTGGTTATGTTTTATCTGATCGTCTTGTAGATGCTATTAATAGACATTGTTCTACACCAATAACTGAGCAAGATCTTCTTAAAGTTGTAGGATTAGATCCTGCAACAAAAGTTCTTCATGTTGAATATAAAAATGGTATGTTAGAATTAAAGCTTACCCAAGATGCAGAATATAGAAAAGGTAGAGGTCGTGATACCAAAACTATTTTAGAAACAAATCCCACCTTGTATTTAGCATTAGGGATAGAAGAGAGACTGATTAAAGAAGGACTTTATGATCCAAAAAGTGGAAAAATCAAATTTCCAAATAAGGGTAGTAGTCAATATACCTTTGATGATCGACTCTCTGAGAGGTTAGTTACCAGTTGTTTACGAAAAACTATTGGTGCTTTAGCACAAGCAAGAAAGAAACATCAGGACTACTTTCGTGTTTGGGGAGGATATTGGTTTTGTGCAGAAGACATTTTATTTCTGTTTGCTTGTAATTTTATTAATGGAAAAGATACAAGTCAGAGAAAGATATACGGACTTAATGAACTATCAATAATGTTTAGTAGATCAGAAACTGATATTAGTACTCTCATTCAACGTGATTATTTTAAACCTGATGAACATAAAAAACCTGCAACTAAAGTACGGCAGCGTTTTAGAGAGGCTTATAACCTAGTTGTTGATGCTTTGAAAGAAGGCAAGAATGTTGCTGAGAAGTATAATCTTTCAGTGCCATAGGCATATTTTTATTTTGCTAGCACTAATACCTCTTGCGGTATTCTTAAAGGATATGAAACTGTTTCCATAGTTAATCATGTAAACAGGGTATATTTAACTCTTCCGGTGGTTAGTAATAATTATCATATCTAGTTATAATAAGTAATGTATGAATTTTAATAACAAAATTTAAATAAATGATACATATTAATATTATATTATGACAACAAAATTGAGCAAACGTATAGACCTAAATCCTAACATTGTTGTTGGTAAACCAATTATTAAAGGAACAAGAATTAGTGTGAGCTTTATCTTAGACCTGCTTGTCCAAGGATGGACTTTTGAACAAATTTTAAAAAATTATCCTCAATTAAAAAAAGAAGATATACTTGCAGCATTAGAATATTCAGCACATACTATTACTTTAGAATCAGTATATCCTTTATGAAATGAGGTGCAGATTTTTGTTTCTTGCAGATGAAAGTACCATTTAAAAGTTCATTTTGTGTAGTGGAAGATTTTCGCATAAGAGTAATTCCACTTAATTTAATGAAATAAAACACTCCCATGACAACCCTCGCAAATCATCCTTATGCAAACAACGTTCCCTTAGTTATGCTTCTCGATTCAGATAAAGTAAGAAATGGTTTATCAAAACTTAATCCGTATGCAATATATACTGCTGATCAACTGCACGAATTAGGATTATTTGCTGAACAAATGCGTTTTGATAGAAACTTAGTAAGAAATAGGAAAGGAGAATATCTTGGCAGTCTTGTTGCAGTTTATATGAGGAGAGAACATCCGGCATTAAGTGGTCAGCAAAAGAATTCATGGGAAGATAACGGAGTGCTTGTTTCAACCTTAGCAAAATTCCTTGATGTAGATAAAGCAATACTTGAAACACAACTTGCTGAACTTGAACAACAACAAAAGCAGCAACCATCCAATAATGGAAACTATAATGGAAAACTTCCTTTTTCTGTTCATAGTATTCCACCACCACTTTACGTTTTAGAAGAAGTTATACATCATTCATATATTCCAATTGTTGCAGAAAGAGCTCTTCAAACTAAATCAAAGGTTGTCCAAGATTATAAACCTAAACCATCTATCGGAGAACGTAGTACTCGTACAGCAACAGATACTGCGAATGAAGATGATGAAGAAGTAACGCAGAGGATTCTAAAAGATCGAAAACGCAGTAATCCCATTATTTCACTTGTTATGAAACAATTAAGAAACGGAAGATTATTTACTCGAGAAGAAGAAGTTGAAGAATTTAAAGAGTTTGATAAGTTAAGAACTGACTTTTTAGTTTATGCTTATACCCTTAATCCAGGAGAATTTTTTGAGTTCTGGAAAACCTATGTTAGTTCAGATATTGTTGATGCTGATGGTGAAGTTCATAAAGCTGCGCACAATAGCGCACGCAAGGAATTATCTAGCGTTGTTGATCAAGCACATGCAGAATACCAGCAATTAATGCAAGGAGAAGAACCTGCTTTTGAACAGCATAATCAACTATTTAAAAAAATAGTGCGTTCTTCTTTAGGCAATGGTTATGAACAATTATCAGCTTATTATCGTCAAAGAGTTGAAACTGAAATAAAAAATGCTCAAATAGCTGTAGATTCTCAATCTGATGCTGATGATCTTGATCCATTGCCCCTAGTAAAACCAATAGGTATTACTGGCGAACAACTTGAGACATTAGAAGGAAAATTTACTGAGATTATTGATCAGAAAAGATACATTGCAGAAGCAAATCTCAGGTTAGTTGTTTCTATTGCTAAAAAATATCAGAGAACTCATACACAATTTCTTGATTGTATTGCTTATGGAAGTGAAGGATTGGAAACAGCTGCGTATAGATTTAATTATGAACGTGGGTATAAATTTTCAACCTATGCTACGTGGTGGATTAGACAGGCAATCACCAGAGGAATAGGCAACACTGAACGCACCATTAGAGTTCCGATTCATATGCTTGAACATATACGTGCTATACAAAGAACTAAACGCAGTTTATTCCATGAATTGGGCAGGGAACCAACACTTCAAGAGATAGCAAAAAAGTTAGAAGTTAATCCAGAGAGAATTGAAAAAGCATTAATGTCAAAAAAAGATGTCGTTTCACTCGAACAGCAAATTGGTGAAGAGGAAGGAGATACCTTAGGTGTTCAGATTAAAGATCCTCATGCAGAAACAGATGCAATGTCACAAAGAAGTTCTATTCGGAGAATGATAAAGAGATTATCTGCTGCTGCTAAATTAAGTGAAAGAGAAATGAACGTATTATATAACCGATTTGGTATGGAAACTGAAGGAGAAAAACAAACATTACAAGCGTTGGGGGATGCGGATGGTGTTACTAGGGAAGCGATCAGGCAAATAGAAGCAAGAGCATTGGAAAAGTTAAGAAAAGCGGTACGTAATTTCAAAAAAATAACAGGATTGGATTTTCATTATGGTGAAGATGATTAATACAACTCCCCAACTTCAACTTCTTCATCTGGTTCTTCTTTAATATAATGCTTAAATTCCAAAGTTAAGTTGTTAATGACAATTAAATCTCCATCATTCATATGACTCCACGTTACATTAGGAATTGTTGGTACAATTTCAGAGCTAATAACCAATAAGTCACTTCTTTTCCCTAACTTCATTTTGAAATAATTTGGCTTTTGCGAGAACTTAGTTGCTGCATAGGTTTTGTCAGGTTCTGCAAGGACAAAGTTAAGAGCGCTGTAATTCTTAAAAGTATCAAGATATTCAAGAATATCTTTTGGAACATCACTTTTCTCTAATTGTGTTAACAACCCATAAAAGAATTGTTCTGAATCAGTCTGACCTTCTGGCTTAAATTTCTTAGCAAAAACAACAGGATCTTTAAGATGGCCATTATGCATAAACATGAAATCTTTATATTGAAAAGGCTGTGTATTTTGATATTTCTTTTCTCCTACTATTGCCTTTCGCGCATGCAATAACGCCATTTTTGGATGAATATTTCGCAAGGTTGCAATTTCGTCATCATCTATGCAAGAGCTTGTTGATTTCGTTACTGTCCATTTGCCATTATTATAATAAGCAATACCCCAGCCATCTTCATGTTTATAAGTACCTTTGCCTTCTTTATTATTTTCATGATATTGGTTGTTATCTTTAGCCATCAAGATAAGGCTATCTATTAACGAACCCATATCTATATTTCCTATAGCTAACAACATTCTGCACATGGTTATACCTAGAAATTTACTATTTTAAAAGGTTTTTATTATTTGCTGGATAAAAGGTACTATTGTCACATTGCTACTATTTATGTTGGTTAATATACCTGCAAAATTAAACTGCAATTTTGTAAATTGTTTTGATATTACTTTGAGCTACCTCTTTTTCGCCTTTCTTAGTTTTGATTTTAAATAATCCCCTATCCAAATCAAGATAAGTAACGCTTCCTTTTATCTTATCACCTGAGGCAGTGGCAATTTCCACATTAGTACCTGTTGTAATAGCGCTTTCCGGAATTTTACCTATTAATTTTTCATATAATTTACTCATGCTTACACCCCTGATTCTAGATATTTTAAAATAATATTATCCCATGATAAAGCTGTAACAATTATGAGAGCTGCTGTTTCAGGATTTAATAACATAACAAAAAAACCTGCAAAAAACAAATTTAAAATAGTGGTTACTATTTTATATAGTGATATGTTCTCCTGAATTATTTGAGTGGTGTTATCTACCTGAACCTCTTTATAAAAATTAAATTTACCTCTTTGCAACTTAATAAAAACAAGCGCTCCTTGGACTATGGCACCAATTAATAATAATTTCCAGTCTAAACTACCGGTAAAAGCCATGATATCATCTTTTTCAAACATAACCAAAATACTTCAAAATAAACAAAACAAGTAAGATTATAACCACATAGACTAATATTTTAATGTCTGGTACCTTTTTCATTGCCATAGTCTTATTTGAGCAAAACAAGTATAAAAAGCTTTGCAATGAAGAGATGCTATGTTATTGCAGCATCTCAACAATCTTCTCGCCAAAAGCTGTTGCTGCTGCTGGACCGTCTGCTGTTACCAGTCCTTCATCTACTACTACTGACTCATCAACAAAAATTGCGCCAAAATCATGCAACACTTCAGATTGCTGACCATCTTCATTCCAAATAGTTGCAGATTTACCTTCTAATACTTCTGCTTTTGCTAACACCATTGGTGCAATGCAAATCGCTGCTAAAGGGAGGTGTTTTCTCTGTGCTGTCCGCAAAAGAGTAAGCACTTCTTTATGATCTGCGAGACTAGGCGCTCCTGGACCGCCAATAACTACAATAACATCGTAATTCTGGACCTTTGCATCTTTTACTGCTAGTTCTGCTTCAACTTTTCCTTTGAATTTATCAACACAAATACCTTTTTTAATAGATGCTGTACTACAAAAAATACTGTGTTCTTCCAACACTCTTTTAGTTTCAGTATATTCATGAGGCTGAAAACCTTCTTGTGCAATAATAATCAATGCTTTCATAAGATCATCTAGATTATTGATAATGGTTTATATAGTTTTTTATGAAGTAATACCAGACATAAATAACTCATAACAATTGTTATGTCTGATAAACATTAGTAAGCGATTTGTTTTATGATTTACTTTTGTCGCTTACTAATGTTTGGAAAATTATTTAAACTTAGTAGTTTATCTCTAATACCATCGTGGGTTTTATAGGTAGAGGCGATTGACAGTGTATATATTTGTATATTAATATAGCAAATAGAAGGATTTATAAACTTAAAGATAAAATTCAATAATAAAAAGAGGGAACTAAAATGGAATATCTTCAAGTCACTAAGCAGAATAGGGATGTTATTCTTGAGTTATTAAGAAAAGATGTAGACAAAGAAGGATTTATAATTGATAAAAAAACTGGAAAAAAATTGGTTTGCCCTTATTCAGGAAGTCATATTCATTCTGAGGATTTTTCTATTCTTCCTGGTTCTGCAACCTTTGTAACTAATAAATCTTATTGCTTTGCTGAACATATTGTTTCTCATAAATAAGAGGTAACATGGTTGGGGGAAAAGATAGTAAACTTAATGAGAAAGATAGGAAACAAAAAGAAAGCCAAGAAAGGGTAATTGCTGGTATAAGGGTAATTGAGTCTATTGTTTCAAAGGTTGTTGCATCTCCATCTGAAATTTTATCGGGATTAAAGCAAATTCTATTTTTTTATCGACTCATCCCAAAGAAATGGAAAGAAAAAGCATTCTGGGTTTTTGAGAAACTCTGGGCAAAGAAGAAAGTAGTTATATCTACAGACCCAGAAAAACCCGAGCAAATATATGAAGTAATCTTTGAGGATGATAAATTAAAATCATTATATAATATGTTACCACAAGTAGATCAACCAATTATGCTACAGGGTAAGTCTATGATAAATTTAATTGACAAAGGATTGCATTCTGATTCTGATGTTATTAAAGCAACCGTAGAAGAAAAATATGGACAAAGAGGGTTAAATATTGTAAATATGCTAACAACTAAAAATATACAAGAAGTATTGGACGAAATAGAAACTGAAAAAATAACTCAACAAAAGGATTTTGAAAAAAAGTTTAATGATTGGGCTTACAATTATGATTCTTTAGCTGTTTTGGTTTCGCCTAGCGAACTTACAAACACTAAAAATGTTAATAGCAAGATTATGGCAATTGCAAAGAGCACACGAAAAAACTATATTTTAATAAATATATCTGGAAAGATGGAAGATTGTACACAATTAATTAATACTATCTCACAATTAAAAGAAAATAAAGAATTGAAATATGAAAATTTTACTTATGATATCTCTGATTCTGGATTTTGTAAGTCTTTAAGAGGTAAAATAATTTTCAAAAGTTAGGCAAAGCCGTATAATGCTTGGCATTATGCGAAGAATGTGGGTTAAGAATTTTTGGGAATTCAAAACCTCCGCTCACCATCAAAGGTTCGCTACGATAACAATTGGATAAACATTAGTAAGCGATTTGTTTTATGATTTACTTTTGTCGCTTACTAAAGTGTAGATAACGCAAAAAACAGAGAAAAAAGAATAAAACTTACTTATGTATCTATTCATTAACACCATAACCTTCTTGCAGATAGGTTAAGCATTCGCTTTTGCGGTAATTGTCATCTAAACTTTGACAGAAATTAGGTGACTTTGAAGCAACTGCAACAACATAATCAGGGTTGGTAAAACAATTATCTTCAATGCTATTATCTGAAACTTCTTCACAATAAACAATGTTTTCCCGCTCATGCATAATTGTTCCATCAAGTTCTGTTGTTACTTTTGTTTTTGTTGGCTTTGTTTTTTTTGTTTCTTCCTTGCTTGGCGAAACATAGGTAACTACAACAGGAGCCATGGACACTGTTGCTTGAGATGGTTGTGTTTTCTGCTCTGGCACATCTTTTGGAGCAGTATTACATCCAGCAGCAAATGCTAGCAACATAATCATTAAGATCAATAACACTTTCTTCATAGTAAAACCCCCTTATATCAAATTTAATAAATTTGATATGGACTGATTAGAAAGTAGTAACTTCTCATTAATAAAACTATCGTTGTACGTCAGAGAAACTATTATTTTTTGTCACGAACTTATGACGAAAAATGCTGGAATCAAAAAAAATGCCTCAAATTTGCCTACCCGACCACAGCAAGCTGTGGGGTATAAGACCCAATTTGTAATCATCCATAAATCTCCTTTTTTATTTTTTCAGCAGGAACATTATGCTCTTTCAATAAACTTTCCATAGATATAACAAACTCTTTTGGACCGCAAAGATAATATAGTTTATCTTCAAGAAATCCAATGCAGTCTTCTAAAAATTCATAATCAATTCTGCCGCGATGACCTTCCCAGTCAGAATGTTCAGGCTCTCGCGTTAAAGTAAATTCAAGCTCAAAATTATTATGGTCTTCCTCTAAGCTAAGAAATTCATCTTTCATAATAATATCCTCCTGTGTTTTATTTGAATAAATCAAATAAACAGCAGTCGGCAGCTTCTGTTCAAGTATATAATAAACAATGCTTCTTAATGGAGCAATTCCTGACCCAGCGCCTATTAAAACAACATCGCCTTTCATATCTTCAGTATATACAAATTTTCCAAAAGGGCCTTTTACTTCATACTGTTCTCCTTCTTTAACTTCATTGATCCATTTAGGAGAAGTTAATCCTGGATGTTCTGCTTTTATCACCAATTCAATGTAATTTTTAGTAGGGGAAGAAGCAATAGAATATGATCTATTCACTTTCTTTTTTTCACCATCTTTAGTTACTTCAATATCATGAACCATAGCAAATTGACCTGGTTTAAAGAGCATCCTCTCTTGATTAACAGCTTCAAACCTAAATGTTTTAGTATCTGGGGTTTCTTGTTTTACTTGAGTTATTTTCATTAACATCTTATCACCTATTACTTATTGAGAACTTTGCAAAATTATGGTTACTGCCTATTAGGTGAGCATTTTCGAAATATTTATCGGGCAATTTTCGAGGTTCCAGAGAGAAAATTGCTTTGTCAAACATATATCTCAATGCGAACCGGCAGTAACCCGAGCTTTGCGAGTATTTTGCAAAGTTCTCTATTGTGTTTGAATAAGAGGTGATATAAAAAGTATGCCATAAAGAGAGTACGTAATAAGTCTTTACTAGGTTTTAGCGCCGGTTCAGCTTCAAATGAGATTAAACATTGGATTTTTCTCTCTGGCACTCCGAAAAATCCCCAAAGTGAATTTGAGTAGAGCTTCACAAAATAGGCGCTAAAACCCCAGACTTATTACGTACTAAAGAGAGTAACACATATAAATAGCAATTTCCAAAAATCAGTTATGTTTGATGTAATTACTGTGGGAAGTGCTGTTATTGATATTTTTGCTTTAACAGATGTTCGAGTAATACATAATTATATCTCTTTCCCTCTTGGAACAAAAATGCTTATTCAACAAACATCTCTCTCAACTGGAGGTGGAGCGACAAATACCGCAGTTGCTTTAAGCAGGCTTGGATTAAAAACTGGATGCATCTCTAAGATCGGTTGTGATTACAACGGTCATTTTCTTTGCGATGAATTAAAAAAAGAGAAGGTAACTTATATTGCGAGCACATGCGATGGAACAACTGCTTATTCCATAATCCTTTCGAGCACCCATGCCCGTGATAGAACTATTTTAACGCATAAAGGAATAACAAATGAATTATCTTTTTCAGAAGTCCCAAAAAATAAACTAAGGACAAGATGGTTTTACTTCTGCACTTTACTTAATTCTGCGTATACCGCCTTAGAGCAATTAGCGATTTATGCAGAAAAAAATAAGATTAAAATTGCTTTTAATCCAACAACATATCTTGTAAAAAAAGGTCCGAAATATCTCCAAAAAATTTTATCTAAAACTAACATGTTATTTCTTAATCGAGAAGAAGCAGTATTATTAACAAATACCTTAACGAGAAATAAATCGATGCCCCATCTTCTCAAAGCTTGTTACAAACTTGTTCCTCATATTGTTATTATTACTGATGGAAACAAGGGCGCATATTGTTATGATGGCAGGTATGTTTATAGTATACCAGCAACAAAGGTAAGAGTAGTTGAAACAACAGGGGCAGGAGATGCGTTTACTTCAACCTTTTTAGCAGGTTTTATTAAAACAAAGAATATTGAAAAAAGTTTAAAATTAGCTCTTGTTAATGCACAATCCGTCTTGCAATACCATGGCGCTAAAAATAAATTATTACTCTGGGAAGAAGCTTTGCAAGAAAGCAAAAAGATAAAATACAAGGTTAAAAAACAGAGGCTATCTTTATGAACAACCTTAAGCTTTTTGCCTGGACAGGTATCATTATTACCGTTGTTCACTTAACTATATATTTCATAAAACCCTATAATTTTGTATTATTTATGATTGGTTTTGGGATTATTTATCTTGTGTTTGTACAGGGGATTAAATATATCAAACACAAATATAACATTTGATTCTAGATAAAAGATAGTAATGCATTAACCATATGCATTAACCATATATAAGAATGGCGATGCCGCGATTACCACCAGCTTTTTAATAAAACTTGGGAAAAACACAGCAAGTACAACACTCACGCGGTTCGGTTGTACGAATAAAACAAATAATTAACCATATGCATTAACCATATATAAGAATGGCGATGCCGCGATTTGAACGCGGGACATCTACGTATCTCAGTAGATAACCTAGTTATGAGCGTAGCACTCTAACCAGGCTGAGTTACATCGCCCTTTCTAAGATAAAACTCGTAAAGTACTTTTAAATATTCTGTTTTTGAAAATAGAAACATTTTTATTTAGGAACATTTCTGTGGTGGCTTATGGGTAAAAAGGGGATATTATTTCTGATCGTTATTTGCATGACAATACTCTCAACAGCGCTGGTAGCAGCAGGCAACGAATCAATTGAACTTAAGCTAAATGAGCAAACAACTGTTTCAGGCGTTACTATTTATTTTCATGCATTAGTAAATAATGCTGAAGCGATGTTTAAGTTCAATGGGAAAACTATTTTCCTTAAGCGCGGCGAAGTAACAAAAGTATCTGGTATGACTGCAACACTTGACCAAGTTCTTAATAAAGCTGACGAAACCAGAGCTTGGATTACGGTAACTATCCCTTTTGTTTGCGGAGATAATACTTGTGAAGAGAATGAAAAGAATTATTGCTGCAGTGATTGTGGATGTCCTGATGGTTATGATTGCACTGAAGATCAATGTATTAAAGCAGAATTAAATGAGTGTACAAAAAACAGCGATTGCAAAGCTTCTTCACCATGTGAAAAACCAAGCTGTGAAGGCGCTCCGAGAAAATGTGTTTATAAAAAAATTGATGAATGCAGGCATGGCGATAAGTGTTGTCCGGCAGAATGCACGTCTTATGCAAAAGATAATGACTGTAAACAGTTTATAGAATGCACTAAACCAGAAGAGTGCGATGATAAAGATCCAACTACCAATGACTATTGTTCAGTTCCTGATGCCAAATGTTATCATAGCAAAATCAATAAAAAACAAACTGAGCAGAATGTAAGCTCCGCAGCAGCTCCTTCAAATGCAAGTACTATAACAAATGCTTCTAAAACTAATGCTACTGGCGGTGATTTGGCAAATCCAGAGACCTTTAAATCAAGCAAAGAAACCATTTTTATAGTTATTATTGTATTGCTTGTGCTTATTTTGATGGTGCTTGGCATATTGATGTATCTTAAACTTAAAAAAGACAAGAAATCAAATCATGGTTATGTTGTTCCGGAAAAAGTAGTTGTTGAAGTGAAAGATAAGCCAGCTAGTGATAGTGATGATGAAGCAGAACTTCATCAAGAACCTGAAGAACACTCTCTTACTAAAGAAGAGAAAGAAAGTCTTAAAGAGCCTGTTATTATTAAGAAAGATGAATATAAAAGTTATGAAAAAGTACATCAAACACAGAAACAGAAAGAACTGGAAAAACAGCGGCAAAAACAATTAGAAGAAGAAAAGAAAAAAGCAAAGTTGCATCCACTTCTGAAGAAAGTAGAAGAGCATAATAAGAAATTTCAGGACAAACATTCTGAAGAAAAGCTTTCTAAAACTAAAACTTAATTTTATTATCTTTGATACGGCTGTGTAGAAAATCTCGGCATAGCCTCGGTTTTGGTGCCGTGATTATCTCACTTAGTTATAAGAAGGAAAAAATTCCCATTGTAATTTCCTTTTTTCCCACGTATTAATTTGAAGGATAATCACCAGCATGGCACCAAAAACTACATTTTCTACACAGCCCTTTGATACATAACTAATCTATTTCTACCTTTATGCTTTGCTTGGTAAAGTGCAGCATCGGCTTTACCTTTCATTGTTTCAGTTAATATTCTAATTGGTGCAGAATCACAATTACGTAAGAATGCTTCAGGAGTTGTATACTCTCGTTTAAGCCTAGAACTTAAACGTTTATATGCATGAGGAACTGCTTCAGCTAGTTCAACCATCCGTTGAAATTGTTTTGGTGTACCTGTATAATCTTGACGTAAAAATTCTTTCTGAGGTGGACTTGCAGTTACAAACTGAGCTAAATAATCTCTTCCTTCTCTTGAATATAACACCTTCATTTCAACGTCAAAATCACTTGAATGTACTGCACCTTCACTTAAAGTAATCGGAGGTGTTCTTCCTTTTGGCGTTTCAATGCCTTGTTGCGTGTCAGCTGTTACCTTTTGTCTTGCTCTGTCAGCAACAGCATATACATGATCTCTTCCTATATCAAAATACACTACTAATTTTTCTTCTCCGCCTACACGTATAACAACTTCATCTTTTGGTCTAGAGTCATTACCTGACCTACTACTTGATCTAAGAGAGTTTGCTGTTGCTTGTAATGCAATATCTCCAATATCATGGCCGAATTTATCATTATAATCTTTAAAATGATCAATATCAGTCATTACTAAAGCAAATAAAGGTGATCTTTGCTCTGTAAGTGCAGTTTTTACTTCTTGGTCAAGACGTGGTAGTACTACATTTTCCCAATAATGTCTATTAGGTAATTCAGTTAATTGGTCTGTATGAGCTAAGTGAGTGGCCATATCACGTTCTCTTGCTGCTTGATCACGTTGTTGAAGGGCTCGTTGATAGTTAAGGGCATCGCCTACTATAGTTCCAATCAAAGCAAAAATTGGTTCGTATGTTTTTCTTTCTCTGCCCATAGTATACAGATGAGCAGTTTGCTTAAGTCCAATAATTGCAGCCTGTTGTTCGTTATGAGAAACTATTCTTCCAGCTAGATCTTTTGAGTGGTAAATTGTTACAGGTTTATGACAATCATCTATTGGTAATGTTCCTGTTGTTGGATCATTAAATACAAGTCTTAAACTGCTGGTTGCATCATATTCTTCAAAAACTCTATTAACATCATTAGCAAGATCTTCTAAAGCTTGGAATCTAGAAATATGACCTAATTCAGCCTGCAATTCAGCACTTTGGCTAGTTGTTAATCTACTTAAATCATGTCTTAAGCTAGCATCACGTGCTAATTGTCCTTGTACAAATTGCTCTAAGTCAAATTCTCTCTTGTTGCCCATAGTGTAATTATAATAGTCCAGAATGATATATAAATGTTCTTATTTTTTTGTACGTAATAAGTCTTTTTTAGTTTTAGCGCCGGTTCAGCTTTTTAATCATATTTCAATTGGATTTTTCTCTCTATAAATATAATCCCGACTCCCTCAATAATATAAATCAAGGATTCATAAGTTGGCTTGCGTCTGGGATTATAAGACTTGCCTATCGGCAAGGAACCCCGAAAAATCCCCAAAATGAATTTAAAATCCAGACTTATTACGTACTATTTTCTACTCTGAGATGTTTTTTTGCCAAGTCTTAATCCATCAACATCAATACTCATTTCTAATAAGTGTTTATTGGCTTTATCTTGTTCTTTTTCAAGCTGATGGACTTTGTTGGATAAACGATTATTCTCTAGTTTTAGTACATCGATCTGGTTTTCTAATGCTTTAAACTCATGGTGCAGTTTAACAATATCCTTCCGAGCTGCATGAAATGAACTAACAACCACTTGTTGAAATTGTGAAGATGCCATAGATATGTTTCTGGAAAAAGAAAGTATATATAAATGTTTCGGAACTGTTGTTACCAATTAGTTACGAAGTACCTTAAACCCTCGATTTTGAGCTTTATAAGCTGTAGTTCGCTTTTCATGGTACGAATTTTTTGCGAACTTGGTTTTCTTGTTTTTGGCGCAATTGGATTTCCTGAATTTATTGCTCCAATCATTAAATATGCTACATCTGAATTAGCTTTCATTTTTTATAAATTCATCCATTATTTTGAAAATTTTTGAGACAATGGATGATTGTAGATGTAATCACTCTTTTTAAAAAAGACCGATAAGTTACATGTAAGTAACATTTATATATTAGTTTGTTTACTTACATAATATGCGCGGTTTAAAACGAGAACAGATATTACGGGTATTATTAGCTGAAAGCAAAGTCCTGAGTAAAAATGAACTCTCTAAAAAAGCGCAATGTACGCGGCAATGGGTTATTTTATTTTTACGAGAACTCGAAAAGAAACATTTTTTGAAAGATACAAAAGTAATCAATCCAATTGGCTTAATCAACTATTGGCTTACTATCCATAAACAGCCAAAAAAATATCGTGAATATATGATTAAAGAACCATTAAAATTACTAAAAAAGTGTAGATTAAGTTATGCACTTACGACATATCAAGCAGAAAATATCGTTCAACATCATCTTTTCCCAACACGAATTGATCTTTATATTAAAAAAGAAGATTTGCAGCAATGGCATACATTACTTATGAACGAAGGACTTTATGGAAAAGGGAACATTCGGATTATTATAGAAGAAGAGCATGTGCATTATGGAAAAAGAAAGTTAAATGGGCTATATATAGTTTCATTAGCACAAATGATAGTTGATCTATTTACAGAAGGAGGATCAGCAGCAGAAGCCGCAGAAATACTCTTAAAAAAGTTGAAATAATATGTATGCTGAATTTGAAACAAAAACATCCTACAAATATTTGCAAGAAGTAGTTGCTGCATTAGATGAACCAATCTGTATTCTTGGAGGATGGGCAGTATTTCTCCATGTGAATAAGGATTTTCAGAAAGCTCAAGGAAGACCATATTTAGGAAGCAGGGATATTGATTTAGGATTTCATCTTGATAAAAACGCAACAATGGAACAAATGGAGAATTCTCCCTTATATCATTCTTTAGACATCTTACAAAAGAAACTGAAGTTTAAATCTGTTTCGTTCAGATTATTAAAAGAAATACATACTGAAACAGAAGAAGAGATTGGAGAAGGAACAATTATTCCAGCGCATTTTATTTTCCCCATGTATGTTGATGTTTTGGTTGATAATATTCCCCAGAACTTTAAGCGTTTTTTTCATTTTAATCCTGCGGATGAACCTTTGCTGAGGTTTGTTTTTGAAAATTATTTGTATGGAGAAGAAGTTAAAGGGTTTAACAAAAAACTATGGTTGCCAAAGCCAGAACTGTTGCTAGCTACAAAGTTCAATGCCTTGCAGTTGCGTGATAAAGAACACAAGAAAGTAAAAGATATTTGTGATATATTTGCATTGCTTTGGTATACACAACAAAGTCCACAGCAATTAGTTGAGAAGATTATTCAATTTGTTCCACAAAAAAGTTTTCAAAGAATAATATCAACAATTGATAAAGATGATTGCCAAAAAGCAGCACTTCAATTAGGTCATAGTGCTGATGAAGTAAGAAGAGTATTTGAAAGTTTGAGCTAATTATTTCTTATCTTTTAATTTAATAATTCTTACTGATTTAATTCTTTGGCTTTGCTTTTCTTCAACAATATATAAAACTCCGCCTACTTTAAGCTGCTCTTTTTCGCGCGGGATTCTTCCTAGTTTAAACATAACATAACCTGCAAGGGTGTCAAAATCAGGTGTTTCTTTCAAGCCAAGCTTTAATTCTTTATTAAGCTCTTTTATTTCTGCTCTGCCTTCAACGATCCATTCATGATGCTTGATTTTCTTAATAAGCTGTTCATCAATATCGGTTTCATCTTTAATTTCACCCACTATTTCTTCAAGAATATCTTCAATAGTTACTGATCCTATGACTAAGCCATGCTCATCAATGACAATAGCCATATGCTGCTTTCTTTTCCTGAATTGGTGCAGCAAAGTGTCGATTTTTTTGGTTTCAGGAACAAAGAATGGCTCTTTCATCATATCTGCTACACGGACATCCAGTTTATTATTTTTCAAATGATTAAGAATATCTTTGATATACAAAATACCAATAATTTTATCCTTAGTAGTCTCATAAACTGGGACACGTGAATAATTATATAATAAGATGGATTCAAGCACTTCATGAAGTTTTTTATTCGCGTCAAGGGCAAACATATCGTGCCGCGGCACCATAATTTTGTTGACACTTGTTTTATCAAGATTAAATAAGTTGTGAATCATTTTTTTCTCAATATCTTTAATCTCTCCTTCCTGTTCGCCTATGCTGATCATGGTTTTCAATTCGTCCACAGTCACTAACGGTCGTCGTGTTGTCGCGCCAAATATTTTAGTAATATAACTAGTAATTTTGTTTAACACAAAAGTTAACGGCCAAAAGAGAACGACCGTAAATCTCATTAATTTAGCTAATGACAGCACAATTTTTTCTGCATGCTGTGTGGCTAATGTTTTAGGAGTGATTTCTCCAAACACCAACAACATAAACGTCATAATTCCTGTAGTAATTGCAATAGGATTTTGAAAGGGCAGATTATATTGTTGAAATAGCTCTAGAGTAATAACCGTAGCAAGCGCTGACGATCCAACATTGACTAAATTATTTCCAATGAGGATAGTGCTGAGCAATGTAGGAGTATCATCTTTTAATTTTTTAACAATATCAGCATTTTTCTTCTGTTGCTCAACTAAATGCATCATTCTTAAACTGCTGACACTCATAAACGCAGTTTCAATCAATGAAAAAAAGGCTGATAATAAGATGAGTACTCCAAGTAGTATTATTTGTCCAATCATAACTATCAAATATTGTGAAGAATAGGGTGTTTATATATTTTCTTTATAAAATAAACGCCGTCGCCCGGATTTGAACCGAGATACCCTTGCGGGAACAGGATAGCAGGTTTCAAAACATGAACTTCCAGTCCTGCGCATTACCAGATTGTGCCACGACGGCATAGGAATCATGAGGTACTGCCTTTTTTATAAATGTAATGCTTCCTTCAATTTCTGTGTTACGGCTCTGGTGAAAATGTAGTTTTAGCGCCCATTCTGTGAAGCTTTTTTTAGATAACTGTGGGGATTTTTCGGAGTTCCAGAGAGAAAAATCCAATGTTTTAATCACTTTTGAAGCTGAACTGGCGCTAAAACCTGAAAGATTTTCACCAGAGCCCTGTGTTACGATAATTTTATATAGACAATAGATATTATTATAATATGGCAAATAAAAAAGTTGATTTTACTATAATTATTGAACAAGGCGAAGATGGATGGTATATTGCTAAGGTTCCTGATATTCCAGGATGCTATACACAAGGCAAAACTATTCCTGAATTATTGGAACGTATAAAAGAGGCGATTGAAGTTTGTTTAGAAGCAGAACATGAAGAAATTGAGCCAATGAAATTTATAGGAATTCAACAAATTCAAGTTCAAAGATGACAAAATTAGTACCAATTTCTGGAAGAAGATTGTGTAAAATATTATTAAAGTTAGGATTTGAACAAATTCATGGCAAAGGAAGTCATGTCAGGTTTAAACATACAGATGGTAGAGTGACAGTTGTTCCAGTTCATGGCAATGAAGAAATCGGTATCAGCTTATTGGGAGAAATTCTAAAGCAGGTTAAATTAAATAGGGAAGAGTATGAACAATTAAGAAGACAAGTATAATAAATAATATTTCCTATAAGGTCTATTCCAACATCTCTATCTCAATATTCAATCCTTCAGGAATAGGAACTCTCATTACTAACCGCAATGCACGTTCATCTAAACCCATATCAAGAAGTCTTTTATGAATACGCATCTCATATCGTTCCCAAGAAGCTTTACCTTCACCAGATGGGCTTCGTCTTGTAGTTAATTTTAATCGTTTAGTTGGTAAAGGAATAGGTCCACGCATATCAACACCAGTTTTTTGTGTAATATCTTTAATATATTCACATACTTGGTTGATCTTGTCTATGTCGGTACTAGATAATTTTATTCTTGCTTTTTGCATGGTTTTTTACCTAGTATGCTAATTGAAAATTAGCATACATTATTTTATACATTTAAACTTTTTTAACTAAATCAATGCACATTCCTGCTGCAACCGTTGAACCACTGTCCCTAATTGCAAATCTTGATAATTGAGGGAATTCTTTTTGTTTCTCAATTACTAGAGGATGTGTTGGCTTGATTTTAACAATAGCTGCATCGCCATTTCTTAAAATATCTTTGTTCTCAGTGATCTCTGCTCCTGTTGCAGGATTCATTTTCTTAACAATTTCAGTAATTTGACAAGCAACTTGCGCAGTGTGTACGTGGAATACTGGTGTATAACCTACCGTAACAACACTAGGGTGGTTTAATACTACAATCTGTGCAGTAAATTCACTTGCAACTGTTGGAGGATTATCCGGATGTCCAAGAACATCGCCACGAGCAATGTCTTTTTTAGCAATGCCTCGCACGTTAAAGCCAATGTTGTCTCCTGGTTTAGCTTGTTGATATTGTTGGTGGTGCATTTCAATGGTTTTAACTTCACCATTAACACCTTTACCTTCCCTGCCTGGAACAAATATTACTTTGTCGCCTACTTTCATAATACCAGTTTCAACTTTTCCAACTGGCACAACCCCAATGCCTGTGATGTTATACACATCTTGAATAGGAACTCGCAATGGCAAGTTGGTTGGTTTATCTGGGAGTTTTAGCTGATCAAGAGCTTCTAATAATGTTGGTCCTTTGTACCAAGGCATAGCATCTGATCGTTTTACAATGTTTTCTCCTTTTAATGAAGCAGCTGCAATAAAGTTAACTGTTTCAGGTTTATAACCTACTGATTTTAGTAAAACACTTACTTCTTGTTTTACTTTGTTATAACGATCTTCTTTGTGATCTACACCTGAAATATCCATTTTGTTAATGTTGACAATTAATTGTCCCACACCTAAGGTTCTTGCGAGGAATACGTGTTCTTTAGTTTGTGCGTTAATTCCATCGTTAGCTGCTACAACTAATACAGCTGCATCAGCTTGGCTTGCACCAGTAATCATGTTTTTAACGAAATCTTTGTGTCCTGGAGCATCAATAATAGTAAAATCATACTTAGCTGTTTCAAATCTTTTGTGAGCTAAGTCAATAGTAACTCCTCTTTCTCGCTCTTCCTTTAAATTGTCCATAACAAAAGCAAACTCAAATCCGCCTTTACCCAATTCTTGAGCTTTTTCCTTTAATTTTCGCATGCTTTGTTCATCAATAGAACCTGAGTCATATAATAATCTACCAACAGTAGTAGATTTACCATGGTCAACGTGTCCGATAAATACAAGGTTTATGTGTTCTTTATTAGCTACCATATTCAATTCCTCCTATTAATTATATTACAATCTTTTTAAATATAGTAATTTTCTTTCCTTTTTTATTACTTAGAGCTTTTGTTCTGCTCCAGTATCATTTCATAAATTAGCATCTCTTTATAAATGTTATTATAAGGAATTTTGAAAACCATTCAGGGTTTCAAAATTCTGGGCAAGCATAGGCTTCATCCAAAAAATGGCTGCCGCCAGGTTAGCACCTTCGAAACTTCGCGTGTTATCTTCGCTTAAACGGTCGTGCTCCGAAGGAGCCAACCCTCCGACCTCTTTTAATGAGTATTTCAAAGAGTTTCGACCTGAGGGTGCTAACCTTATTTTTGGATGAAGCCGCAAGCATAAAAAGGTTTATAATTGCAAGATAGTTACTTTGTTATTTGTAGTGATGTTTAATGGATACAACCGGATTTAACTTATGTGAAATAACTCAAACAGAGTATAAACGAAGATTTGATGATTGGGTAAGATTAGCACAAAGGCGTTCTGCTCCTCGTTTTCATTTTGATGATGCTTATTTTTCTTTGGAGAATCCATTAGTGATACCCTTGAATGCATTGGATACTCCAAATGATTACGCAGATCTCTTTCGAAAGTTGGCAGATCATCCTCATGCAGATTTAATTGCAGTAAGAGATCGATATAAGTGGATTAAAAGAAGAGGACTAACAGGAACGTTTGATGTTTCTGGATTAGGAGTGATAGCTCATCAACAGATTAATGCGTATGTCCAAGAGCATGGAGCAGAAGATGATTGTATTTTATGGGAGACGTTTGAGATGAAGTATAGATTAGAACCTTACGATGATTGCAGTCCTATGAAAAGTGCAGTTCTAAGATTTGTGGTTAGGAAGGGGAATGTTGTTGGTTATTATTTACGTGTCGGCAACAAACTTGAACAAGCGTTCTCCATTCAGCATTCAGGAAAAAATTATGGCAGGGTCAACCATGCAATAGTTGATCCCTCAAAATAGGCACAATCCAATTTGTAAGTGATATTACGAAAAGTGCCACCATCTTTTTTGCGAGGCTTATCTGATGTTTCATCAAATGCTATCCGAGGTTCCAGAGAGGATAGCATCTTCCATAACAAACATCTACAGCCGAGCCGATGGTGGCTGCCGAAGGCATTTTCGCAATATCACTCATTTTTTGGATTGTGCCTCAAAATAAAAACAATTAAATAGTATGAAAGCTACTTGGGAGCATGGATTTAAACGATATAGCTCTAAAACTCAAGTCTTATCACTGGAAAAATATTAAGCAACATACGACATTTAAGGATTATCAGTTTGATCTTGTAGCAGAAAGAATGCATCTTTTAGTTGTTCGATGGTATGTTCTTGTCAAACAAGTCATCGTGTTAGATGAAAAAACATTGAAAACACATCTTCAAATATTTAAAGATATCAGTAAAAAATCAAAAAGTATTTTCATCGGTAAGATGTTTCTGTATGTTATAGTTGCTCCTAAAGTTGATCCAGCATTAGAACCGCAAATTAAAGGAGATAATTTTGAGATTCTTATTAATACCTGGTTTACTATGACAGGTTCTTCACCAAGGCCGGCATTATTTATTGGTAGAATTGAAGGTGGCGGAGGAAATTTATTAGCATATGACACAACTGCTCGTCAATGGTATGGGCAAATTCCTGAAATTCCATGGGATGTAAAGAAATACTCTGAACAGATTAAAGAAATTATTCGATAGTGATTTTAAACAACATCTTATCATGCCTGAAGAAGTGAATCATGGAAGAAGAATAGTTGTCGGTGGATTAGCTGCAGTATTAGGTGAACTTCTCTTACTCCATGCAAATCGTACACCTATTGAAACATTTCTTGAACAAGCAGAGGATTTACTGTGTGATGCAAGCGAAACTCTTGAAAGGCGTTCAACATATACCTCCACAGATAGGCTTGCAGAAGTCTTAAGGCAACAAGGGGTAAATCCTGTGGTTAGAAATTATGGGGGAGATCGTACATTACTGGTCATTGGTGAACCTCTTGGAATTCATAATCAAGAATATCCTCACTTTTTTAATGCATTACGTCCACGAGTTGCCATAAGCAGACTATTTATGGAGTCTGCTTATGCACAGGCATCACGTCATACTCGAATTATAACGAGAGAACCTTTTGAAGACCCTTATTTCACACGGCAAAGAGATGTTTTCGAAATTCTGACAGGAAAGCGTATGACTTATGCAGATGCTTACTGTAAACTTGATTTTCATGGATATGTTTCCTTATCAGGGGAATACATTATTCATGGCATTGATGATAGAGTTCTT
The DNA here is from genome assembly GCA_016192995.1 of Candidatus Woesearchaeota archaeon. NCBI lineage: Archaea > Nanobdellati > Candidatus Woesearchaeota > Candidatus Woesearchaeota archaeon. Next base: position 172,696 of record JACPTB010000001.1, read on the forward strand.
TGTCGAGATGCCGTTCTTTTAACAAAACTACAAGACGCAATTCTTAAGCTATCAACAGTGCCTAATTCAGATCAACAGTTCAAAGATCACGTTCATGGTTATATTAAAGCACTTCCTTTTCAACTATCCCAGCAACTTGGTCTTTATTCAGGCGTTAATGAGGGATATGATCCTTCTTTATCACCTATTGATCTAGTTTCACAAGTTGCTGATCTTGCACTTACTGCAAGCGTTAGGCTGCGAAACCAATACTTTGCTCAAGTACTTCATGAATTGCTTAAATTTTATGAAGTTGGAGCTTTAATTATTAACGATGCTAACATGGATGCTCGATCAGCAATTCAAAGAGTTCAAGAAAAGATTCCTGGAATTAATTTAGATCCTGAGAACTATGGTTCATTGCATGATTATTTAGCAGCAGCAAAGATTGATACTGTTTATTTGCCGTTTTCTGAAGTGAAGAGAATGGTGGGGTGAGAGATATATTGACATTAAATTAGACATAAGTAGCATACACTTCAAAAAAATTTCTATAAGTCTTTTTGAATTTTTCAATGATAAACCTCATCAAGGGAGTTGTATTATCCAAATCTGCAGTATGTAGGCATTTAAGATAAGATACTCGTTGAGATTTTCGTATAATCAGAGGTGAATAACCCTTGTTTGTAAGCATTGCATTTAACAAGAAGCGAGCAACTCTTCCATTGCCGTCTTTAAATGGGTGTATTTTTAAGAATTTCCCATGAAATAATACCGCTAGTTCTAAGGGATATATCTTATGTTCGTTTTTATGGTACCATACAAGTAAATCATTCATATCCTTATAAACATTTTCAGGAAGAGAAGTTTTAAGATTTGAGCCTAATATATAATTTGGAAGTGTTTTATATCCTCTTTCCTTATCAATTTCTCGCATCAAAATACTATGTATCTTTATAATACCTTTATGATCTATTTTTATTCTCTTTTGCATGAATAGATCAACTATGATTCGAGCATTCCTTGTCTCATAAATCTCTCGAAGATCTTTACCGACAATTGTTGCATTTTCAAATAATACTATTGCAACATCCTTTAAGGTTAATGAATTGCCTTCAAGCGCATTTGTTTCATAGGTGAAATTAACCGTAAATCTATCAAGAAGGTCTTTTAATGCATTTTTCTTTTTGAGTTGATTCATTATATTTTTATAATCAACTCTCATTGATTCTATTTTTATTATTTCCTCCCTGCTTAAGGGATGATGGAAAGTATACTTGTTTATAGCAAAATTTGCAAAAATCTCTTTCTCTTTATTAATAAAGAAAGACTTATCTAATCTTTTTAATTCAATATTATTTCTAATAATTTTTGATATTTTTTTTGTAGTGCCGTCAGGTAAGCGGAGATGTTTTTCGATATATTTGTACTTTATTCCTTTTACTTCCTTCTCTCGTATAAATACCATTATCATAAAGTTACCCCCACAAATATTTAAATGTTTCGTTTCTGTGGTGGTAACTTACAATAATGCCAATCCAAATTTTTCTAAACGTTCAAAATGTTTTTTGTTGCAAAAGAGAATAAAAATAAATAAAATAATCAACAAGACGAATTATTGATTTTCAGTCAATCCTTTCCTGTCCCGGATTTGCTTGATAATCTTCTGCTGCAGTTCTTCTGGCAGCTTTTCAAAAGATTGGTCAATGAGTGAGTTTGATCCTCGGCCTTCAGTTCCTGATCGCAATGCATTGCTTAATCCAAATTGTTCAGCTACCGGCAACTTTGCTTTTATACTTACCATAGTTCCTTCCTGCTGCATATCCAATAATTGGCCGCGTTTTGATGAAACAAGCTTTGAGATTTCACCTGTATATTCAACAGGAGCTTCAAACAATAATGTTTGCACAGGCTCAAATAATAATGGTCGTGCAGTAGCCATTGCTTCTTTAATACCTTCCCGTACTGCAGGATAAATTTGTGAAGGACCTCGGTGGATTGCGTCTTCGTGCAGCTTACAGTCAGTTAAAGTTACAATTAATTTAGTGCAAGGCTCTCGCGCTAAAGGTCCAGCGCGCATAACTTCTTCAAACATATCCAAGACAAGTTCCATAATCTCAATTAAGTGGACTTGTCCTCGTGTTGTTTCAAATAGCATATTGCCTTGATAAACATCTTTGAGTTTTTCAGCTTTTTTTGAATCAATGCCCATCTCTGCTAATTTGTCTCTCAAGCCAAAATCTTTCTTTTTTGTCCTTCCTGGAGAAATATCACCTTTTCCAATAGCTTGAGTAATAACATCAGGCATAGGTTCAACCGTAAAAAATAAGTGATTGTGTTTGTTAGGAGATTTTCCCATTGCTTCCGCGCTTGCTTTACCGACAGTTTCTCGATAAACAACAATTGGCGGAGAAGATTTTACCTCAACGCCTTTTTCAGTTCTAATTCTGTTTTCAATAACTTCTAAGTGCAATTCTCCCATACCGCTTATCAAGTGCTCGCCAGTTTCTTCGTTGATAGTAACTTTAACACCAGGGTCTTCTTTATTGACAACTCTTAACACTTCAACTAGTTTTGGCAAATCGCTTGGCTTTTTAGCTTCAATTGCAATAGTAACTACTGGTTCAAATAAATGAGTGATTTCTTCAAATGGTTCAGTTGGCTGCAAGGTAATTGTTTCACCTGGCATTGATTTCAAGCCTGCCACACCAATAATATTTCCTGAAGGAACATTGTCAACAATTTCCCGCTTTGCGCCGTTGTAAATAAAGATTTGCTGTACCCGCGCATTTTGTTTTGCGCGATTTAAATAGACACTGAGTCCTTTCTTAACGGTGCCGGCAAATAATCTTCCTGTTGCAATCTCTCCTGCCTGCGGATCAACTACAATCTTAGTAATAACTAAAAATAATGGGCCGTCAGGATTGCAGGTCAGCAAAGATTTTCCTTCTTCACTTTCAAGTTCACCATGCCATAATTTTGGAATTCTATATTGCTGGGCAACTTCAGGGTTTGGCAAATGAGTAATAACTGCATTAAGAATAACTTCGTGAATTGGAGCTTTTTTCTTTAATTCTTTATGCTCTTCATTAACTCCTTTGTAAGCTTGAATGATGTCTTTGAAGCTAATCCCTTTTTTCTGCATATAAGGAACTGATAACGCCCAATTATGATAAGCGCTTCCAAAGCAAACGCTTCCCTCTTGAACACTTACTTGCGCCCGCTTGCCTTGTTCTTCTCCTGCTATTTGTATAATTAATTGATTTAAACTGGTAATTACTTTAACAAAACGCTCTTGCATTTGTTCAGGTGTTAATTGGAGTTCTTTAATGAGTCTATCAACTTTGTTGATAAATAAAATTGGTTTTACTCGTTCTTTTAATGCCTGCCTTAATACGGTTTCAGTCTGCGGCATAATACCTTCGCTTGCGCAAACAAGTACAATGCATCCATCAACAGCTCTCATTGCCCGCGTTACGTCGCCGCCAAAATCAACGTGACCAGGAGTATCAATTAAGTTAATCAGATATTCTTTGCCTTCAAGTTCGTGAACCATCGATACTGATGCAGAATCAATGGTAATTCCTCGCTGAATTTCGTCTTCGTGGAAATCCAAGACCCGTGCTTTTCCTGCAAGTTCTTCACTCATCATGCCTGCTCCGCAAAGCAAGTTATCAGAGAATGTAGTTTTTCCATGATCAATATGAGCACAAATAGCAATATTTCTAATCTGAGCCTTGTTTTTCATAATCCTCATAACACGATCAACCATTTTTTCTGCCATTATCATTCACCTAGAATTTTTTATTTGGTATGTTTATCATGCACACAATTATATTTGTGGAGTTCTTCTTTTTTAAACCATAATGCTACTTCTTTTTTAGCATCTTCTAATGTTCCCGATGCATGTATTAAATTTTTAATAGCAATTCCTTTAGCATCTGCATAACCATAACTATGATGGGAAAAGTCTGCGCGGATTGTTCCTGGCTGAGCAGCTTTTGGTTCAGTAGCACCTGTCATTTTCCTGACAATTTCTACTGCTTCAATTCCCTCAACTGCCATAGCAATAATAGGTCCTGAAGTCATGAACTCTTCCAAAGATTTGTAGAATGCTTTTTGGACATGGGCAGCATAATGCTTTTGGGAAAAAACATGATCCATCCACACCATTTTCATGCCCACTATTTTAAGGCCGGCATTTTCAAAACGCTGAATAATCTGCCCGATTAATCCTCGTTCAACTGCATCCGGCTTAAGCAGAAGCAATGTTTGCTGAATGTGATTACTCGGATTGCTCATTTGTCTTCGCCTCTTTAATTTCCTCTTCAGAACTATGTTTTGCAGGCGCTTTTCCCAGCTCCTGTTTTAATTTATGAAATAATCCTGTCCATCGTGTCATTCGAGGTTTTCTTTTTAAAACAATCATGTTTTTCTCGCATTTGCTTGAACAAAAATAAAAAAGTTTTCCGTCCTTTTTAACATAGAGTTTTCCTGTTCCACGCGGAATATTTTTATTACAAAAACTGCATATAACCATAGTGACACCTATCAATTCTCGTTATCTTTTTTATTTATTGCCACGGCCGGCTTTCGTTAACTGCCGCGCTTCAATCTCAGTTTCCCGCAACATTAAAATGTCTCCTAATTGCACAGGACCTTTAACATTTCTAACAATAATTTTGTGAGTATCTCTTCCTTCAAGAATCTTGCATCGGACTTGCGTGGCTTCTCCTCGCGTTCCTGTTCTTCCAATGATCTCTTCAATACGCGCAGAAACAGCAGGGGTGAAATTAACACTTCCTTTTTTTACTTCGGTCTGTTCCTCATCTCTTTGCTTCCGCGTCATCTTTGCCTTAGTCATAGTAATCCCTCAGTTAAGCATCGCTTAATGATTTAATAAGGTTCTTAGCTTCTCCTTCATGAACAACGACTACTGCTGCGGTTCCTATTTGGAGTCCTGCTGCAGCGCCTAATTCTTCTTTCGAGCCCACTTTAAAGCAAGGCACTCCTTTTTCTTTAGACAATAAAGGAAGGTGCATAACAACTTCAGCAGGATTTACATCTGAAGCATAGGCAACAAGCTTTGCTTGTCCTCGTTCAAGAATTTTAGTAACTTCATTACATCCTTTCTTAATCTTACCGGTGTTTCGCGCAATTTCAATTGCCTCATACACTTTGTCATTTTCAACTGCCATAGTGATTTCCTCCCCATTGATAAAAATGATATTTTTATGTATATTTTGTATCATTTCCTGAAATCTATTTCTAAGAAGTCCTTGTTATTTACAAGACCTCATTCCAATCATCTTATATGATTGTCATAAATCACAGGTATTTCTTCTGAACTGATAAGTTATTTATAAAGGTTTTGAATAAGAAAAAATTTAACCTATAATTACATTCCCTAGTAAAATGTCTTTAAAAATAGAACCATTTAAAGAGATATCTGAAGCAGATATGAGAGCTGCTTATAATATTGGTATAGATATATATAGAAAAAATGGAGTTCTACTTGACTTTCCTGCATGGAAAAAACATCATTCCAAATTATATGATGGAAAATATGAGCAGTATCTCGTGAGAAATTTTGGATCTGCTGGTACACTTGAAGGTTATTTAGTAATTACCGACCGAGTGAGTGTCAATGGTCATACCTGGACTAAAATGGTGGAAATAGCAGGAAGGGGTTTTACCTATGAGCAGAGAGTCTTGCGTCTCGGTTCTATGATTGATGAATTAAAGAAAGCTGCGTTTACAGAATTTAGATTTGGTGAAGTAAAGTATAGTCTGGATACTCTTTGTTCATGGTTGCATACTTGTATGGATATGAATTTTTTTCATGATGAAGCTCTCTTAAGAACGTTAGTTGATGCATTCTTAAGTGAACATAAGGTAAGCATTCAGACTGGTCAGAGAGGACTGTTATTGTGCAGGGATTCTATGGGCAGGCAGAATTATATAACATATCCTATGTCTGATTACAGAGTATAAATTGAATTAATCTAATAGATTTATTATTGTACAATATAAATATTTTAAAAGACATTCTATTCAGCTGCAATATGCTTTTTAATCAAATCTCATTTCAATCATTTACTGGAAGATCAGATGCATTACAATCTATCAAGCGTTTTGCAATCTGCAATCCTATGTTTTATAGAACTGATCTTCTTATGCATAGCCAGCGCGTATCGTGGATTGTAGAAACTCTCCTGCCTTTTGCAAACAACGTCTTCTCGAACTTTGATGGAGAAAAAGCAAGAACATTAGCACTTGTTCATGATGATGCTGAAATTATAACCGGTGATATTCAACTTTATTACAAATTAAAAATGACTCCTGAACAACTGCGTCAGTATGAACAGAATGAGGATAAGGCAATAGACGAATTAAGTATGCGCTATCCAAAAACAGTTAATAATTATAATTATCAATCACTATTGCTTCATGCACTTCATAAAGATTGTATTGAAGCGCAACTTGTTTCTCTTGCTGACAAATTAGATGCTTTTGGCGAGTCATTGCATGAAATATATGCTGGCAATAACCAGTTTAAACACTCTACCCTCACCTATATTAAACTTCTTTCAGAGTTTGGATCTAAATTTCCTCAATTAAAACCATTGTTTACCATAAAATATCCTGCACTGCAAAACCCTCTGTCTCTTAATGTTCTTGCTATTATCAAACAAGGGCAGCCACATACTTTGCAAACAATCCAGCAAAATACTGGTGTTCCTCATTATGAGTATTGGAAGCAAATAACTATCAATCATCATGCAGTTCCATGGTTGCTCGATAAAAAAGAATAACTTAATAAATAAAATCTACTACACTGTTTGTTGATCGTCAACGTGGTGAACATGGAACCAAAGCAATTCATCGAAGTTTTAAAACAAGACATTCAACAGAAATCTATTCTTAAGCATCCTTTTTATCAATTATGGAATCAAGGTAAATTAAGTTTAGAAGCATTACAAGGATATGCTGCTCAATATTACGCTGTTGTTGATAATTGGCCGAGATTAATCAGCGCAGTTCATGCAAATTGCAATGATATGCATTTACGCCAAGCTCTCGTTAGAAATTTGGTTGAAGAAGAGCTTGGAACTAATGCTGGAGAAAAATCACATAGTGTCTTATGGCAGCAATTTGCACAGAGTTTGGGCTTATCACCTCATGAAATTGAAGAAGCATCTTTGCTTCCTGAAACAAGAGCAGCAATCACTCTTTTTAATAATAATGTTAGAAATAGGTCTTTTATTGAAGGTGTTGGCGCATTATTTGCTTATGAGCAACAAGTCCCTCAAGTTTCTTTAACGAAGATGCAGGGTTTGCAGGAATTTTATAATATCACCAGCAAAGATGGCTTGGAATATTTTTATATACACTCTTTTATTGACCTTAAACATGCAAAATTATGGGAATCAATTATAGAAAAATATGCCGTTGATGAAAAAACACAGGCAAAAGTAAGAAAAACATTGCATGAAGCTTTAGACGCGCAATTAATTTTTTTAGATGGAGTTTATCGAGAGTTTGTTTCAACAGAGAAAGAAATATGCGCTATGAGTTAAAATAGTATTCTTTATTATTTATCTCTTCTTTTTTGGTCTTTTCCTCACTCCTTTTATGCTTCGTGTTGTTGTTCTCTTAATTGATTGAGGATTAATATCATTAATGATCTCAATCTCAGGAGCTGCTTCAGGAATTTTTACTACTCTGCTTCGCGGCAGCTTTCGTTTATGTTTAAAAAGTAATTTTGAACTTACATAGCACACTCCCATCAATGATACGAAAATCACTAGGAAACTATATCCTTCATCTAATGGCTCCAAGGTTGACGATGAGGCATAAAAGAGAAATGCCCCATTTGCAATCAAGAGTAAATACAAACTAAGAAAGACTCTCCAACCCTCTTTTTTATTTCTGCTTAATAACAAAAAGCCATACAAACTCAAGAAAAATACAAATATAACTAATGAAAATTCAAGTTTGAACACCTCAAGATCAAGATTTCGCAAGGCATAAAACATTAAGATGAGAATTGCGAGCACAAACCCAATAGCCGCATAGTAGCTCTTTTTCATGGATATTTGGAGCTGTTGATATTATTTAAATCTTTCTTTTTGTCGACGATAAAAGTAGTAACTAGGTGGTGACGGAAATAAACGAGAATAATTTATTAAGCATACCGACCATCAATAAATGCGCGATATTGCGCTCGTTCAGTAATATCATATCCATCTTCAGTAAACATCGAAATTTGACGGCGATTAACACGTTCTTCAAGCTTTCTCACAATATCTAATATTTCTTGAAGAGACTTTTTTTTGATTAATTTTACCGAACAATATAATATTAATGGAAACCGATCAATATACTGAGTTCCATTACTTACTTTTTGATTCATTTCATCATATATTCCTTTAGTTCGTGAAAGCGAATAACCTAAAACACTTGGCAGGGTTGAAACTATATGGTTTGTTTGTTCCTCGGTATGGCGGCTGTCAAGAAATTGATATATTCCTTTAGTTCGTGAAAGCGAACAGCCTAAAACACTTGGCAGGGTTGAAACTATATGGTTTGTTTGTTCCTCGGTATGACGGCTGTCAAGAAATTGATATATTCCTTGAGTTCGTGAAAGCGAACAGCCTAAAACACTTGGCATAGTTGAAACTATATGGTTTGTTTGTTCTGAGCCATGACGTTCTTGTAAATAAGTTAATCTTTCTAAAGAACCATTGCTTATTGCACGATGATTTACGACGATAAACGGCAGTGGAAGATATATTCTAGCACCATAAAACGCTTTTAGAACTTCCCATTTTTTGTCTGAAGGTGACTTCCATCTTGGCTGAACTGCTTTTTTTAATAATGATTCTAAATCAAACGGTTGTTTTTTCTTTTTTCGATGATCTCTTCTATTAGCGAGATCATCTGATTTCTTTTGATTTGATATCTCACTAAGGCTAAAATAGGCTGTTCTGATTTCTTCTTTGTCAGCAAAAAATTGTCTGGTTTTAACCCAATCGTTTCCATTTAATGCTTCTGTTAACTCTTCAGTTAATGTTGCTGCGGGAGTCATGCTTGAAGGAATTAATTAGAGGTTATAAACGCTTTGATAGTATTTATATCTTCATTTACTAATTTTATCAAAAACAGGAGAAAATTTATATAGTTTAACAGTTATACAGTTTAATAGTATAATCGAGGGAAACAACATGGAGAATGATCTTGTAAAAATGAGTCCTAAGGGACAATTAGTAGTTCCACAAGAGATTAGAATAGATGAAGGTTTTACACCTGGAGATAGATTTGTTCCATTTCATGTAAAAGGCGGGATACTATTTAAGAAAGTAGAAATACCAAATGTAAAAGCAGAGTTTCAAAAGTTATCTAAAGAAATTGAGAAACAATTCAAGAAGCACAGAATAACTACAGAAGATGCCACTGAGGCAGTGAAATGGGCAAGACAAAAGTCTTCTTAGATACTAATATTCAACATTCCTGAATTGAATTTATTATTTCTCTTTCAAAAGGTACCAGAATATCATCACTCCTCCTATCGTAATGGCGCTGTCAGCAATATTAAATGCAGGCCAAACTCTGAAATCAATAAAGTCAACAACATAATGGAATAAAAATCTGTCTACTCCATTTCCTATTGTTCCCCCAAGAATTAATGCAAGTGGCAGTTTAAAATGATTTTCAACGATTGTAAATAAATACACGAGAATTCCAAGAGCAATTAATGAAATCCATGACAATAAATATACTTTTTCCTGCAACATACCAAATGCTGCGCCGGTATTTTGTATATAGGTAAGAATCCAGAATCTTGTTTCACCAATGCTGAATGTTGATCGAATAATGAACTTAGTTAATTGATCAAGAATAAAAATACCTATAATGAGTAATCCATATTTTTTATATTCCATGAGAAAGTTCTTACCATCCTCTATGTCTGTTTTGAAGTTCTTTTTCAATAACTGCAAGCCGTTGGTTAATCATATCTAAATTTACCCGCAATGAATCCAGTTTAGCAGAAACTAGTTCTAAATCGCGATTTGATGGTTGAAATGCAGTCTGCTGCTGCAAACCTGTATGGTCATATTCTCTCACTAAAACAGGTTGTTGTTGTCCATACGCCTGTTGTTGCTGTCTTGCTGGCGGTTGCTGCTGTTGTTGAAATCCAGGATAATTCTGTGGTTGCATGCCTGCACCTTGCTGAAAAGGATCTTGAGTATACCCTGATTGATTATAATCATATTCACTGCTAATTCCCAGTTCATCTTTATTCATTCCAGGTCCAACATGCAATGTTCCAAAATCACGATTTGATGAAAGAAGAGGATCTTGCTTAGGTTTCCAAAACTTAAATTTTTCAAACATTTTTATGCACCTTATAGTATTAACTTACCTAAGTATATAAATATACGTAATCACTGTTTGATACTAAAATGATTCTTTAATTAGTTTTATAAATTCTGAATTCTTAACAACATTATGGAGCTTAACAAGGTAGGATCTATCCTTGCATTGATAGCTGGAATTCTTAATACTTTTGGAAGTCTTAGTATATTGATATTTGGTTTGTTCATCATTATAGGTGTTTCTCAAACAAGTGATGCTGGAAAGATTGCAGTCGCAATGTTTGGCTATATTTTTGTTATTTTAGGAGCTTTTGAATTAATCATGAGTATTCTTATGATTATTGGTTCAGTATGGATGAAACAACAACAGAAATGCATGAAAGGTTCGATAATGGTTATTATTTCCAGTGTTTTTGGTGGTTTTAATCTTTTAGGAATTATTGGTGGTATTTTAGGAATTGTTTATCTCAATGAACAAAAACAAAAAAAGAAATAATCATTGCAGATAGAACAATAACTGATAAAATATTGGATACCATGAAAACAAAAATTTTTGAACAAATTTACAAAATATTGCTCAATAACTACCAATTGCAAGGTTGGTGGCCAGTAACTGAATACCGTAGTTTACATCCTCAATATTCTGGCGGTCCTACAACAGATAAACAGATACTGGAAGTAATATTTGGTGCCATCCTTACTCAGAATACCAGTTGGAAGAATGTTGAGAAAGCAATTGTTGAACTTAACAAACATGCTCTTATTGATATTAATAAAATCATTGCTATTGGACCTCCTGCATTAGCTGCGATTATTCGGAGTTCAGGGTATCATAATCAAAAATCTAAAACTTTAAAAGAAGTTTGCAGGTTTTTGAAAGAACATAGTTTGTCTGAATTAAAGGAAAAAGATGTTTCTCAATTAAGAGTATTGTTATTATCAGTAAAAGGCATTGGTCAAGAAACAGCAGATTCGATTATACTGTATGCATTTAATAAACCAATATTTGTTATTGATGCTTATACTAAACGCATCTTTTCTCGTTTTGGATTATGCAAACATGATGTTTCATATGATGAATTGCAGAAAATGTTAATGGATAATGTATTTGAGGATGAAAAACTGTTTAATGAATATCATGCATTATTAGTAGAGCATGCTAAACAATATTGCAGAACTAAACCATTGTGTCAAGAATGCATACTGAATAAAGGATGCCAAAAAAAGATAAAATAAAAATAATGCTTAATAATATTATTTGCAATAAACTTTTACAAGATCACTTGCAATTGCTCTTAAATGAGGATTACGTATTCTATTAAGATCATCAGGAATAATGTTTCCTCTTAACTGTGGAATGGATTGAGCAGTTTTTGCATATTCGCAAGCTTTTTTAACGGCTTCAGTGACATATGCAGGCATTTTATCAGGTGCAGATAACTCTTCCATGACTTTCAAAGTTCCACCTTCATGATTTGCATCAAAATTATTATCAACGACAATAGCAGCGCATGCATAATGCAGTCCTAATTGCATTGCCATAGAAGCTTCAGGACAAATAGTCATGCCAACAATTTTTCCATGATACAATCTTCTTATCCCTTCTGCTCTTGTTCCAAACCGATCGCCAGGAATGCAGACATACGTTCCTGTAGGTTTTACTTCTTCAAAATATCTTTTTTCACCAGCAGTTTTTAGTAATATTTCCCGTAATTCAGGTGAGAATGCAGGATTCGGATGAGCATGAACAACAAAACCTATACCAAAAAGGTTATCGTCCCTTCCTGTTTGATCATCATAGTCACTTGGAACGACTAAGGAACTCACCGGATACTCTCGATCTAGACTACCAACAGCACTTATACCAATGACTACTGTAGCTCCTAACCTACGAGCAGTAATAAGATTAGCACCATATTGTGTTCTACTTGGACCATGACGATGTCCTTCTATTCCATGTCGAGGAATAAAAATCACTGAAGGATTAGCTTCATCATCTAATTTGTAATGGACAACACCTGATGTCTTTGAACCGTCAGGAAATGTCAGTTTATGTTTAGTATCAAAGGTTAACCATCGATCATCTTGGACTTTAAACATAGGCATATCATTAATGCCAGATCCGCCGATAATTGCAACTAAATTCTTTTTTGTTACTTCAGAAACATTTCCAGTCATAGTAAACACCTCAATATGTTTGGTAGAGGCTAATTATGATTTAAAAACTTTCCTCAATCCTGGCTCTGTAGAAAATCTTCGCTAACGCTCAGGTTTTGGCACCGTGATTATCTCATGTATGTATAGCAAGGAAAAAATTCCTATTGGAATTCCCTTTTTTCTCACCTATTGATTGGTAGGATAATCACAGGAATGGTGCCAAAAACTACATTTTCTACAGAGCCTCAATCCGTAATTCCTTCGAAAATATCGGAAAATATAATGTTTTTTTAGCGATGATTATATAAAGCACTTTTTCTAATAACGCAGGATGCAAGAAAAAACCATTACTCTCTCAGCATTAATTTGTTCAGGTTTAGGCATTATATTACTCTATTTATTTATGAGTACTACTTCTTTTCCTTCATCTTACCTTAATAAGCTGTCGCCAAGTGATTTAAGCATGATACGGGAATTGAATGGAACTATTGCTCAAATAGCAACGAAGAATAATACTACTTTCATTACCTTATCTCAAGAAAATACCATCACGGTTGTTCTCTTCAACGAGCCTTCACCATTATTTAGGAAAAATGATAAGATTACTGTTGTTGGCAAGGTTGAAAACTATCAAGGTTCTTATGAAATTATAGCCAATAAAGTAGAGGTGATAGCCAACAAAAGTAGATGATAGTTATTAAGCATATGGTTTTATTAAAGGGTTCTTGGCATTAACTATATGGAAAAACTCAAGAAACTAACTATAGGTAGTGGTAAACATAGTCTGTATAATTATGAAATTAACGGAAAAATTCTCTTATTCAAGGAATTAACAAAAGAAGAAATAGGGAATGAAGTATTAGTTCGAGATCTGGCTAAAATGATGAGTATTGATTTTTTCGATGTTTTTGAATCACCGATAATAGATCAAAAACAAGGAATTCTGATGGATTATTACAACTTGTCGAAAACACTCTATAACATAAGTGATTTACATGAAAAACAAATTAAAAAACTTAAAAGAATAATTATTTTAGATTTGATAATAGGTAATAAAGATAGACATAGCGCCAATATTATTGTTTACCAAGATAAACTAATTCCCATAGACCATACAAAATTATTTTCTGAAGATAAAATAAGTTCAGGATTCATCAAATTAGATGTTGGCAGAAAATTAGATCATCTTTATATCGAAAAAATAGAGAGTATGCTTCAAAATACAATACGCATATCTGTTAAAAATGCATTACAGACGTATTTTAATTTTTCAGATGAAGATTTTAATACTATTAGTTTAATAAATACATCAACATTAAAAGAGATTATATTCACTAATGATTTTATTGAAAATAAGAAATTTGTTTACGAATACATTTCCGGAAGAATTAAAAATATAACAGAACTTGATTTTGTCTAAGCAAACGTTATTAAACTGCTTGAGATTGTTCTTAAATAATCTTTTTCATTATCACCTATAAACCATGGTTGGATTTTAATAATATTAGTAGCATCATCATAAAGTTCTGGTTTATCATCAACAGCAATGATGTTTTGTTTTGAAATATTAAGATCCTTTGCAATAATACTTAATGATTTCTTACCATCCAATAGATCTTCTTCACCATATATCTTAAAAAAATAACTATCCAAATCAAAACATACTAATTTTTCTATTGTTATTTTTTTACTCACGAGTGAATAGGCAACGAGTATAAATTTTTCCCGTAATTCTGCAAGAACTTCCTTAATCTTTGGTCGAAGTGAGATATAATATTCACGTTGGTCTATCCACAATGATTTTCCCTCTAATGCCTTATAGTTAGGTTTAATCATTCTTAAAAAAGATACTCGTTCTACATTCAATAATGTTTCATCAACATCAAAAACCAATACTCTTTTGCTTTGCATATAATTGTTTCAAGTATTGTTATTAATAAAGATTATCTTTTTTGACAATTTAGCATATGGTTTTATTAAGGAGTTCTTGCACATTAGCTGATAATATTCACATTGAGGAACTCTCATGTTCAAATTCAGCTTTAAAATAAAACATAGAAATTGCTCAGAAACAGCTTTAAGCGCTAAATTTCCCCAGCATCATATTACGGTAATAGACATTCAATCAAAAAATCCACGTCAAAAACAATATTTTTATTATATCACTGGCAATGAAAAGCAATTTGATGCCATTGTCAAGCATCTTAAAAAATCAAAAGCATATAAATTATGCAAGGAAATAGAACGTTCTAAAGATACTTTATTATTGTTAGTTATGCTTGACCAGAAAAGCTATGTCCAAAATTTGATTCAGAAACATAATGGATTCTTTCTCGAGCATCACACGGTTTATGGCGGTTATGAATATTGGCATATTGGTTTATTGGATAAAAAAGCAATCACTATTCTTATGAAAGAAATTAAAAAGATTGGTGACATGAAGGTAGTATACATAGGCGAAGTTGATTTTAGTCATACGCTATTATCTGAGCAGCAGAAAAGAATATTCAAATATGCCTTTGAGCAAGGCTATTATAAAATACCACGGAGATTAACTATTGAGCAGATTGCAAAAGCCTTGAAATTAAACCATGCAACAGTCGGCGAGCATCTGCAGAAGGCTGAGAATAAATTGATTGGTTCTGTTGCGCATAAAATATAAATTTTCTTATAAACCAGATATATCTGGTATAAAATAGATATATCATTCTAGTTACCACAACAGAGTGTTAAGTAGGGAGTTAGCTATGGCATTAGATTTTGATGTTGAAGCAGAGATTGCAGCAGATAAACTGCATGAAGTAACTGAAGAAGGATTAATGAATGTTTGGTATAAAGTTGGACATGACGGATTATCTCATGTAAGACATTATGATGGAGCAGCAAGTCATGCAGTGGGTATTCTTGAAGAATTACAGGCTCCAACTTGTTTATCACCCAGTTTAGTTAAAAAGATTGTAGCATCTGGAAAACCATTATCTCGACATCTTGTTGAGAGAGAAGTAAACTTGAGTGTATTTGATCCAGAACATCAAATAGATTGGGATTGGTTTATGGATTACCAAGCTCGATTTCATGGAAGGAGAATATTTCCTGCAGATCATACTTTTCTTTTAGATTACCTTAAATCTATTGAAGATCATGAAACAGGTGAACTAAGAATAGAATTTAAACAAGCAAGAACTCGACTTAACTTAAATCATGATCATCCACAGCGACCTACTATATGTTTTGACTGGAAAGAATATCCTGGTTACCCGCCAATGGCATATTTCCATGAACTTAATCCATGGTTTTTCGGAAGACCTGTTAAATTTTTCACAGGCGATCACCACATCCCTATCGTATATGTTCCCTATTCCTTAGAACGTGTTGAAGGAAAAATCTATGTGCGATGTCATATGAGTAAAGGTGATTATATGAAAGCTGCTTACGGCGATAGAACGGTGGAGAAATAGAAAGAAAATCAATAATTTTTTATAAAAATAACAACCTTTAAATATATACATGTTATACATGTTAACATGACTAACATAATTGCTATCAGAGATGTTGATCCTGAATTATTCCGAGAATTTAAAGCAGAAGCAATAAAGAAGAAGATGAAAGTTGGAACTGCATTAAACTTCGCTATCTTAAAATTTAAGCAGGAACTCGGTAGAAAAAAATCAAAATTTAGTGATATAAAAACAGTAAAATGGCCTGAAGGAAAAGTCAACATTACTCAAGAAATGGATGATATGTTATATGGTGAATAACCATGATTTTTGTCGATGCTAATATCTTTCTTTCTTGTTTTATTGAAAATGATGTATTTCATCAACGAGCAAAACAACTTATGAGCGCTATTGAAACACATATTTATGGGGAATATTTTACTTCAGATTATGTATTTAATGAAGTTGTTGGCGTCGTAATGAGAAAATATGGGAAAGAAAATGCATTAATGATAGGTAATAAACTATTTAATTCAACAATGATTTTATCTATCAATGAGACCTTGCTTAAAGAGGCATGGAAACTATTTAATGATAATAAATCCACTCTTAATTTAGTTGATTGCACTAATATCATTGCAGTAAAATCTTTAGGCGCAAAATATATCGCAACATTCGACAAAGAATTCGAAAAAATAAAGGAAATAAAAGTGCTTAAGTAATTAACATTTAATCCAATGCCTGAACAATCTTCTCAAATACGGTATCAATTTCTTCCATGCCGTCAATATGCTTTAACAATCCTTTCTTATCATAATACTCAAGTAAAGGCTTTGTTTTTTCTTCGTATACTTTTAATCTATTCCTCACCACATCCTCTTTTTGGTCATCGCGTTGGTACAGTTCTCCTTCATCAGCATCGCAAACACCTGTTTGCTGCGGCGGATTAGTGTTTTCATTATAAACTCTATTGCAAATTTTGCAGGTCCATCGTGTTGTTAATCGCTCAACAAGAATTTCTGGATCAACTTCAAAAGCAATAACAGCTTTAAGTTCCATATGCACTTCTTGGAGTAATTGGTCAAGCATTTCAGCTTGTACAAGAGTTCTTGGCACCCCATCTAAAATAAAGCCTTTTTTACAGTCTTTTTCTTTTAAGCGTTTTTTTAGCATCCCCATAGTAATTTCATCAGGCATCAGCTCACCTTTATCCATGAGTTTCTTTGCTTTCTTTCCTAAAGCTGTATTTCTTTGAATATGATCACGAAATAAATCACCAGTTGCGATTTGCGGAATGCCAAAATGCTGTGATAATTTCTGCGCCTGCGTTCCTTTGCCAGCACCAGGAGCCCCTAACATAATAATTCTCATATCATCACCAATAAGGATAAAATACTTTTTCTTTAAAAAGTTATTTATCTATAGTACGTAATAAGTATGTGGTTTTAGCGCCTACTTTTGTGAAGCTTTTCTATATTTACATTGGGGATTTTTCGGAGTTCCAGAGAGAAAAATCCAATCTTTAATCACCTTTGAAGCTGAACCGGCGCTAAAACTATAGAAGACTTATTACGTACTATCTATTTTCCCCATTTATTTTGAAGATGCCCTGTGGTTCCAGAACAGACATCCTTATAAGTAGGATTTTTGAGATTACCACCCGTATAACCAGAAACTGCTTTACTAACGCCTTTTTTAATTTTGAATGCTGTTTCAATACACCAGAAACAACCACCGGCAAATGTTGCTTTTTCCATAGTAGAGATATAAGTAATTTGTTATTTATAATAGTTCGTACAGCTGAACGAAGTGAATGCTGTACTTGACGTCGCTTCCAATTGGCGAAAGAATTGACCGGAAACAGCTTTGCTAACACCTTTCTTTATCTTGAATGCAGTTTCAATACACCAGAAACAACCACCGGCAAATGTTGCTTTTTCCATAATAACCTCTTATCTTACTATATCATACTTATGGTCTCTTTTCCAAAAAAATCCCCTTACTTGGCAGAATAAAGTTTTCACATATCCTTGCTGTTCCATTCTTCTTGAAGATGTTTTAATAGAGGCATTTGTTATGTAAACAACCCTACCTTGTTTCTTTAAGTCTAGAATAAAATAAGTATCTTCTGCAATTTTAAGATTTTCTCTGAATTTGATTCTTTTAGTTGAAAACACAAATCCTGAAGCAGTTAAGAAAATATGTTTAAATGGTTCTCCTAACAGCCAAAACAATCTGCTTTTCCAAGAATCTTCTAAAGCTCTTGTTTTACAAGTTCCACCAATATAACCTTGATTTATTTTTTCGATAACTTTTTCTAATAGATTGCCTTCAATAACACAATCTCCATCGAGAAAACAGAATATATTGCCGGTTGCTTTCTTTAATCCATAATTCCTTGCTTTTGAAACATGCATGAAATTGACATTATATACTTTGTTCGTGTATTTCTTGGCAATCTTAGTAGTTTTATCAGTGCAGCTATCGCATACTACCATGATTTCGATGTTTTTTATCTTCTGTTGTTTAATTGACTGAAGACATTTACCAATATATTGTTCTTCGTTATGAGCTGGAATGATGATAGAGAGTTTCATAATTTCACTTTTATCATTTTTGAATATGTATTTTCCAATATCCGCCTTTTGCAGAACCTTCCCTCTTTAAAACTCCTTTCTTCTTTAAACTCTCAATATTATACTCAACGGTCTTTTTACTTAATTTACCTTTTTCAACTATTTTCGCTTTACTAATAGCTGAGTCTTCCTGTATAATATCTACTATTTTCTGTTCATTTGCAGAGAGTTTTTCTACCCCCTTTTCTACCCCCTTTTCTACCCCCTTCCGTTTGAATATGGTGATAAAGATACCTGCTACTACCTTAAAATCCGTAGCTGGTTCTTTAGACAGAATTAGACTAATACCACGTCCCCATTTTTCTACAAAATGAATTCGATGAAACATAGCAGCAATAAGCTCATTTCTGCGTTTTGAGACCATTTCTGTTTTAATCTTCTTAATAGTTAAACCACCATAAAGCTCGCCAGGATTTCTAATCTCTAAACGATTCTTGAAGATAGCAATGTTTACTGAATCATATTCATAATAGTCGCGATGACAAAATGCATTAATAATTGCTTCTCGAAATGCTGTGCGATCAATCTCAGGAACATCAATTCGTTGGAGACCTTCCAATTGCATTCCAATATGAATATTCTCTAAAATATATTTTTCTGCTTTTTCAATCAAGGTAAATGTATCTCCTACAAAATCTTGCATATCGATAGTAGTTGCTGTTGTTTCTCCAAATACTGCGCAGCGCAGTTTGGCATTAGGAAAAAATGTTTCAGGATGCTTTCCAAACAAAAGTATTGCAGTATTCAATAATTTACCCTCTTTCAATAAACCTAACTTTTCCAAAGAACTTTCAACAGAATTATATTCTAAACCTGCTTTTTTGACAAATACTATTATCTTTTCCTCGTCAATATCATCTAATTTCGCTTTAATGCAAATTCCAGCATCCCAACGAAGTTTATCTTTGTTTTTTCTCAAGATGAAATGTTCCAGTTCCTGAGGACTAATCTTTTTGTCTTCATCTCCAACACGAACATAAGCGCGGCCATAAGCATAATAGGGAATATTTTCTCCAGTAAAATTAACATAAACACATTTCTTTCCTTCCAAAGTTATTTCATTGATTTTAGGGAATACCTTTGGCTCAATATTATCAGAAATAGTCTTGGAGATTTCTCTAATTGTATTCTCAGTAACTGTTTGTCCAACTACTTCACCATTATTTTTGATTCCAAAATACAGTTCCCCTTTCTGATGTTTGTTGAGAATAGAAACTATCGAGATAATTGCTTCTTTCAATTCTGATGTTGATTTCTTCAACTCTAACGTTTCAGATTCTTTCATTTCAACCTCTTTTCAGTGTATTTTTTATAATAATCCTGCTAATTTAGTTATATCTTTATTTGCAACATGAGTATAGATCTGTGTTGTTTTTAAGTCTTTATGTCCAAGCAATGCTTGAATATATCTTATGTCTGTTCCTGCTTCTAATAAATGAGTTGCAAAAGAATGGCGTAATGTATGCGGTGTAACATTCTTATTTATTTTTGCATTTTTAGCATTCTTAGTGACTATTAATTGGATGCTTCTTTTGTTATATTTATTGCCTTGCTGAGAATTGAAAATTAAGCCTTGCTCTTTAATTCCATATATCTTGATTATTTCCTTAAGCTTATTATGCAAAAAAATAACTCTTTCTTTGTCTCCTTTTGCAGTTTTCAAATGAATAATTTCACGTTGAAAATCTACATCATTCCATTGGAGATTCCTCACTTCATCAAGACGTAACCCTGCATAGTATAAAAACATCAAAACAAGCTTATGTTTAAGATTCTTTTCTTGTTCAATCATTTTCTGAACTTCTTGTTTGCTAAGAACAGTAGGTAATTTCAGTTTATTTTTAGCTAAAGGCAGATTTTCTTTAAAGGTTTCATGAAGAACATTCCGATAAAAGAATTGCAAAGCAAAATAAGCGCTTCTCATGGTTGATCTACTTTTATCAATTTGAGAAAGAAGAAACTCCCTTGGAGTGTTACCTGATTTTAAATAATTTCCAACAATAATCAAATAAACCTTTGCTGTTTGAGAAGAATACCCTCTTAATTTAATTTCCTCACTAAGTTTTGCAAGCAATTGTTGTTGTTCAAGTGATACATCCATTACTATTCTACTGTCAAAGGTTATTTATAAGAATTTCGCTTTATATGCTGATATATCTATTAAGCGTAATTAAAACTACGCTTAATAGGTGAAGAACGAACCAACTTGCCAGCTTTTAGAGTCTATAAACCGTAAATTCGATTTTTGTCATGGCAAATCAAGGCAAGTAATATCATAAACGTTGCTTACTTGCCGATATTACGTAATATGTGCTAACTGCTATTTAAGCTCTTCCATCTTTTGATGAGAATTACTTGCTTTTGAAGAATTGCTGCTGTAGAGCAATAAACTGATTGGATTATTGGGTTATCTTCGATCTTATCTCTATCTTAAATTGTAACTAAATGATTCGAAAAGTATTTAATGATGAACTATTTTACTTAGTGTATGAATTGGAAAGCTACACTTCAAATTACCAAAACAAAAATAGTTGTTTTTATTATTTTAGAGTTAATTACACAAATTCTTATCTTAACATCATTTTTTTTTGTTTCCAAACCAAGAATCTATTGTATACAAGCACCATGCCCTGAGATGTATCAAACACCTATCTGGCAATTATGGCTTATTGAAACATTGTTATCAACTGCCCTAATTATAGTTTTGATATATTTCATTAGTTTTTTATACAATTTATTTAGGAAAACATGAATTGTTTATGAATATTCAAAGCAATTTCACGAATTCTTGAGGATGAATTGTCTTAATTCCTTGAAATTCAGCAATGCTTAGGATATGTTTCTTATCTTGACTAATAATATATGCTGCATTTCCAGCTAAAGCAGCTTCAAAAAATTTATTGTCTTTAGGATCATTTTTAACAATGTCAAGTGTTTCAGTTGGAACTACAATTACAGCATTTTCAATTATCATCTTTTGCCATTCTTGAATCATCTTATCAGACATTTTAATCTTAAAGTCTTTTAGGGTTTCAACTAATTCTTCAACAATTTCAGTAGAACTCACCATAAGTATTTTACCATTTCTCCATGCATCAATAATTTGAGAAGAATAATTTCCTTCCCAGAATATTCCAGAAATGAAAATATTAGTATCTAAAACAACTCTTATCATTTTAAACGAACTCGTTTTATTGCTTCATCTATATCATTTGGTTTGATTTTTTTCATCTTAGTAAATTCTCTTGTTTTCTTTAATAGTTTATCAAACCCTTTGAATGATGGCATTTCTAATTTTTTCAGCACAATAGTATCATCTTCCCCAATAACAATAAATCTTTCTCCTTCATAAAGACTAAGTCTATCTCTGATTCCTTGTGGAATAACAATTTGCCCTCTTGAACTGAGACTTGTAACTTCAAATGTTCCCATGATTATAACCTCCATGTAAGTATATCTTATTGATAAGATCATCTTATTTATATACTTTTCGATAAGATTATTAAACGCTGACTACTTGCTCTTCTTAGAAAACTAAAGATTATATTAAAAGTGCCATTAACAAAAGATACGAAAGTGCTACGGATTACGACTCTTGAGAAAGCAAATAAAGTTCGTTTTTTCGGTGTTAAATGCAATTTTTGAATTACTTAAACGACGAGGGGGATTTTCGACGACGGAATATGGCACACTCTCATTGTGCTACGCACTTTATGTTTTAATAGAAGGAATCTGGGGCTAAAAACCGAAATATTTAAATATTACATTGTATTACATGCGTAATATCATGGAAACTATCACTTTTAAAATTCAGGAAGATGTAGTAAAGAAGATAGATGCAGTCTTAAAACCATTGCATTTCAGCAACAGAACAGAGTTTATTAGAGAATCTGTCAGGGAAAAGCTAAACTCAATAGAAAAAGATTTTGTTCTTCAGCAGTTAGTGGAGTTTAAAGGTGCTGCAAAAAAGAAAGTAAGCGATAAAGAATTGCATAATATTAGGGGCAAAGTTGCTAGTGAATATGCTAAAAAGTTTGGTGTTAAGCTAAATTAAGTCCTCTGGTTTTTTGATGGTGATTTTATCTTTTAACTTTCTAAAATGCCGGTCTCTTGTCACCATAATTGAATTAGTGTCTCTGGCTAGTATCCCATGAACTGCATCGCCTAAAGGAATATTATGCTGTTTTGACAAATCGGCAGCTTCTTTTAATTGAGTCTTATTGATTTCAACTTTTTCAAGCAATTCTGATACATTTTTGAAGAGCTCATCAATAGTTTGCTTATCGTAAGCGTGCGATAATTCCTCAACAACAAAATCTGAATAAACAATTTTCTCTTTATTGGCTCGTATTTTCTTGAACGATTCAAATGCCAATTCTCCAAGATTTTTGGATTTGTCTTTCCTGTTTTCGTGGAGGTCTCTCCAGATTGCTGTATCTACATAGTATTTTGATGCCATTATTGACTGGCAGTGATTTTAGTATTTATAGTTTGCCTAACATTTCATAATAGGGTGTTTGAAGTAATAGTTATTAAATATAATCTAATAGCATTAGATTATGATTAATAGCAAATAATAGGAATATTTAAATATTAGTTATATATTACTGGTTTATATGGTTAAAGTTAGAATTGAAAATGAAACTAAGGAGGAAAAATTCAAAAGGCTAGCTGAAGCAAGGGTTAACAAATTACTGGAGCAGTTTGCCATCTTAAGAAATTGCTCAAATACTCAAGTGTATAGCTATTCTGAACCTCAAATAAACAAGATATTCAAGGCTCTAGAAGAAGAATTAAGAATAACTAAGGCAGCTTTTCAGAGTAATAAGAAAGCAAGAAAAGGCATAAAACTTTAAAATGGAATTTGTAAAAAGATTATTTGGAAGTAAAGAAACAGATCAACCTAATGTTGAAGAAACAATATTCTCCGCTACTTTTGAAAAAGAAAAACAAATAGTTTCTGCTTTGAATATGGTAGGTGCTGGCTTTGAAGCAAGAGGTGGCAGTTCATTAATGTTGACGGAAGCAGTTGAAAATGGTGTAGATGCAATAATAAAATTCAATGAAAACCAAAAAAAGAAAACGAAAGGTGAAATCAAGGTAATTATTGACAAAGAAAATGAAAGAATACTGATAATAGATAATGGTACTGGATTCTTGCAAATCAAACATGTCTGCGAGAAACCTTTCGATTCATTAAAAGAGTTTGATAGTAGTCAAACAGGTCAATTTGCTAGGGGATTGCAAGGATTTAGGGCATTTTGTGAAAATTTATATTTTATTACAAAAAGACTCCCAGAAGATATTCCTACCAATGAAATTACGGTCATATTTGCTAATGCAATTTTTTCCAGAATAACAGCGAAGCTTGAATTTAATTCAATATCTAGTAAAGTAAAAGTTAAGTATGTGGATGAATCCAAATTCAGAGAATATTCTGATTCGGAGCATGGTACTATTGCAATATACGAAAAATGGAAACCCGGTCTGTTTGAAAAATTCAATGTAACTATGTTATTCAAAAGACTTCAACATCATTTTGGAGAATTAATTAGAAAAGGTGAAGTAAGAATACTTGTAGAACTATACGAAGGAAAAATCGCCGAAATAGGGCCTGAGCAACAAAAATTTCAGGAAGTAGAGCCCAGAGACTATTCGGAATTTACTACCCTAACCATTGATTCGATTCCTTACGATAAAAATGGGAAAAAAGGAGAGATAAGTTTCAATTTGTACTTATGTGATAAGGGCAGAAGTGATAGATGGAACCTGCCCTACTTACTTTTTCAGGGAAGACCAGTTGGAAATGGGTTCATCTCAGAAATAGACGAATTTACAGAACGTCCCATATGGAAACATAGATTCCTCACTGGTTGTATAACATGTGATTTTTGTGAAATTGATGAACTAAGACAGGGATTAAAAATCAATGATGAACGTGATTTCTTGTTTAAGGAACTTCTCAAAATTGAGAAATTACTTGAGAATAAAGTAAAAGAACATTCTAAAGGACTGTATGAATTAAAGTTACAGAGACAAGTTAGCGAACTTGTAAAGAATTTACAATTATTTTTTAAGTCAAAGAACATATTTAACTTTAAGATAGCTAATAGTATGGGATTTCTCTCAAAAGAGAATAATGAAATTGAAGTTGTAGAACTAGCAAAATCAAGCGGATTAATGACTGTTTTAGAATTCTTTGAGATAGTAATAGATTCGCCGCCGTAATGCTGTGTAATCGCAAGATATTCGCCCTGTGGATCAATAATAATCACATCGCAGCCATTCATATACTGCCGTGAAATAAGCAGTTTAGTGAAATAGGATTTACCAGCGCCAGAAGTTGCTAAAATAATTCCGTTTGCATTGGTAAGATTAAAGATATTCTTGATATAGGGAATTTTGTTTTTATTTAATCCTAATAAAATACCGTTATCATCTCCATCAAGAAAAGGAGAAGAAAACGGAAAAAATGCTGCTAATCCTTCAGTATGAATATTTCTTTTTATCTTCAGCTTGTTGTTAGCAAGTGGCAGCATTGAAGCATAGCCTTCCATCATCTGAAACATTGGTACATTGCTTTGTATCATTAATCCATCAAAATCTGCCTTTATTCGTTTCGCCAGTAAATGCGTTTCTTCTTTTGTACCTTTGCACATTACATATAATGAAACATCAAATAACTTCTGTTTTCCTTTCTGCAAATCTTCTAATACTTTCTTTGTTGAAGAGAATTTTATTTCCAATGATGGATTTAATATGCCTTTTTTTGAATCAGTATAAAGATCAGCTTGTTGTTTCTGCAAGTCTCTATTTAACTGGACCATTGTAAAGTCTAATGGGTAAGGCTCAATATGAATACTGATGTCGTACTTTTCTCCAGAAGAGATTATTTTATCTAAGAAACCCATTTCAACAGAATGAGGGTAACCAGTTATTGCTAATATTTTGCAAAATAAATTATCAACTTCGAAATAATCAGGATAAAAGCTTATTTTTTCTGGCGCAAACATAAAATGAGCAATTTCTTTCACTTCCTCTGCTTGCGCTTCTTTTTGTTTGTTGTTTGCTATGTAGGAATAAAATAATTCAATCAACTTTTTCTCCTGCAATTGTTTAACTTTTAATCCTAAGCTTGCTAATTTTTCACTGCATACTTTTACCTGCACATCCAAATGATCTTTTTCCTGAATTATTATGTAGAAATTCCTGTTCTGAATTTTATTCTCTTTGATTGTCTTCTTTACAAACTCGCAATAGGAATTTATCAGACTTTGCAGTAATTCTGCTTTCTTTTCATCTTTCGTTAACTTTATTTTTTCTTTGATCTTATTGTCTGTATATCGTAGATGTTCAGAAAGCTGAATTGGTGTGCTCGTGATATGAATTTGAATAGGAAAATCAAGTCCATTGAGAAATTTCTGAAATCCTACGATAATTGCATTCTTTTCTTCTTCAGTCTTGAGCATAAAATTGATAGGAGTTATTTCCAGAATTGCTAATTTATTTTTTGCTTGGTACACAGTTGCTTGTTCTATCTTCTTAATATCAACAATCTGTTTGAGCAGATTGCTTAATACTTCTATTTTTGGATTTCTGAGATAATTGTACCAGTGCTTGATTTTATTGAGTCCATCAAAGAACATGAAAAAAGCTGCCATAAAGAGAATAAAAATAGAGAGTGAACCAGAAACGGAAATAGGCAAAGATGTTTTAAGAACGAGTAGAAATACAAGGAAGAAGGCAGGAAAAGCATACGCTAACTGCGGGAATGTCAAGCCAAAGATGATCTTTTCTTTGTGCTGCAATGGTGGGGGAATGTCGTATGCCATTGAATATGAATGGAAATGCTTTATTTTATAGTCAGTTGACAAGATTAGTATTGCAGAACATGGTTAAAAAAGGGATTAACAAGAATTACGGGATTATTGACTATTTTCCGTAGCATCCCAAAAATTAAGTGGTTCAAAATAAGGAGTTAAAATTAGATTACGTCCTAAAAAACTACTTCCGTAAGATACTAAATAGAAAAACATAAATCCTAATGCAGCTGCTTTACCATTTATTACTATAAACTCATCTTTATTCTCCCAATTAACTAATCTTCCTTTTTTTATTAGTACACCTCTATTCAGAATACAAATTAAATCAAATAAATCATCCCATCTATTCTTATTTATTTCATCCAAGAGGGTTTCCCATTTAGCTCCTTCGTATGCAAAGATAATTCTAAGTGGTCTACTGAGAGTAGCACCTGAAGAGATAGAAGCACCAACATTAATTTTTAATTCTTCAACTTTTTTAAGATTATTGCCTGCTTCAAGTAGTTTATCTCTAGTAAGATTTGATTTTACTTCAATAACTGCAAATGTACCTTCAGCAAAATGTATATTATCAGAACCCACATGCAATATTGGCGAATCCTCTCTTAAGATAATTATATCTTCTTGACCTGTTTTATTGTTCATTGAATCCCAAATCTCACCAGATTTAACTGATAATTTTGTTGGAAGTACTTTGCTCAAAAATTCTTTACAAAATAACTCTCTATTTCGTCCTAAATTTGCTGAAGCATTTTGTTCAGCTGAACGTTTATGTTCAGAAAGCAAAACATCTGCTGTGCACTTAAAGTATCCAAATAACACTGGTCTATTTTTAGGATCTATTTCCATAAGATAAGCATTACTTAATTAGTATATAAAATTGTTCTTTAATTCATCCAGCCAACAGCGCAATATACTTCGCTGCTTGCTGAATATCATCTTTGATGGAAACATTGCTTGATTTCCTCATTGCGAATTTAATTGCAAGCCATAAGGTGTAATTGACAATAGCAAAGCAGGTTATCATTACAAGAATTTTTATATTCTCAAATAATGGAACTTCAATCAGTTTTGAACATGTTAAAATAATCAGTAGATCAATGAATGTAATGAAAATAAATATACCAAGCAAATTAAGAATAAATTTACCGTAGCCTTTTAGTGGCGGAATAAAATAGAGAAATATTCCTAACGGAAACAACACAACACCAAAACTGACAACAAGATAACGTAGTACAAGCATCAGCATAGTAAAAAATAATGTCAATGCATAAACAAATGACATGATAAATTCCAAACCGATATTAACAAGATTATCTGCTGTCAATAAAAAGAATTTTGGATCAACCATAGAGAGAATTGTGCTGTTCATAACATTGCTCAAGCTCAGAATCAAATCATAGATATAATACGATCCTTGAATAAGCACAATCATAATAAAAGTATTCGTGAGCATATCTTTTGCATACGATCGTTTAATTGGATTGGCATTTGAGGTAAGAAAAATAAAGCCAGCATAGAGAAAAAAGAAAATGTAAAAGAAGCTCAGAATATATCTGATAACCGACCATACATGCTGAAAAATAGCAATAGAAACATCAGCAGTAAGCAATTTCTGAACTGAAATCAACATCGGCAATAAAGGAGCATTAATTATCATAATAATATAATTATACATTTTCTCTGGAATGCAGGAAGCTAAATTTGTTAAACCACATTCTTCTTGTTCTGGTTCAGCAGCAACAAAAGGAGTGGCAATCAATAAGAGAAAAATAAAAACAAACGTAAGCTTTTTCCATTGTGATGTTAATATTTTGTAGATAATGTAAACAAATAAAATAAAAATAAGAATATAAAGCAGGAAACTTAAATCCACTTTCTTTTCTATTGTTGTTAATTGCTCAATATTCTCTTGCTTTAAAGTCAGATCACAAGTAGTATTCAACTGATAAAAATGATTATATGCAAACAAATTGCAGCTATCAGTATTTTTTACAAAAAAAGTATTGTTTGATAAAAAAAGATTGTTTTGTGTAGTAATGGAAGTATTATGTGCTTCTAAGTAAGCAATGTAATACGGTTTCTTATCAAATTTAAGGTCATAATAATATTGTTGTTTTGTAATTGAAGAATTTTGAAAGCTGATCTTAAATAAACTATAATCCTGAGCTGAAAATGTGCCTTTTGTTGTATTAAGATAATTATTGACAACACTTATTTCTGCAGATGGCTTTTTGGTGTAAAGTTGAACATCTTTACTTTCTGAAATGGTAAGGCTATCCGAATCATAACCTGTATATTTGTAATTGCAGGTGTAACAATATTGCACACATTTGCCTTTTTTCTTTGCGCAGCAATATTTATCCCATTGGTAATGATCTGCTTTTACCTGTGCTGTGATTGTTAATTGTGATGTTATCTTTCCATCACTATTGACTGAAATAGGCGCTAATTTTCCCTTTCCTTTATACACGGAGTTGTGAAAATATTCCACCTTTGCAGTATTATCTACTAAACTGTATATTGCTTTACATTCCACGTTCTGCTGTTTATTTGAGGAATAATAATCTTGAGGAATCTGGACATTATAGTTATACTCACTCCAGACCTTAACATTTTGTGGAATAAACAAAATATCTTTTTCAATTACAGAGGGGAAAATAGCAAGAAAAGAAAGCCACGCATTCTGGATATATTTTGAATAATAAAACTGCGTATTTTCAGGAGCAGAACTGATTATCTTTCCTAAATTGTAATTTTCTACAAAAACATGATCTGGATAAGAGCTTTTTTCATAGAGCAAAGAGGAATATAGCATATCTTTTTCAGTTTCATTGAAAGCAGAATTTTCAATTTGATTGCAATAAGCAGGATCGCTTGTTAAATTGCATTGAAATCCTAAAACAATAGGAAGCAGCAATAATGCTGCAACCAAAGAAATAATTTTCTTCATGTGAAGATATACTTGACAACAAGCGGAGCAACCCAGATGACAATAAGTCCAATCACTACACCTACTGCCATATTTTTCGCTCTCTCTTTTTTGCCAGTATCTCCTCCAGATGTTACAAATGAAATTCCTGAAAACACCAGCATTAGTACACCTGCAACAGTTGCAGCATACTTGATGAAGTTGTAAATCTTCATCACTGGAAATAGAATTTCATCAAATTTCTGTTTCTCATCTGCTGTCAAATCTTTGTCAAAGTCTATGTCTGCCAGTACAACATGTACTGCTACCAGCAGCAATAGAAAAAATATTGGCGCCAATTTTTTCATTGTGCTCTTCCTCCATCTGTTTTATTCTCAGAAAACAATTTTCTGAACGCAAACAATTCGTCTGGTTCTTCATCATGTTCAATGAGCGGAATAGGTTTACTTTTCTGTAAATGAATAAACTTTGTTTGAACAAATCTTACTGCTTTTTTGCGAGGTTCACATAACAAAAAAATAACAATAATAACTGTAATAATCAATAAACCTAACAAAACTCCCATTAATACTGCAATTATTTCATCCATGGTAGAAAACCTCCTTGATTTTTTCTGCAAGAGAATAAGACAATAATGGCGGAACTGCATTGCCAATCTGTTTAATCATGGAAGTTCTTGAACCAGTAAATTCAAAATCATCAGGAAATGATTGCAATCGTGCTAGTTCTCTGGGAGTAAGGAATCTATCTTCAGTGGGATGAATATACAATGGTTTTGTAACGATTGTTTTTGAGGGTTTATTTGCTTCTAACCTTTGTCTGCAAAAATTGAATTTGTTAGATAATTTCTCTCCCTGCTTTAGATTTTTTATTCTTTCAAGTATTACAGGAGTTGTATCTAAAAATTCATGTGCATTACAATCTAATTGAATATTTTGTAATGCTTCTGAGATTGTAACGATTTTATCATAAGGTTGTGGAAAAATGTTTAGTTTTACAGCAATGATAATTAATCGTTCCCGATCTTGCGGAACATTATAATCAGAAGCTTTGAGAACTTTGTAGCAAACGGAATAATTAAGCTTGATAAAATCTTCAACGATTTTATGGATGACTAATTCCTCTTTTTGATTCTTCATGCTGAGAATTCCTTTAACATTCTCCATTATCACGATCTTTGGTTCAATAACACTGACAAATCTGAGAAATTCTTTGTATAGCTTGTTTCTGTTATCCTTTGGATCACGTTTTCCACAAAGAGAAAATCCTTGGCATGGCGGACCACCAACAATAATGTCAACTTTCCCCTTGTAAAAAACAATGGTTTCATTAGGCACTTTTGTTATATCAGTACCTATATGAAGTGCGTTTGGGTGGTTTTTGAGAAATGTTGTTATTGCAGGTTTCCACCATTCAACAAAGCCAAGAACTTCAAAACCAGCTTGTGTAAAGCCATGACTAAAGCCGCCACAACCTGCAAAGAGATCGAGAACAGTAGGTTTCATTTTCTCAACCTCTTATATTCCTGCTGAACATCATGACGTTGTTGCTTTGAGTAGTTGTATAAGTGAAACTCAAAACAGGTTTGGCAGAAATCTTTTTGATTTCGCTTTAGTTTCTTACCACAGGTTTTGCACGTTTTCATAAAAGAATAAATGTTGTAAGAGGTTTATGTATATCCTTAACAAGAACAACGGAAAAGATACGGAAAAAGAGTTATAACTGGAGCTTATAGTGTTTAAGTAGTGGAAATCTTTTTATATATTAATAGTGAACTGTTTAATTATGTGGATTTTTAGACCAAGTAAATGGAGAGAGAGGAAAGTTGCTAAATCTGAGATAAAACAAGCTGGCAATCTTATAAATAAATGGGGTGAAGAACTAGCTAAATTAAATCCAGCAGATATTAGAGCAGATAGAATTAAATCTGAGATGAATCGGCTTAGGGGATTATACAATTCAAGAATTATAAGGTTACAGGAAAATAATATAGAATTGCTTTACTTTCTATTAGGAGTTTTATTCATTGGTATTATTTTTTCATTTTTTGCAAAGCCAAAATTCAATATTAGTATTACTGTAAGTGCAATTATTGGTTTGTCTATTGCAACAAGTGGAATTATTCTTATGGTACTTCGTCACTTTTTAACTAAAAATGAAAGGGAAGCTAAAGTAAGGAGAGATAATGAAGAAGCAAATTATTTCAGACATCTAATTAGTGAAGGTAAGAAAGAATAAAGTAGTTCAAGATTCTTGCTGTTGCTCTTTGATAGCAGCAATTCTTCAAAAGCAAGTAAATCTCGTCAAAAGATGGAAGAGCTTAAATAGCAGTTAGCACATTATACCTATTATCGGCAAGTAAGCAACGTTTATGCTGTTACTTGCCTTGATTTGCCATGACAAAAATCGAATTTATGGTTTATAGACTCTAAAAGCTGGCAAGTTGGTTCGTTCTTCAAGGGTTAAACGGAAAAATCGGTCGCTATGCTAATTTTCCAAGAAAATTCCCGATTTTTCCCAAATGCCAATCCATCTCTGAAAATTTTGTCAGGAGTGAAAATTCATGGGTTGCCGAATTTTCCTCGCCAAAATTTTCGAGGGATTGTCACTTCGTTTAACCCTATAAGTTCTATTCAATAATTTCAGGGGCTAACGAAAGGGGCAATTTTCTAAAAACTAAACTAAAACGAAACGACGAGGGGGGGAATTCCGTAACGAACGAAAACAAAAGCTTTAAATAGTATTAGATTATTTAATTAATAGTTTAAGCATAATTTAAGAATAGTTAAAGAATATTCCAATGGTAAACATACAAAAAACCAAAAAAGGGCAATATACCATCACTCTTCCTTTAGATATTATCCTGATTAAAAAATGGAAAAAAGGAACAAAACTTTACCTCTACATAAATGAAAAAGGAGAATTAGTTTTAAAGGAGATAAAATAAAATGTTAAAGAAGATTGAATTAACCACTCTAGAGTTACACGTGGGGGGGGGGGGCGAAGTGAAAGAGTTAGAAATAGTTTATTGTTAGTAGTTTGCCTGCTCGTCTTTACAACATTAATCTCTCTTGTTTATGCCGCAGTTTATCAACCAACAGGCTATCAAGGCTCTCCTTATTCTGATGCTAATCCAAATTTTGCTGGAACGGATAATGCAGCAGGTAGTGGCGGTTCAGCTGTTTCTGTTTCAAATAATGATAGTGACTCTACTGCATTAGAGCAAGCACTATCGCAAGAAAATGTAACTGTAAGGATTTCTGCATCTGACTTTGACCCAAATTCAACGCTGTCTGGAAATTATACCATTGGGACATCAACTGGAAGTGAGAAAGGAAATGCGCAGAATGGAACAGAAGTAAACGGAGCAGGCGGTGCAGGGACATTAGGCAGTGACGGAGATTCTGCTCAGGCCAAAGCAAGCATAGAGAGGGATGGTTATTACGATTTTGGTTCATCAATTAATGGTTCTGTTTGGATTAAAAAAACTACAAATGGAAATGCAGATGCCAGTACTAATTATTTATTTAATTATACTTATTGTTATTATAATGATTCATGGAATTGCGACGCAGAAACGCAAAATACAGCAAGCGGGGTCACTACTAATTATCAAGCATATACAATCACAAACAAAATCATAAATAGTAGCTGGGGTGGAGGAAATGACGTTACTAATTACTCATTGCGTGTGAGAGTAAGAGGACACGACGAACAAACAGCAGCTTTAAATCCTGGGTTGTGGTCTGGATTAAGTAATGTGACTGCAGCTGCTAAAAATAAAACAATCCAACACAGATATAAATGGATTTACTCTTATAACAATGGGACTACTTGGAATGATGGAACTTCATTCAGCAACTGGAATTCCACTCTTTTGAGGAATGGCACAAGCACTTTTAATGTCGTGAATCATATTACAGAAATATTTAGTAATATAACTCATTACGGCTTGTATGTTGAAGTTAATGGTTCTGATGCTTTATATGGAAACAGTGATTTATTCAATGCAACAGGAAATGTCACGCAGTCCAATCTAAATCTAACACAAACGGCTTTTACAACTGTCAATACAACATATTTCCCGTCAACAGATACAGCAAACACAACTTTATGGTTTTATGGTGAACTTGGATATGCTTACGGTGCAGATGCGAATGATTATGGGGGAACAGGGCATCCTGTAAATGTTTCTTTATACAAGCCCACACCTTCCGGTTATTCATTTATTGAATCTAAATTTCCAACATTAAATGCAAATGGCGCTTTCTCAACTAATTTTACTTTATCTATTAGAGCACAAGGCGGAACATGGCTAATAAAAACAAATTATAATTCATCAACTGACACATTTCCGGAAAACTCAAAAACTTTTATTGTCAGAATTATAGCAAATCAAACAAAAACTTATGGCTTTTACGGAGAAAACACCTCTGCGATATATAATTTAGCAAATACTACAAACTTGCAAGGAGAAATAAGAATAGAGACATTTATTTACAACAATCCAGAAGGCTTTACACCAAACTGTAATGTAACAATTCAAGGCAAATCCACAGAGCAGATGACGTGGAATAGTACAGGATTATATTGCTACAATAATACCCAAGCACCAACATCAACAGGCGAAAAATCTGTACAAACAAATTTCACAATAAATG
The DNA here is from genome assembly GCA_016192995.1 of Candidatus Woesearchaeota archaeon. Taxonomy (NCBI): domain Archaea; kingdom Nanobdellati; phylum Candidatus Woesearchaeota; species Candidatus Woesearchaeota archaeon. The sequence goes on from JACPTB010000001.1 coordinate 206,700, forward strand.
GAAGTTCTGGAGCAACAGAAGATAGCTTTTCTTCTCAAAACGCTCTGCTCAATGTAACAGATATTTTGATTATTAACGCTACCAATTCAATTTTTAATGTTTATAATAAAGGCGAGAATGTAACGCATTGGGGAAATGTTTACAATATAAGAAGCGAGCCGTTGCAAGGAAAAACGATAATAATAAATTTGATTAATTCTTCTGGAATTGTACAAAATTCAAACTCTTCTGTTTCGCTTGATGGCAACGGCTTTTTTAACAAAACCATATCAATTGGCTTTACAAACTCTTCGCAAAATAATGCTACTGGAGAATCATATCGCACCAGAGCATTGTTTAACTCAAACAATGGAAACAGTACGGAAACCACGTTTTCAGTTTCAAGTCTATTAAGTGTCACAAACATCTGGACTGATAAACAAGAAGAGGGAACAGATTTTCCAACAGGGAGTGAAGAAACATCATTCTTTATCGGTGCCGATGTACTTTATGTAAGAACTCATGTAACAAATGTTAGAGGAGAAAATGTTTCCGATAAAATGGTTTATTCTAATGTTACAAAAACAGATAGAACTTTGGAAGAAACAAGAAATTCATGGAATTCTTCTACAAATTCTTATGGCTGGAATCCATTCTACAATATAAATGTCATTGCTCCTGCTAACCAGAGAACTGTAAATAGCCTTGCTAATGACACTAGTGGGAATTCTGGTTCTTCAACAGAAACTATAACATATTCTCCAAGCTATACTGGCAATCTTAATCTTGATTTATGGATCGCAAAAGAAAGTGGAAATACAGACGGACATAGTTTTGAACAAGGAGACAATATTACTATTTATGCCTTATTTAACAAAGACGGAACGGCTACAGATGTCGCAAATAACAATAGTCAGATTACACTTTATTATGGAAATAGTTCTGTCTATATTTCCCAAACAAGTATGACTTATGTAAGTGCTGGTTTGTATAAATATAATTTTGTAATTGCAAGCGATGCGGTTAAAACGTCATATTTTACAAGAGTTTATGGTTTGCTAAGTGGAGCTGATCAGTATGGTTCTGTTTGGTATAGAGTTAGTGAGCCACCAACAACCACTTATACAAGTTTAAATATGCATATAAGCACTGGTTCTACTTATTACACTTCTGATACTTTAACGATTAATGCCTATATGTATAATCAAAATGGGAATGCCGTGACAAATGCAAGTGTTAATTTAACAATAAATTATCCTAACGGAACAATATTCATTTCAAACACAAATCTGAGCAATGATGGAAATGGAGATTATTCTTATTCAACTAATTTAGGAACAGTAACAGGGAATTATAACCTAAGAATTAATGCAACTCAAGGAAATTTAAATGCAAGTGCCATTGAATCATTTTCTGTCATTTCAGCTTATTCCTCTATTTTCGTTTCTACAAGTTCAGTCGCAAAAAGACAAGGAGATAATGCTACTATTAGAAGTTATCTAAAATACCAAAACACAACAGCAGTAACAAATGCAAATATAACTTATGATATCTATTATCCAAATAGCACAATTTGGTTAAATTCAAGCAACGCTACCGAGGAAGGAAATGGGTTTTACAATTTTTCGTTCAACATCCCCTCAACAGCTGTTTTAGGAGATTACAAAATTGTAACAACTGCAATAAAAAACCCCACAGATACAGATGTTTCTACATTATCAGTCTTAAAGAAAGTTTCTGGAACGATGATTGATATAACTAATTATGTTGAGGTTGAAGCAGGAAATAATTATGTGGCAGAGATTTCTGTTAAGGATGAAGAGGGAAATTATGTAAACGCGGATTCAACCCCCAAAATAACTCTAATTGATCCCTTGGGAGATGTTTCTGTAGGACCAACAACATCAGGAGTTACAACTATAACAACTGGAAGATATAATTATACGAAAGCGACCGCTTCTTCTGCAACAGGCGGGCAATGGCAGGTCTTAGCTAATGTTTCAAGAGGAGGAAATTATTATGAAAACAGAGAATATTTCAAAATTACATCAGGACCTTTTGACGTTAGGGATATTTCTATAATTGATACCTCTGTCCCAACTTTAAGCATTTCGGTTGTTTTGGAAAATACAGGAGGAGCAATAAAAGATATGTATGTTGAATGGAACTTAACAAGAACAGATACCGGTGCATTATTAGATTCGGGTGCTGATACTGTTGCAGTTGCAGGAAGCTCAGCAAAAACTCATACAATAAGCCCTTCAACTTCTTATATTGGAGATGTAAAGATAACCTTTCTTGGATGGTATGGAACAGATTTTACAGAAAGAGCGGGAGCTTTTAAAACTTTTATGACAACAAGTGCTCCTGTTGGAGAAGGTACCCCTGGTGGAGGAGCTGGTGGTGGAACGGGTGGAGAGTCTAGAGAAGAGGCAACGCCCTCCTCAACTGAAGAAATTGTAAAAGAATCTTCGGTAGACATAGATTTATCAAAATTGATAAAGGCAGCTTCCGTAAGAGTTGCGAAAGGTCAAACCATAACATTTCGCCTTGACGAAAAAACAACACATCGCTTAACAGTTGATTCATTATCAGATACATCAGCCCAAATAACTGTGCAATCAGAACCGCAAACTTTTGTATTAAATGTAGGTGAATATAAGAAATTAAGCCTTGATGGGGGATTAGATAACTTAAAAATAACATTACAAAGTATAAAAGATGGGGTAGCAGAGATCAGCATTGAAAAAATAGACCAAGAATCTAAAATAGCTCCTGGAGAAGAGAGTGCAAAAGAAACTGAAACAATTCAGGAAAAAGAGAGAAAAGCTCCGTCAAAGTCAACACAGTCTTACTGGCTCAGTATCTTAGTTCTCATTGTTATGGGATTATTAATCTATATAATAAAGAAAAAAGAGACGATTAAAGAGTTACTTACAAAAAAACATAAAGCTAAAGAGAAAGTTACCAGATATAACTTCCTAAATGCAAAAAACATCATTATTGTTATTTTAGGAGCGATAGTTTTAGTTTCTCTCTTGTTGAATATTTCAATTAAAGAAATTCCTTCAAAGATAATTAGTGTTTTAAGTGCTGTAAAACTACCTTCTGTAAGTTTAAACTGGTGGGTCGTGTTTGGAATTTTAGTTGTTTTGTTATTGTTCGGAATATTAATTATCCTGTTTTACATCTTTAAAGAAATTAAGAAACTTGTAAGATAAAATTCAACAAACTATAGGTTTAGCCAATCTACCAAAAAAAACATTGTGCCAGAAAAATTCCCGGAGAAAAGTAGAGGAAAAAATGCTGTATCTTATGAAAATCCAGTTCCAAAACCAATAATAAAAAAAGCAGTAGGGAATACAATTAACAACTCGGTTGCTTCTATAAATTCAACTATAGGAAAAGAAGTTTATAGCGATGAAGGGAATTATATCGGAAGTATTGTTGATTTTATTATTGGTGCAAACAGAATAGACTCAATCAAAATCGATATTAAAAATGAGAAATATAAATCGGGCAAAATAAAAGGTTGCATTATCAATTTTAAGAATATTAAGAGTTTTGGAGAGGTTATTATTATAGATAAAGCAATAGTATCAGATTTAATAGAAAAACTAAAAATTAATCTTTAAGCAAATTTTCACAATCAATTCGTCCACTCTTCTTTTTGTAAAAAGAAGCAAAAACAAACGGAATTCCCCCCACGACGGACTGAAAATTGCCCCTTGATACTTATTCTTGATGGCTCACCGTGTTCGCTTGATTGAATACGCCCCTGAAATTACTTTGATTTTTTGCCTACGGCATCGTTGCACTAAAAATCAATCCCTCCAAGTATTCGGGAGAATAGAACACCGAAAAGGCGAATAGGATGCGCCAATTTCAAAAGTTGTATGTGCACAATAAACCGAAAGTTTTATATAGTATGTGCTCTTACAATATTATATGGCTTACATTGAAACCATAAAACGGAACAAAAAGGAATATTACTACCTCACAAAAAATGTAAGGCTCAGCTTAAACAAATGGAAGAAGATAAGGGTTTTCTTAGGAGATAAAAAGCCTTCACAAGAAGAACTAAAAAAATATGCTCAAGAAATAGAGGATAAATCAAAACCGTTTTCAAAAATCTCAAATTATACCTATCTTTCAGAGCATGATGCAGAAACCTTGCAGGATCTAAAAGAAAGTTATAGCACATGGCTTAAACAAATTCCAAAAAGTGCCAAGGAAAAGCTGAATGAGGATTTTGTTATAAGATTTACATATCATTCCAACGCAATTGAAGGTAATAGGCTGACATTAAGGCAAACTGCTCTAATTCTTAAAGATAAAGTAATACCTTCTGGAGTAAGAGCAGAGGATTATAACGAAGCCATAAATGGAAAAGAATGCTTAGATTATATTAAATTGTATGAAGGCGAATTAAACACCAAACTGCTCGAAAAAATAAATGGGATTCTTACTAAAAATACAGGAGTAGTTTATGGAGGAAGAATACGTTTTTTTAATGTACAAATACAAGGCTCAACTCATGTTCCTCCACCCCATACAGAAGTTAAAAAGCATATGCTAAATTTTTTAAAGTGGTATAGTGCAAACAAAAATAAACTGCATCCGTTTGAATTAGCAGCTTTGATTCATGCAAAATTAACATGGATACATCCTTTTGAAGATGGAAATGGCAGAACTGCAAGAACCGTTATGAATTTTATCCTAATGAAAAAGGGTTTCCCTATGTTTTTTATTCCATTTGAGAAAAGAGAAGAATATTACCAATCATTAGATGTTGCTGATAAAGGCAATTATAAGGAATATATTTCTAGAATGTTGCAATTGATTATAGATCAAATAAGAAGTTACGGGCACAATAAGAAAGAATAATTCTTTGGATTGTGCACATACAATTACTTTTAACTATAACACCACCGATCCTTACTACTATTTTTGTGAGTGTGCCCCTAAACGTAGTTCTTTATTGCTCACGGTGTTCGCTAGATAGAAACGAGCCCCCGAAAAAACTTGCTTCGCACCCCGCTGCGCTTTCCCTACGCAGGCGCGTTATTTGATAAGATAATGTTACTCTCACCCGCTTCGCTCAGGTCACTTAACAGCAACTGCATACGTTAAGAAGCATTATTTTCGAAACTCTTTCACCATTCCTAGAAAATATTCATGCACTTTTGTTTCTCCAACAAGTTCAGGATGAAAACAGGCAGCTAAATATTGGTTTTGTTGCACAACAACTGGTGTTTTTTCATCCAGTGTTCCAAGCACTTGAATAGTACTTCCAACAGTTTCTATCTTTGGCGCCCGGATAAATGCACCACTTATTTTCTTATTCAAAAATAATACTGGTTTAACAAAGCTGTCAAGCTGACTTCCATAATAATTTCTTGAAAGCGTTATATCCATTAATCCCAATGAATGTTTTTCCTTGCTCGTCAAATCTTTTGCCAACAAAATAGCTCCGGCACAGGTTCCAAAAATAGGCAATTTTGTTTTTTGCAATTCATTATCAATCCCTTCCTGCTTGAGCAATTTGCTTATGGTTGTAGATTCTCCACCGGGAATAATTAATCCATCACAGTCAGTAAGATCTTTTTTTGTTCTTACTTGTTTAATAAACACGGGAAACTTACTAAGAATGGCAATATGTTCCCGAAAATCTCCCTGTACCGCAAGAACTCCAATCGTCAGCATACTGATCAACTATCTTCGCTGGGAAAATTTGACTTCTAAACTTTCTATTTCTCTGCCTGGCATGCTTTTTCCAAGACCTGCAGAAATAGCTGCCAATCGTTTGCTGTCTTTGTAATGAGTTACTGCTTCAACAATTGCTTTTGCCATTTTTTTTGGATTTTGTGATTTGAATATTCCTGAACCGACAAAAACGCCGTCAACTCCCAATTCCATGCATAATGCTGCATCTGCTGGTGTTGCTATGCCGCCTGCTGCAAAATTCACTACAGGCAATCTTCTTAATTTTAATGTTTTTATTAACAATGGAAAAGGAACGCGCATTTTTTTTGCTGCTCTTTTCCGTTGTTCTTGCGTTGCTCTCTGCAAATATTTTATTTGGTCATTAATAGTTCTAATATGTTTAATAGCTTCAACAATATTTCCCGTGCCAGCTTCGCCTTTTGTTCTGATCATTGCAGCGCCTTCATTAATCCTTCTCAATGCTTGCCCCAGATCAATTGCTCCGCAGACAAAAGGAACTTTGAATAGCCGCTTGTTAATATGATGCGTTTGATCGGCAGGTGTCAGCACTTCGCTTTCATCAATAAAATCTGCTGCCAAAGCCTGAAGAATTCTTGCTTCAGCTGAATGACCAATTCTGCATTTTGCCATAACTGGAATGGTAACTGCTTTTTTTATTTTGATTACAATATTAGGATCTGCCATTCTTGCAACGCCACCTTCTTTTCTAATATCAGAAGGAACTCGTTCAAGAGCCATGACTGCGACAGCTCCAGCTTCTTCAGCAATTCTTGCTTGTTCATGGTTAGTAACATCCATGATAACGCCGCCTTTAAACATTTCAGCAAAACCTCTGTTAAGAAGTACTTGAGCTGGCATTTTCTTTATCTTTTGAGTGTTTTTCATAGAAGAAAGGGAATTAAGATTGATTTTTAAATGTTTATCTTCAGTTGAACACACGCATATTCTTGATTTTATAGAGTTTGATGATCTTTTCTTTGCCATCTATGGTTAGTTATTCCATATAACGAGGGAGAAATATACTCTATGAATACGATTACCCTATTCTAATAAAAATTTCCATGCAGGAATTAATTTTATTGTTCCTTCTTCAAATTTAATTTCTTTTTCTTCTTTATTTGTGATTAAAATCCCTTGTTTTTGATTAAATTTTCTCATGAATTCTTTCATTGGCTTAAAATCTTCAGAATTTATATTTTCTTGATATTTGACTTCTATTGGTGATTTATCATAAATTATATCTATTTCTGTTCCATTTTTCCAGAAAGAATTTGCTCTGAGTTTATTTACGATTATTGTTTCAACCATTCTTCCAAAAAAAGACTCATCTATTTTTGGCTTGTAGAGGTAAGATAAAGCAGTATCGGTCGGATACGCTCTTTTTTTCTTCCTTAATGTAGTTATGCTTCCCTTTCTGTAATTTCCTAAAATTGTTATTAAAAAGCTGTCTTTAAGATATGAAATATAATCTTTTATTACTCTTCTGTCTTTTTCAAATTGTTTGCTTAATGATTGGTAATCAACATACATTCCTGGATTTGTAGAAATCAATTCCAAAAGAATCTTTAAAAATTCAGGGTCTTCTATTCCAAACATTTGAGGGATATCTTTATACACTATTTTATCAACAATTAATGCACGGATATATTCCTTAAAGTCTTTGTCTGTTTCAAAGGAAAATGTTTCTGGAAATCCTCCTTTTTCAACAAATTTCAAGAAAAGCGGGTTTACAGCAGTTTCATACTTAAACTTTTCTTCTTTTAGGTTATTGAATCTTAGATATTCTCTAAATGTAAATGGAGTTAGAGTGAATTCGAAAATTCTGCCTGCCAGAGTTTCTTTTGTTTTCTTTCTTATGAAAAGAGATTCAGAGCCGCTTATGAAAAATTTTAATTTAGGATATAAATCATAATATTTTTTTAATTCATTCTCCCAATTTTTGTACTTTTGAATTTCATCAAGAAAAATGTATATTTTGCCCTCTCTGAAATCTTTTGAGTTCATTTCTTTGTATGTGCTCAAAACTTCACTTAAATTTACGGACATTTCATCAAAAGAGAAAAAGAGGATATTTGTTTGCTCGACTTTTTCTTGCATTAATTTATGTATCAATTGGTACATAAGTGTCGTTTTTCCAATCCTTCTAAGACCAGTTAGCGCGACAATAAATCTTTTGCTGATATGATTTTCTATTTCAGTAAAAACATTTCTCTTGAAAGGCAAAGCTAGTTCTGCATCTACTTTTCCACTTATCCACCACGGGTTAAATTCTTCTAATTTTGCTCTTTCCATTTTAAAATAAGTACATTATAATGGACATATTTATAAACTTTGTGATCATTAGGATGTCCATATGACTGAGACATCGCACATTGTCAAACCATTATTCGTACGACCGAATCAAATGAGTGTTGTACTTGCTTTGTTTTCCTTGTGCTTATTTAACGCCATTAACACCAACGATTTGGTCACCATATCGCTATTACCTCTGGCGTAACTGTACGTGGAAAGCTTAGAGCGCTCCTCTAAGCTTTCCACGTACTTTTTACAAAAACTTTTATATACTTCAACTCAACATAAATTCCCATGGACCCTATATTATTTGTCGGCTTATCAGGCATGTCATTAATATTACTTGCCTTTATTATGAACCAATTCCATAAATGGCATGATGATGACTTAATATATGATATAGTCAATGTCTTAGGTTCAGGATTATTGTTTATGTATGCTTATTTATTAAATTCAATGCCGTTTATGGTGTTAAATGCTGTCTGGTTTTTGATTTCATTAAGGGATATTTTCCTGGATGTTAAAGTTATGCAACGGAATAAGTTGACGCTGCATAAAAAGGTCAAAATATAATTGATCAACGGCTGCGTAGAAATCCTATTAATTCGTGCGCATAGCATCTTCAAAATTCTGGTTGAATTTTTTTGAAGGAGCTACGTTCCCGAATGGAGCAACCCCTCGTAACGCTCAGGTTTCAGAAAAATGATTGAATTTTGACCTGAGGATGCTATGCGCACCACAGGATTTCTACGCAGCCGATCAACACAAACTATATATACTTCTTTTCTTTGTAGATAGTTATGGTTAAAAAACAGTTGAAACATTCAAAGGAACCAAAACAATCTCTTACAAGCTTAAAAAAACAGATTATACCTGTATTAAAAAGATATCATGTGAAAAAAGCAGGTATTTTTGGCAGTTATGCAAGGGGAGAACAGAAAAAGAATAGTGATGTGGACATATTAATAGAAGTTAAAACGGTTAAATTTAGTCTTCTTGATATGGTTAGATTAGAGCGTGAAATAGAAGAAACTATCGGTAAAAAAGTAGATCTTCTAACGTATAGATCTATAAATCCATTATTAAAAGATTACATCTTAAGAGATGAGGTTAGGATTATATGAAAAAAGACGATCTTGTTTTTCTTGGACATATGTTAGAATTAATTGACAAAGTTGAATCTTTTTCAGAAGGCTTATCAAGACAAGATTTTGATAAAGATGAATTGAGGCAGTATGCAATTGTAAGAGCTATTGAAATTATAGGTGAAGCAGCTAAAAATCTTTCTTCTTCTTTTACTTCTCAGCATTCTTCAATTCCTTGGAAAGATATTATAGGTATGAGGGACAAACTGATTCACCATTATTTTGGTGTTGATCTTAAGGCTGTATGGGATACTATGAATAATGACCTTCCAGATTTAAAAAAGAAATTACTTGCTATTAAAAAAGATCTCAAATAAAAAAGAGGATAATTCAGTAATGAAAAACCTAACCTCCACCAAACAATTGGAACTTAAAGCAGTAACTATACGTGAAGATATGATTAAAATGTTAGAACATGCTGGTTCTGGTCATTCTGGCGGTCCTTTAGGCATGGCTGACATATTTACGGCTTTATACTTTAACATTCTTAATCATAATCCTAAAAAACCATGGAATAATGATCGAGATCGTGTCATTCTTTCCAACGGCCATATTTGTCCTATTTGGTACACTACTTTAGCTCATGCTGGTTATTTTCCTATTAAAGAATTAATGACCTTGCGAAAATTAAATACGCGATTGCAAGGTCATCCTCATATCCATTCTGCTCCAGGTATAGAAAATACAGCCGGTCCTTTAGGCCAAGGAAGTTCATTTGCTGTAGGCATAGCATTGGCTGCAAAAATGGACAGGAAAAAACACCGTGTTTATTGTCTCCAAAGCGATGGAGAACTGGAAGAAGGTCAGTCTTGGGAAGCATATATGTTTGCTGCTGCAAAAAAATTGGATAATCTAACGTTTATAATAGATCGAAACAATATTCAGATTGACGGCAATACTGAAGATATCATGCCTTTAGAGCCGTTGCATAAAAAACTGGAGTCATTTAATCTGCATGTTATTGAAATAGATGGTCATAACTTTAAAGAAATAATTAGTGCTTGCAATAAAGCGAAAAAAATCAAAAAACCATCGGTGATTTTAGCCAATACTGTTCCTGGCAAAGGAGTTTCATTTATGGAGCATGATTATCATTGGCATGGCAAACCTCCAAATAAAGAAGAAGCAGTCAAGGCACTGCAGGATTTGCATAAGATTAAGAGGTCAATATTAAATAACTACAAAATAATAAACAACAAAAATGAAACAAAAAAAAGTGGTTAAGGACAAATATCTTGTTAACGCGATGCATCTCAATCCACATATGCATACTGAAGTTGACTATGCTCGTTCAGGATATGGTGATGGTGTTGTTGAAGCAGGAAAAAAGAACAAAAATGTAGTTGTTCTTTGCTGTGATTTAACTGACAGCACAAAATCTGCGGATTTTAAAAAACAGTTTCCTCAGCGTTTTGTAGAAGTTGGTGTAGCAGAACAAAACATGGCAGGTATTGGAGCAGGCATGGCAGTTGAAGGCAAGATTCCTTTTATCTCAAGCTATGCAGTTTTTAATCCAGGAAGAAATTGGGATCAAATTCGCGTCAGCATTTGTTATACTAATGCTAATGTCAAAATCATTGGCGCGCATGCTGGCATTTCAGTTGGACCAGATGGTGCAACCCATCAGGCGCTTGAAGATATTGCAATGATGCGGGTGCTGCCTAACATGACCGTGCTTTGCGGAGCTGACTACGATCAAACAAAAAAATTAATCATTAAGGCAGCAAAATACAAAGGACCTGTTTATATCAGATTTGGCAGAGAAAAGGTTCCTAAGGTTACAACCGCAAAAACTCCCTGCACCATTGGGAAGGCAGATGTTTATCGGCAAGGAAAAGATGTTGCTGTTATTGCTTCCGGACCTATGGTTTATGAAGCATTGGCTGCTGCTGTTGAATTGCAAGAACAAAAAAAACATAAAAAAATAAGCTGTATGGTGATTAACGGTCATACCATTAAGCCGCTGGATAAAAAAACTATTATTGCTGCAGCTAAAAAATGCAAAGCAGTAGTTACTGCAGAAGAACATCAATGGCATGGCGGATTAGGCGGAGCTGTTGCTGAATTGTTAGCAAGCGAATATCCAGTTCCTGTTAAACGAGTTGGTATTCAAGATACCTTTGGTGAATCAGGAAATCCTGATGAGTTAATGGTTAAATACAAGATTAAAAAGAAGGATATTATTACTGCGGTAAAGGCTGTTTTGAGGATGAAGAAGAAATAAATACCTATTTACTTGTCAAACAGAATATTACTTGTCCACCTTTGACACTTTCTTTTGTATTACCGTGTCTGCAAAATCACCAATAAGTTTTATAGCTCTCAACCGTTTTTTTATTGTTTTAAAGTAATAATCATATTCTATTTTGGTCAATAAAACACCTTCAATTATTTTTTTAATAATTTCTATCTGTTTTGGTTTGAATAATATGTGAAGTGCATATTGGATATCATATTCTTTAGCATTACTGATTTTTTGAGCTAATCCTATTTGCTGTTCAGTTTCGTAACGTTTTTTTTGTCCAATAAAATCATCTTTATATTCTTCGAATGAGAAAATAAATCTTTTCACTGTTTTATTTTCAATTTTTTCCAGTTTTGGTATAAGGATATTATCCGATTCTATTTGTTTAAGTATTTGTGCAGTGAGAGATAAAATTGCTTTTAGTTCCTTCCATAGGTTTTTTTCTTTAGCTTTCTTAATTAAGATATCAAGATCAAGATGTAGAGATGACTCTTTTGTACTAAGATATATAATAAAAGGAATTGCTTTAATAAACCTTTTTTCTTTAATTGAGAGTATTTTGATTATAATCTCTTCGATGACTATCGTTTTTTCTACTTTGAAATAAGCATATCCTATCTTTTCCAATAATGATGTTATGTCTTCTGCCATTGTTGTATCTTCTCCGCATCTTCTGCTGTAATTTTATATCCAAGAGACTTAATAAATTTGATAAATTCAAGAAGTTTGAACTTTGGATTTTCTGATTCTGAAATATCCATAGTTAAAATAAATTTTCTGATTAAAAGGGAAATCTTTGTATCGGTCTTTTCAAGAATATGTTTAATGTCTTCAAAATCTCTTGCATCACCTCTATCTATTTTTGTTATGCAAATATCGTAGAAATTTAAGGCACGCAGTGTAATCTGATCAAACTCCCTTAGAATAACTGATGCATCTTTTGATGGTTTTACCAATTGTACATTGACAATGTAATCATCAAGATAGATATCGATAATTAAACCATCAGTTGTCAACCATCGCTTTTCAGCTATTTCTTTGAAGCCTAATGATTTGAATAGTGGTAATAGCAGCCGGTAACTTTTAGATGAAATAATGAAATCAAGGTCTCGTGTTGATGATTTAAGATCTAATAGGGTTAATGCTGTTCCGCCAAGTGCAACAATAGTTAGCGGTTCATCTATAAACAAATCAAGTTTTTGGATAAATGCAATAAGATCTTGCTTGGTTGTTTCTTTGGCGTTTTTCATGAGTAATGGGAAGCATAACTGCTATTTATATTTTTCTATTTTTATCAAGTTTACTTTACTTATTTATAAAGTAAACTTGATGTTTATTTATAAATAAGGTTAAGGATATTATTACTCCAGTGAAAGCTGTGTTGAGGATGAAGAAAATGAAGTAAATTGACTCTTATTCTTTATTTTTATTTATTCTTTATATCATTATCATTCTTCTTGTTCTTTTCCTGAACAGCATCATACAATTGCTTTAAATATTTTTGTTCAACAAAAACATATTTCTGCAGTTCTTTAATAGTTTCTTCCAAATCATAGATTATCCAAGTGTCTCCATGCTGATACTGCCAGATTGCTTCATCAATAAGATATTGCCAATTGAAATATTTGTCTTTTTGGATAATTGTTAAGATATCCTCAAAATCCTTGTCACGGTCAGTTACTGATTTAAGCATTACGATATGTTCAGTACGGAGAGCATTTATGGTTAATGTGTATTTGCCTTTGAACTGATGGGCAGCAAATTTATCTTCCTTCATTTTTTCACTTATTTCTGTTCTGAAAATCTTTTTTACAAACAGATCAAATCTCATGTCATCATCACGTTTAAACATTAAAGGCCTATATTTATCTCTTAATTTTTCTTCAATGTAAATTTTAAGAGGGCTTGTCTCTTTAAAGCCAAGTAATTGTATAACACGCATGAATTCAGTTCTTTCTTTTTCTTGTTCAAACAATAGGTCAATATCTTTTGTATCGTTTTTATAACCATAAAACATCATTGCAGTTCCCCCAAATGCATAGCAAACAATATCACTATTAATCTGCTGGGCAATGACATTAAATAATTTCATTTGATCTTCGTGTGTTATCATAAATTCTCCGTTATATCATTAATATTGAATGGTATATAAACTTTCCATATATTTCCTATCTCAGGAAAATTCTTTTTAAACAGTTGTGTTAATTGAATCCATGAAAAAAATGAACTAATCTTTCTGTACTTCTCCGGCATTTTCCTTACTTTCATAAACATTCGCGCAACATCATGCAATGCTCCTACTTTCTGCCAATTGCTTTTTTGCTTTGCAAGCTGATATAATTTAGGCCAGTTTTTAATATATTTAAACAAATGCAAACTTGCAAGTATAACACGAAAACTCTTTGTTTCAATGGCATCAATTAATGCATCTTCAACAGTATACACGCCATGCACCTGGTGGTCATACCAAGGATTGATTTTCATATGCGGCGAATATTTATTGATAATATCAAACATGCCAGGATCGCGTTTTCGCTGCTTTCGCATCGTTATATTATAGAGTCTTTTTGTTCTGCCTCTACCTTGAACAGTAACGTATTCTTGTTTTTTTAATTTTGTGAGCAGGTTTAATGCTGATTGTTTATTGATCTTAAGAGCTTCTGCTACGGTTTCAACGGTATGCAGTCCTTCTAGTTTTCGTAATAATTCATCTAATCTGTCTTGTCTCATAATATGTTATGTTAATATAACTTATATATAAACTTTATCTTTTTTAGAGTATGTTAAATGCGTATTGTTGTGTATATAAAGACAGTTTATGATGAAATAATGTTTATAAATTAAAACACATTTCCTTAGAACATGGTTGATAGAGTATTACAGGGAAGACTAAGTGTCACTTTAGATGACTATTTAGCAGGATATGAAGAACGAAAGCTTATTTTTGGTCAGTTTCCAAAATATAATATTCCTTTAATTTTTGATTTATGGGATCAATATCTTGCATTCTTAACGGCAAATACTAAACAAGAAGCTGAAGCACGAAGAATATTTGAAGAATATCATCCTCCAAGGAAAGGTCTTAAAGGCATAAGATTAACTGGTGGCTTTGATGATCTTATCAAGGGAGTTACTGATCCTGTTTGGAAAGGATTTAATCAAAAATTAAAGGATATATTTCCTCATGAGGGCAATGATGAAATTATAACATTAACCAGACAAGCACTTAATGATCCCAATCTCTACAAATTTTTTGTCCATGATCTCAATCATTTAATTGGAGATTTAAACAGGCAGTGGTGGTGCTTGTCAGAAATTCAATGGGATTATTCAATCGAAAGAATGCGTGACTATCGAGATGAGATAAGAGGATTGCTTGAACTTTTTAATGCAGATCCTGAATATATGTATGGCACTTATATCCAACCATTTAAAATGCTGGATTTCATAGTTTGTGATAAACTTGGAAGAAGGCAGAGAACCGAGATTTTTAGTCCAGCTGATTTAGCGCGAAAAACATGGATGATTTTGCAGGCAAGATGTCCCCAGTTTAAATTTGGTTTAACAACAAAGTTAACTGATGAACCAAGAAATGAACTTGCCATTGATGTTGAAAATGTTGCAATGTATGGTAATTCTGGTGTTGTATTCTCAATTATTTACAATTTAGTAAAAAATGCCTATAAAAAATTAGTGAGTGATTTAAGTGATGAAGAACGCATTGGTTATGATCCAAGCAAAGGGTTTGGAAAGATTTATGTCCAAGTCTATGAAGCTCCTCTTGAATCAGTGGTAATAACAGTTGGTGATACAGGCAAACCAATTGATTTAGACAAAATGAAGAACAAAATTAGAACCTTAATTCACGAACAAGGCATTGAAAGTGTGGTATTTCTAAGTCAAGGAGCTAAAAAAAGATACGAAAATTGGCAAGCATCAGCATATAAGGTTGGTGAATTGAGCATGAAAGACATTACTGATGTTGCTTTTATGGCTCGCATGAGCGGTTTTGATAATAATGAAGAAATGTCGTCAGGTATGGGATTGTATGGTTTGCAGTATTTTGTAAAGCGAATGGGCGGTTTTATACTCTATGGAGAAAACTTCGAAACTGGTTCGCCAATTTTCACTTGTGTTTTGCCTAAAAATATGTCAACAGGCAAATTCCAGCGAGTCTTGAATTTAGTTTCAACAGGATATACTGCTGCGCGATTGTATGAATTTGGGCATGATAAAGAAATAATAAGAAAAGTAGCTTGATTTTTATGATAAATAAATTAGATCTATTATTTATTCACATTATCCATGATACACTCGTGATTCTGCAGTTCTTCCATGGTTTATTTAAATTGGAGTATGTTAATCATCATAATCACCGTAAATGTATTATATTTCCCCCTCAAAACGAAAGATTTAAATAGTACAATAATGTACTAAAATTGTACTATGGATAAGACAATAAAAACGATACTGGTGGAATGGAAAAGCAAAAAGATTCCCGAGGTAATTCCCAGAGAAATCAATCTTCAGGAGTATCTCCATCTAAAGGTTAACAAGATAATAGTATTAAACGGATTTAGGAGAGTTGGAAAAACTTATATCCTATACGGTTTGGCCAATGAGCTTCTTAAATCAAATTCTCGTGAAGAGGTGGTGCATATTAATTTTGAAGACGAAAGAATACCTCTTAGGACAGAATTTTTAAGCAATCTGATTCCTGCTGCAGACGAGTTATTCAGCAAAAAAATTAAATACCTGTTTTTGGATGAGGTGCATAATATCCCTGGATGGAGCAAATGGCTCAGGAGGATATACGACAATCAGGATATGCATATTTTTGTTTCAGGCTCTTCTTCAAGAATGTCTGAAGAGGAAATACCAACAGAATTAAGAGGGAGGTTTCTTGAAATTAAAATATTCCCTTTATCCTTTAAAGAGTTCTTAAATTTTAAGGAACTTAGTTTTGATTTTAAGCTGTTAGACTATTCAGAAAAGGAGAGGCCTCTTATCCTAAAAGCGCTTGCCGAATATCTCATTTTCGGAGGGCTGCCTGAAATAACCCTGATAGACGAAAATAAAAAATTTGAATTGGCGCAGTCTTATTATGCTACTCTTATCAAAAGGGATATTGTTGAAAGATATAATATAAAGAATGAAGTATCCCTAAAAGCACTATTAAAACTGCTTCTCGATTCAAGAGAATATTCTATAAGTAAGAGCTACAATAATCTTAAAAGTTTAGGCTATGAAATCGGTAAATCCACACTCCAGAAATATATATCGTATATTGAAAACTCATATTTTGCATTTAGCGTGCCTATTTTTTCTTATAAAATAAAAGACCAAATGCAGTACCCAAAAAAGATTTATTTTATAGATAACGCATTTATCAGCTCAATTTCAACGAAGTTCTCAAATAATTTTGGAAGACTTTACGAGAACATTGTTGCCGTTGAACTGAAAAGGAGAAAAAAAGAGTGTTATTACTGGAAGAATGCCGAAAAAGAGGAAGTGGATTTTGTCTTAAAAAATGATTCCAAGGTTAATCAGCTGATACAGGTTTGTTATGATTTTTCTGACCCCGACACAAAAAAGAGAGAGATCAAAGTCTTACTAAAAGCCAGTAAAGATTTAAAATGCAAAAATTTATTGCTGATTAACCAAGATTATTTTGGTGAAGAAGAATCCGAGTGGTTTGGGATAAAAAGAAAGGTTAAATTTATTCCCCTTTGGAAATGGATTTTGGGAAAAGTTTAAACGAAAGTATAAAAAAAATAAAAAATCATTTAATTCTGGTGATTATCCAAGATAAACCCGTGATTCAACTATTTTTCCATGCTTTACTTTAAACTCTTCAGCTACATACGTATCAGGTTGTCCAGAAACTGTTCGTTTATATTTAATAAAAATAGTTCCTTTAATCTCTACATCTTTTTTAACATCAACAAGATACGCATCTTTTTTCCACGGAGTTTCTCTGACATTCTCAAATCCAGATTCAACACCATCTACGGAAATAGCTTCAAGATTATATTGTAACGTAGGAAAACATAGAAATGAATTTCCCCACCATCTACGTAGTTCAGATTTTCCCACTATTTTACCTTCAGGATTATCATCTCTACGTAATCGTGGACTATAGTGGGTAGCATTATCATCGTAAAGATCTAATAGTTCATCAAGATCTCTTGTATTAAAATAAGTGACCCACTTTGTCCCAATACCTCTTAGTTGTTGCTTGACAACATCTAATTCATCCAGCGTCATAGATGAGGGTGAAATAGTTGATTATTTAAATCTGCTCATTTAAAATAATTGATTTCATTACTACCTAATAATACATTATCTCATTTCATTTAGGCAGTGTAGAAAATCTCGGCATAGCCTCGGTTTTGGCATCAGTTCGGCTTGTTAAGGGTTTATTTGGTTGGATTTTTCTCTCTATAAATATAATCCCGACTCCCTCAATAATATAAATCAAGGATTCATAAGTTGGCTTGCGTCTGGGATTATAAGACTTGCCTATCGGCAAGGAACTCCGAAAAATCCCCATACTTAAACTTGAAGAGCCTCACAAAAAGATGCCAAAAACTACATTTTCTACACTGCCTTTCATTTAGTAATACTTAAATAACAGTTCTTATTTGCTGTTATTATGGTTGCAAAAGTCATTCAAACAACACAAAAAAGAGAGCAAAGAATACAAGAACTTGGCAAGCAAATTCTTACTGAAGCACAGCAGCATATTCCTGCATTGCATACTGAAGGCGGGCGGAGAAATGCGTTGTTTGATTTATGCATGCAGGATCAGCAGGCTGCAACGCAAATATTTCGTTTTATGGATGTTTTTCCCAGCCTGAAAAATGATGCTATTGTTCCTCATCTCAAAGAATATCTTATTGATACTCACGTTAATCTCGGTGTGTTAAGTCCGTTAGTCAAGGCAACTAATATTGCGCCGATGGTTGCCATTAAAACAATCAAGCATTTTTCTGAAAACATGGCAAAAAGTTTTATTGCAGGCAACACCATTGAAGAAGGCGTTGACGCAGTTGCTTCTTTTCCTGTAGGCAGATCATGCACCTTTGACATTGTCGGAGAAATCACGACCAGCAAAGTTGATGCTGAAAAATACCTCCATGCCTATTTGCATGCTTTAGATGTTCTTGAAAAAGTCTATGGAAAAAATGCAGTTGATGCATTTGGCAAGCCTAAAATAAATCTATCCGTCAAATTATCAGCACTTTACGAACATTTTGATCCTGTTGATCCTGAAGGTACCTCTGAGCATGTTCGAAAGCGTTTGCGTCCTATTTTCAGAAAAGCACGGTCAATCAGCGCGTTTATTAACTTGGACATGGAACATTTTCAATACAATCGGTTAACTAATAAAATATTCATGGAATTATTAGAAGAGGATGAATTCAAGGATTTTGCTCATGCAGGCTGTGTTGTCCAGGCATATCTTACTTCGTCGTCTGATATTTTGGACATGTTGATTGCTTTTGCCAAAAAACGCGGCATCCCAATTACGGTCCGTTTAGTCAAAGGCGCTTATTGGGATCATGAAGTTATGCTGGCTTGCCAAAATGGCTGGGAAATACCTGTGTATACTAAGAAAAAAGATACTGATGCAAATTATGAGCATTTAGCTGAAAAACTTGCTCAGAATAACCACTATGTACGAGGAGCATTTGCAACGCATAATGCGCGGAGTGTTGCTGTGGTTTTAGCGCTTGTTGAAGAATATAATCTTGATAAAAAATATTGGGAAATACAAAAATTGTATGGTGTTGCTCAGGAGATTGGAACATCGCTGGAAAAAATGAATGTCCCTGTAAGAGATTATGTTCCCTGCGGAGCATTAGTTCCTGCAATGGGATATTTTGTCAGAAGATTATTGGAAAATTCATCCAATGAAGCGTTTGTTAGAGGATTGAAAAAGGATTTAGATATTAATGCGTTACTCAAAAATCCAGCCGATACCTCAATTGCATCGTCTCCTCAACATACAGCGCAAACTACTTCATCATCATTATCATCATCGTCTTCTAACAATGGTTTTCTCAGCAAAATTAAATCATATTTTTCTTCAGAAGTCTCATCTCACGTAAATAATGTAAATAATAATCATGTCAATACTACTAAAAAAAGCGAACAAACATCTTCATTCAAAAATTATCCTGCTCCTAATTTTGCTGACCCTGCCTTTTATCAGGAATATACAACAGCATTATCAAAATTCAATCGTAAGAAAGGGATTATTTCACATCGTCTCAAAATTGGCAAGCATTGGGTGGATACTGGCGCTTTTCTACCATCATATAATCCTTCATACAAAACAGAGGTTCTTGGAAAAGTAACAAAAGGATCTCGGAAAGAGATTGAATTAGCGCTGCAAGCTGCTGCAGAAGCATTTCAAACTTGGAAAAAACTTTCCGCAGAAGAGCGGGCAAACTACCTTTTCAAAACAGCAGATATAATGAGTGAAAAATTACATGAATTAAGCATTTTAATTATGTATGAATCAGGTAAAACAGCACGTGAAGCCTATGCTGATGTTGTTGAAGCAATAGATTTTCTTAACTATTATGGCGATCAAATGATAGCACTTGATAAAGAAGTATTTACCCAATCTATTCCTGGAGAAGACAATACAGCTTTTTGGCAGCCTTGCGGTGTAGCAGCAGTTATTTCACCATGGAATTTTCCTCTTGCAATTTTAACAGGCATGGTAAGTGCAGCATTGGTTGCCGGCAATACAGTTGTTATGAAACCAGCGTCTGCAACGCCCTTGATTGCAGGAGAATTAATGAGGTTATTTGAACAGGCAGGATTACCTGGAGGCGTTTTAAATTTTGTTGTTTGCGACAGCAAAGATGCTGAAGTATTAATTACGTCACCATTAGTTCATTTGATTGCTTTTACTGGTTCTGAAGATGTCGGCAAATTTATTTATGAAAAAGCATCCCTTGTGAATAAAGATCAAAAACAATTCAAGAATGTGATTATTGAAACCGGCGGGAAAAATGCGATTATTGTTGATGAGAGCGCAGATCTTGAACAGGCAGTTGTCGGTGTTTTGAAATCAGCATTTGGGTATTCCGGGCAAAAATGTTCCGCAGCTTCTCGTGTCATAGTGTTCGAAGCAGTCTATGATATTTTTGTTGAAAAATTAAAAAATGCGATTTTAAGCTTGCGCCTTGCAGATTCATGCTTGCCCGAAGCTGATCTTGGTCCGGTGATTAATGAAGCAGCCTTTTCCCGTATTCTTAGTTTGATCAAACAGGCAGAACAGCAGGGAGGCAAGATTTTAGCTGGCGGCAAAGCAGATAATTCAAAAGGATATTTTATTCAACCAACGCTTATTGCCATTGAACCAAACAATATTATTGCCCAGGAAGAAATCTTTGGTCCAGTCTTGGCAGTGCTTAAAGCAAAAAACTTTAATCAAGCATTGGAACTTGCGAATAATACTCGTTATGCATTGACTGGCGGATTATATTCAAGAACACCATCACATATTCTACGCGCTAAACATGAGTTTGAAGTAGGCAATCTTTATGTCAACAGGACGATTACTGGCGCTGTTGTTGGCAGGCAGTATTTTGGCGGGTTTAAATTATCCGGTTTAGGATCAAAAGCAGGCGGTCCGGAGTATCTGCCAAGATTCATGCATAGAGTTGTAAGGACTATTAACCAAGACAGATCAGGGCATATTCCTAATATATTGGAATATGTGAAATAAACTCAATTGCAAATTATCTTATTTTACTGATTATTCTTTTCATAAGGCAGTGTCAATCTCATCAATCCAGTTTTTTCCAAAATCATATCTTTTTTTAGATTTTTCCAATAATTTCATCGTTTTTTCTTTAGTATTATCCATTTTAACCACTAAAATACAAGTAGTTAAAACTACTTTTAAATGTTTTGTTAATCTAATGGGATCTGGTGAAAATCTTTCAGGTTTTAGCGCCAGTTCAGCTTTTGAAGTTTACATCGATTGGATTTTTCTCTCTGGCACTCCGAAAAATCCTCGATATTCCCTAAGAAGAGCTTCACAATAAGGCGCTAAAACTACATTTTCACCAGAGCCCATCACCAATCACAAACTATATAAACATTTTAATCTAGAATTTCATCATGCTTGATATTATTTCAATAGGCGATGCAACTGAAGATGTGTTCTTGGAATTAGAAGAGGCAAGTCTTCATTGCAATAAAGGAACCAAAACCTGCCAAATATGTATGGATTTTGCAACGAAAATACCGGTGAAATCTCTACATAAATTAGTTGGTGGCAATGCAGCGAATCTAGCTATTGGCGCAAGGCGTTTAGGATTGAAAAGCAGTATGTATCTTGAGCTTGGAAAAGATGAGCAGGGTGAAAAAATACTGCGATCTTTGAAAAAAGATCATGTTGATACAACGTATGTTTACCTTAAAAAGAATTATGTGACTAATTATTCAGTTGTTCTTAATAAAGGCGCTGAAAGGACTATTTTAATTTATCATGGTAAAAGAAAATACAAATTACCTGCCTTGAGCAAAGCGCCATGGGTTTACTTAACGAGTATGGGAAAAGATTGTGAAGCAGTGTATAAGCCGCTGCTGAAGTATGTGGAAAAAACAAAAGCAAAGCTAGGATTTAATCCAGGAACACATCAGTTGCGTACAGGACTAAGAAAATTAAAACCATTGCTCAAAGCAAGCACGGTTGTTTTGCTCAATGTAGAAGAAACCCAATTTCTTTTCAAAGAAAAATCCCGTGATATTAAGAAATTGCTGAAACTTTTGAAATCAACAGGCTGCGGCATAGCAGTGATCACCGATGGGCCAGCAGGAAGCTATGCTTATGATGGCAGACAAATGTATTATCAAAACATTTATGATGTTCCTGTTGTTGAAAGAACAGGTTGCGGAGATAGTTACTCAACTGGTTTTATTGCTGCATTGTTTTATGGACATGATATTAAAGAAGCTATGAAATGGGGGACAGTAAATGCAGCTGGAGTTATTCAACACATTGGGCCTCAGGAAGGATTGTTAACAAAAATACAGCTTCAAACAATGCTGAAGAAAAAACCAAGGTTTTGACTGTAAAGTAGTTAATCAATAACAAAAATTATAATCAACAGTTTCTTTTCTCTGTTTTGAAACGCAAAGTATATAAAGTATTAAGAGCAGTTATTTATAAATATTAAAAAAGAGGGGTATGGTGACAGCTTTACAGCGATTAGTTGGTAAAGGTATTAAGCTAAATTCTAATCTAAAGGTACATCTCTCTAAAAAAGGACAGATTACTACTTTTATTATTGTAGGATTGGTAGTTCTTTTTATTGTTTTGCTCGTATTGTATTTAAGTTCAAAATTCAATGTAACTGAAAAACTTTCTTTTGAAAAAAAAGATCAAGTAAGCGTCTTTGTTGAAAATTGTGTCAGCCAGGTAACTGATGATGCATTAGAAAAACTAGGACAGCAAGCTGGACATCTTTATCTTGACAAATTTGAAATTTATACTGCCCAATATGATCCTTTTAATGCTAATGTTTTAAGTTTGGATAATGGCAATAGTTTCTTGCCCTATTGGCTTTATCAACGAAGGAATGGCGTTGATAAAAGTGAAATGCCTCAATTGTATAAACAGTATAAAGGCGATGATTCCATCCAGGACCAGCTTGAACGATATATTCGAGATGGTGTTGAACAATGCGTCAATAATTTTGTCAGCTTTAATAGCAAAGGTATTTTAGTTAATCCAAAAGGAGAGCTTTCTATTGCGGTATTATTTGGTGAAGAAGATGTCCAAGTAAAAGCGGAATATCCTTTAGAAGTTACTACGCAGAACAACGTTGAAAACGTGAACAGTTTTTCAACAACGAAACAAGTTCGTCTTAAACAAGTTTATGCATTAGCAAGGAATATTTTGCAGTATGAAACGAATACGGTCTTTTTAGAAGATAATGTTATTGCTCTTGCATCATTATATGGGAGAAATCATGATGCATCGTTTCCTGCAATGTATGGCGGGATAGAAGTAAAAGATTGCACTGAAATGGATTTCTGGCTTGTTGAAGATGTCAAAACAAAATTCAAATCAATGCTCCAGCAAAATGTGCCTTTCTTTAGAGTAGAAAATGCCAAGCCAAATCCTGTTGAAATTTCTATTGTAGAAGAGTCAAATGCAGGCACGAGACAAGTACGGCAGGGAACTTTTAAAATAGTTTCAGATAAAATCTCCAATAAACAATACCAAGACATTAATGTATGGTTTAATTATGATGAAAGTTACCCTTTCTATCTTTATCTTGGTTCAGGAGGTGCTGTATTTCCTCAACGATTGCCGGTTGATGCCCTGCTCCTTAACTTTTGCATTTATGAATACAAATTTGTGTATGATCTTACGTTTCCTATGGTTATAAGCTTGCAAGATAAAGAATCCTTACTCAAACAAAAACCTTATTATTTTCAATTCCCTGTTCAAACTATTATTAAAGAAAACTATCCGAGAGTAAGGATTCTTGATTTGCTCAATCCTGATGCGCAAACACAACCATTAACCTCAGAATGCAGCAGTGGAGGGCAAAGCAATGACCAAACTATTAAAGTGATTGATACAAAAACAAAAAAACCGATTGAAAAAGCATTAGTCTATTTCCAATGCGGACCTGAATATTTGATGACGTACAAAGAAGATAATTCTGTGGATCAAGCAGTTAAATTTGCAGACCGATGTTTTATGGGAAATACGAATGCAGAGGGAATTTACCAAGGAAAATTACCATTATGCGGCGGAGGGGCAATGGTAACTATTGATAAACAAGACTACGCAACAACAACACAACTTGTTGGAAATGTTCTTGAGGATGCTGAAGTTTCTACACAAATATCGTTGCTTCCTTTGAAAACGTTTACTGTTGATGTACAGAAATTTTTTGCTGCGCCGCCTTTGACAAAAGGAGAAACTTCAACCTATCAGGGTGTTGTACTTGATGATAATAACAAGGTAGTTGCTTGCAATCTCAATCCAAAAATCTCACCTGTTCAAACTAATGAACAAGTCTACATTACTTTAGAACACATAAACACCCTTGGTGGAAGTATTGGAAGAACTGAAGGGATTTCTTTTGTTCCAGGGCAAGAAACTGCCTTAAAACTTGGCTCGGGACGATATCATGCCGAACTTATGATGCTTCGCCATGAACGTTATCCTGGTGAAATGACTTTTAAAAAACATAGCCAGTCCATTAAAATACCAAGTACGATTGCAACAAAGGCAAAGACTATTTATTATCCTGAAGAAGATGTTTTACTGCCTTCAACAGTTTCTGGCGGCTCAGAATTTACCTTTGAAATTGGAATCTCAGATTTAGACAAAGATAAAATCACGTTTTATGTTATTGACGAAGGCCAGCCAAAGTATCTTGAACAAATAGGTATAGCTAGCCAACACACTCAAGCATGTTATCAGCTCAATCAAGCTATTATGAAACCACGTATTGGATAAAAGGATAGAACCATGAATAAAAACTTACATCAAAAATGCGCGTTGTTTATGATTTTGTTAGTGCTTACTATTCCTTATCTTTCAGCAATAACGTATGCTGCTACCGGCTCTTTGACTAATCTTAATGTAACTGGCAAAGATGGTTTTAGGAATGTTATACGACAAGAGCAGGATAGTGTTCAGGTCGTGGTTGATGCAACTATTCTTAATGTTGATGGAGTTCCTCTTGAAGTAAAAAAAGAAAATGTTTTTGTTAATTTCAACAAAATTCAAGAGAATGCCAATGATTGTGTATTAGGTGAAGAAAGTATCTATACTTGTATATATGCTTCTCAGCCTGCTGATTATAAAGCAGCTGTTTTACCTTTAGTCGTCACCTTATTTGATAAGAGTTTCCAGCTTCTTGACAAAAAAACAGAGCAAATAGTTGTTGATAGCGAGCCGCCATCAGGAAGCGTTTCTGTTAAAGGGAAAATTACTTTGGAAACTGATTTTGAGCTTGCGTATACTGTTGAAGATACTGCTTGCGACGATCCTGAATGCAAAAGCAAATGTTCAGGTATCGATGTTGTTGAATTGTATGCTGGCAAAGATAAAGATACTCTTCAACTCGTGCTTACCGAACAAGTTGCTGAAACACAGCAATGCTCTGCTACAAAATCCATTACTACTAACGTTCAGCAACTTGGTTTGCAGACTGGTGATGTCCAGTTCTGCCTCAAAGCAAGCGATAAATTTGGGAATGTTATGGATGAGCCATCTTGTGTTGTGCAGCCTGTTGATTATCAGGCACCCTCAATTATCAAAGAAACATTTCGTGTTTATGATCCAGCAACAAACGGAATTTTAACCCATAAAAAAAATGTAGCTACTACGGTTGACCTTAAAATCAATATTACTGATGATGTTAGTAAAATAACTGCAGATAAAGTTACTGCAAATTTTGCAGCGTTTAATCCAGCGCAATCTTTTGTTCAAAAATATAAATCAATTGCTCCAGATACTTGTTTAGCGCATATTGAAGCTTTATCTGAGTTTGCAATCTACGAATGCACCTGGAAAAACATTGTTATTGCAGCTAGTGATCAGGATACTTATGAAATTAGTATAACTGCAAAAGATGATGCAGATAATAAAGCTGAGGAGAAATTTAGTGTAACTATTCCTACTGACAATCAAGGCCCAGCAGTTACTCAATTACAAGCGCAGTATGATGGATTTTTGAATCCAACCAATAATACGTTTCTTTTGACGATTGATGAAACCGGTGTTGGCTTGTTTCAGAAAAAAGTTTTTATGGATATTGGCACTAAAAAAGCGCAAGCATCTGCTTGCGCAAGAGAAGGTAGTTTGTGGAAATGCCTTTTCGATGCAATTCCTCTTTCTGAATCAAGCTTTGTTCACGGCACTCGCTACCTGGTTCAAGCAGCTGTTGATGACTCGTTTGATGATCTAGGTAATAAATTCATCGGCAATAAATTTAGCAGAGAGTTTCTTTTTGATAATTTAGCTCCAGACGTAGAAAATGCTACTATTAAACCATTAGGGTCTGATAGAACAGTGCTTGTAGGAACTGGTCAGGATGTAGCATTGCTTACTGCATTTATTGTTGAGAAAGGCGGCGGAGAAGAAGGAGAAGCAGCTGGCATAGTTGCAGAACGTGCTTTTGCAGATTTCAGCGCTTTTGATTTTACTCAAGGCTTAACACCAGCAACTGATTGCGTTGAACTTCCAGAACATTTTGCAGCTACTTTTGATAGCAGCAAGGAGCATTTGTACAAATGTACTTGGGAATATGCAGGTCCAATCTCAGAAAAAAAAGTGAAAGTAAGATTCTTAATTGTTGATAATGCTGGTAATTCAAAATCTCTTGAAGAACAAAAACCTTCAGATGCAATTATTGTTGTAGATTTTAAAGAAGTAAAACGTGATGTTTGGGAAGATGAGCTGAAAGGAGTATTTCCTTCTGGTAAAACCTATAGTTTAAACAGAAATTTTTTATGGATGTCACAGCAAGGAACTCCCCTTAGAGCTACTATTGATTTAGGGCAAACTAAAAGCGGGTTTAATAGCCATGTACATGAAATTCTTATTAGTTCTTGTCGAGGCGCACCTGGAAGAATTACTAAAGATGAAGGTATGAAAGAATTTGCTGTGCAGGCATTAAACTATCCTGTTGAAAGTGGAAGTTCTTTTGGCAATTCCAAAAGAAATATTCTGATTACTATTCCAGTGTTTGATAAAACCATGGTAAAAGATAAAAAAGAATTAACTATTGTTTGTGATGGAACTATCGTCCAAGGAACTTCTAAAACCTCAGCAATTTTTACACCTAATGAACCATTTAAAGCAACCTTTATCGTAGATTTAGTTGATGATTTATTTTCCCGTCCAGACAATGCTGCCCTTGACAGTTTAATCGAAAACAAAAACCATATTGAAAATCTCGAAAGCACGTTAGAAGTGTTTGAGTGGATGACAAAATGGTTGGGTGGAATGTGCACTATTTATGCTAAAATTATGGCAATTCTCAATAATACCTGTGTTGTAGTGAATGGTTTTACCATGGCATTTGGCAATATTTATCCGCCCTTGTACAGTTCTGATTCACAATGTAAATTACAATCTGACTTTTTGAATGATTTATGGTATGGGCATAAAGGAGATCCTAAATTTAAAGGTTTTGGGATGTTTAAAACTGATAAAAAATTAGCAAGTGTTGGATTCTGGTGTGATGCTTTTATGTGCACACAATGCGATAGAGCATGGAAAGAAATGATTGCTCCTGTTCAAAAGAGCAATGCGCCAGGATTTTCTCTTGGATTAAGTAAAATTCCCGGAATGAGCTATGATCCTGAAAAAGTTGGAACAGTTGATGTTCGTGATTTAACCAAAGATCCGTTTGCTGAAAAATATGATTTAGCACCGCAAATTACTTTTGATCCTCAGCAAAATCTGATATTTGCAACATTGTGCGCACCTCCGTGTCTGCCAACAATACAAAAATTCCTTGCATCAATAACTATTTTGTTAAAAACAGAAAATAAATGCAGATTAACAGCAGTTGCCTCTGGTGAGAACCCTGCAATCTGTGATAATTATTACAGCTACCAAGTGTGTGATTTACTGAGCACTAATCTTATACCATGGTATATGGTAACAGACATGGTCAAGGGTCTTTTTACTCAATTTATACCTTCATTGATACAGATGGGATTAGAACAAGGGATATGCGATGGCAACTTTGTAAGCAAAAATGGTATATGTGCATTATATCGTGTAGAAGCATTTTTAGGTGCAGGTTTTGCACTGAGTGATATTATTACCGATATAGGAGATATTGTTAATCAGTTTAAATCATGGGGTGGTGGAGATGAAGAAAGTTCACCAAGCGCTGGTGCAGCAGATACTAGCTCTGATGCTGGAACAACAACATCTTCATCATCTGGAACAACTGCTACTCCAACCAGCGAGCCTTCAGCAGAAGAAAAGGCATTAGGAGTGATACCTACAAAATGAATTAATTAAAAATAATGGAAACAATGGCAATGAAATTACTCGAAAAAAAACAGGGAAAATATGTTCAAGCAACCTTTATGATAATGGTAATTATGGTTGTAATAGGCTATGCTTTATTTACTGCACCCTCAAATAAACAAGCAAATGAAGAAGAGTTTTTAACTGGTTTTAGTGTTGTAGAAGATGTTCAAGTTAATGTAGATTCTTCATTAAAAGAATCTACGAAGACAACAGAAGAAATACTGGTTGAAGTTAATAAAGACAATCCTGTTGATAAGAATGTGTATGAGTTTGATAATGCAGACGTAGATACGAGAAATGATATTGTCGGCGATGCTGGATTAGGATCTGTTACTGGGTTTGCAGTAAAGAAAACTTCTTGTAAAGGAACTCTAACAAAAGGTTATTTATCTGGGGGGAATAAAGATCCACAAAAAGTATGTGTTGAGTGGAAAGATAAAGATCACGTACAATCAATAATTTATTATCAACCAGATCTTTCAAAGGGATGGGTGATTGTACCAGAGGGCTATGTAATCGCAACTAAAGCGGATGAAACACTAACACTCAATGTAATCCGTAAAGATGGTTTATTAGTGGCTGCATTGCCAACAGAATATGCTCCTGCAAAAGCTACATTTGCTGTTGATATTCAAAATAGTTTCCCGCAGTTATTTACATCAGGAACTCCAGCACCATCACCTTCAGGGGTTGCTTCTGAACCAGCTAAACCAGTAGTTTCACCCAAAAAATCATCAGTAGGTGTTGTTGTTGAAGGAACTGGTGGATTAAGATTATTAAAATTGGCTCAAGATAAACAAGGTACAACAGAAAATACTGAAGCAATTACTGGAGATCAATTAAATAATAATCAATATCGTACTATGACCAGCCCTAAAGGTCCTGATGGCAAATCTATTAACATTCGTCAACATAAATCAACTACTGGTGAAATTTATTATACTGATAAAAATAATTTCCTTCTTCCAGATGGTTTAGTTGTTGAAATGGAGACTACTGGCGATAAAAAAATATATAGAAAATACAACAGCGCTGGAGCAACATTTGAAAATGTTGATGTAGGTTCATATAATCTTCAAAAAGACAATTCAGAATATGTTTCTAAATACCATAATTATCAAAAATCAGTTCAATTTGCGCTTGTTAAAAACTCTCTTGATCCAACTGGTCAATTTCCTGGGCATTATGTTGTTACTGATTCTGGTAACAAAGGTAAATTTGCATTTGTTGATGATCAGATATGGAGTGAAGGCACTATTTATGAGTTAAAATATAATCCAAACGAAGGAACCTATGAACAAGTAAAATGTGAAACCTGTGATGTTGAAGAGGAAGATGGTCAATATTATGTTGTAAAAGGTAAAGAGAAATTCAAAGTTGGCGATAAAGATCCCTTTGATTTAGCTGAAACTGCGCTTGACGGTTGTGTGGAAAAAATAGCAGATGACACAAAGAATAATGAAGGCGAAGAATGTGGATTTGTTAAAGATCAGTTAAAAGCTGGTTATAGAATTTATTCTGAAAAGTTTAGAAGTGAAGTTGGGAAATTATTTGGTTTTGCAGTCGAACAAGCAGACTGGTATCAAAAAGCAAAGCGTGTACCTACATTAATGTGCGCTGCAGGATATAATATAAGGACACAAGATGGTATACCTGTTACGACACAATGGGTAGACAATCCACCTTCATATTGGGGAATGGATGTAAAGGCAATAACTGATTTCAATGTGCTCCGTGATGCTGATCCTTTTAGTAATATTTATGTGTATAAACTCTTTGCTGGTAAAAGAGAGGAAGTAACGCCAACCTTATACCGGTATTCATTTTCGATGAGTTTAGCTGGGGCAATGGTATATGAAGTGTATTTAATTAATAGTTGTACTCGTGATAGATCAGATGATATTCAAGGAGGTTTTATTTATCAAGGTTCATTAGGAGCAAATGGTGTTGATAGGCAGCATTTTGCAACAGATCAATTAATCTTTGACTGCAATAAAGGAGCATGCAGGTTTAATTATGCCTGTGTTGATATGTTTTTAAGCCAGGACAGTACTGATCCAGACGGAAGATTATGCATGCCTTTAGATGGCGGTTTGCATGGTAGCAAGTTTGAAACAGCAACTGAAGAAGATTCTAACGGTGGAAGCAATGCTGGAACATTATCTGCAACAGATTGCAGTGATACTGAAGAAATACAAAATAAAGCTTTGCCTGTGCATACTATTTGCGATATTTATGATGATCCGCGTTCAAAGGGATTACAAGGGTGTCAATGATTATGAAACCTATCAAAAAGCACGAAAAGATATCTTTTAAAGAAAAACTTACTGCAGAATTTAAAATATTCTTTGCTAATTTTCGCCTTGAAAAAACGTTTCTAAAGATTTGCGCTTATGATTTCTTGTTTTATATCTTATTATTTGCCATAATCATGGTGTTCTATAAGCTTATTGGCACTAAATATGTTGAAATGCAGCAGTTATTAAGTATAGCTCAACAAGGACCTAGCCAAATGCAAGCTTATGCCAGTCAAATAAAATCATTGCTATATTCAGCATTTTTTATGTTAGGGGTATTATTCTTAGCATTACTCGCGCACTATAGCTTCTTTAAAGGATTAATTTGGGCAGAAGTTTATAATGTTCCCTTGACGCAAAGAATATTTTGGCGATTTAGTATTATTAATCTATTTCTAACAGTATTCATCGTGCTGTTAATTTTCTTATTTAGCTTGTTTAAAACCCAGTATTTAGTAACTGTTTTACTCTCACTAATTATACCATTTGTTACTATCTATTTTTTCGTTATTTTCCATCCTTTAGCAATCATAAAACCAACTATTACAGTAGTGTTTAAAAAAGGATTTACTTTTGTTTTTACTAAACTTCATTATTATCTCCTTCCGTTACTATTACTTGGTCTTGTTGGGATTATAATTAATATGTTTTTAAATTCATTAGTGTTTTTAAAAGGGATTCCTTCAACCATAGTTTATCTTATAGTTTATGTCTGTTTTTTTACGTTTGCAAAATTATATCTTTCAAAAATACTAACACTTGTCGAACAATGAAAACTATTGAGAAAAAAAAGGGTGATGTTCCTCGAGATTTTAATAGTTTGCAGGCTGTTTGTCCTTCTCATGGAGGATATAACGGATATAAGCAAGGGCAAATAACTATCTTTATTATTATTGGGTTGGTTTTAATCATTATACTAGGATTAACTGCTTATTTTTCTCAAACCATGTATGTGAAAAAACTCTTTTTGGATAAAGATCTTGCCACAGTCGTTACGTTTACTGAACAATGCATCAAAGATGCAGCTGACCAAGGTGTGTTTCTTCTTGCTATGCAAGGCGGTTATATCACCCTGCCAGAAGTTTTGGATAAAGATCCTTTTGCGTCAATCAACAATGGTTTTAAAGTCCCTTTTTGGTTTTATCGCTCTCGTGATTATATGCCCTCTACCAGTCAAGTTGAATATCAATTAGTTACTTTTGTTAATGATCAGGTTGCAAGCTGCATTAATAATTTTAATGCATTCAGAACAACCTATGATCTTAGTGAAATTAAAGGAATACAAACCAGTGTTGTCTTGCTTGACAAAAAAGTAACTATTACTACTGAAATTCCTACAACCTTAAAGTTAAAAGCTGCAACAACTTTTAAAAAAATGCCTCCTGTTGTAGTTGATGTTAAAACGTCTATGGGAAGTATGTTTAATTTAGGCCGTTCAATAATGGCTGCTGAAAATGAACAAGCATTTCTTGAAGAATTAACTGATGATATGATTGCTGTTTCTCCTTCAGTTCCGTATACAGGAATGGAATTAACCTGTGAACCTCGTTCTTGGACTGTTGATCAGCTTGAAGAACATATTAAAAATTTAATTTTGTATAATATGCGGTATCTTCATTTTGAAGGAACGCAATATGTTAAGACTGGCATCCCTTATTATGAAAAGCAATACAATTACAAAGTTACGCAAAAGACATCAAAATATAACGATCTTCTCGTCAATGTTATTTATGATCCAGCATGGAATTTTGAACTCGAAGTCTCACCGAGCAAAAATGGCATGGTTAAACCAATAGAATACACCGCTTCAGAGCTTCTTTTTACCTGCTTTAAAATGTATAATCATCATTATACCTATACTTATCCTATCATGTTTCAGATTATTAATACTAAGAATCCTGAAGAAAACTTTTATTTCGCAACACCAGTTGTGGTGAAAAGAAATTTACCTAACAGGTATAATGAAGTCTCTGTTTGGTCAAGTGAATTGCAGGGAGAAACAAATGCTGCTTATTGTGATCAAGGCACCGAAGAGATAACGCAATATTCAGTAGATAGCCAAGGCAATATTCAGACTAAGCCTTCGAATATTTCTTTGCGAAAAAATCAATTATCAGTGTTTGTCTATGATACTGCAGCAATAAGTGAAAAGAATCTCCTTCAAGGAGTTAATCTTTCATATCAATGCGTTAATTTTAGATGTCCTATGGGAAGTACTGATTATCCTCGTGTTGGCGGCAAGCTTACTGGCGCTGAACCAATGTTAACAACATTATTCCCTGATTGCGAAAATGGATTGATTATTGCTGAAAAAGAAGGTTATCTAACAACCTATCAACAGCAAAGCGTGAATCCTCAGACTAATAATTTTAATGTGGTTATGAATATGAAACGTGTGAAACCATTTAATATCAAAGTGAAAGTTATAGAAGATAAAAATGGATTTATTCAAGAACGTGATTTAAAACAAGATGAGCATGTTTTTATTCGTGTTGAAAACAAAGAACTTTCTTATGAACAGCAATTTGTCCATCCTTCAGAGTTAACATCTACTGTTCCTCTAGCTTTAGACGTTGTAAACTATGATTTGGATATCAAATTATTTAATGAGGAAAGATTATTAGGCGGAGCAGAATTGTCCTGGATACCTGATCTTGAGCAGCTTCAGTATAGAGGAGGCGTTATGTTTTATGTTTATCTTAAGGATGTTCCTGTTTATGAACATGATGTTAAAAAACAAAAACAAGCATTTGAATTTGCGATTGAAGAATCAAAGAAATATGCACCGCGATTAACATTAAGCTAATGAACATGTTAAAAAACAAAAATAGTAAACAGATCGAGAAAGCAGGCATTATCGTACTTATGGTACTTTTAGGCGTATCGATTGTTTATGGTCTAGAAATCACCCCTGGTTCAGTTATTGTTACACCAACAAGTAATTCTGCTGAAATCAACTGGACTACTAATCAATTGGCAGATGGAAAGGTCAAATATGGGTTTGATATTGAATCAGTTAAAACTATTCCTGAAACTGGCGGCCATAAAATAAAACATTCTGTGGTGCTAACAGGCTTGCAGCCTGCAACTAAATATTTTTTTAAAATAGAATCAACTGACGGCGTAAATCTTGCAACGCAGGCAACTTGGGATTCTTTTACTACTTTTTTAATTAAACCTAATAAACCGCAAGCGAAAAGTGTTGAATACAATAATATAACTCTTGAATGGACTGTTGTGCCTCAAGCTGTTAAATACAATCTTTATGTTAATAATGGTTTAAACAATGCTTTGTTTACAACAATTACTGATCCTACTATCACCACCTTCAGTTTCTTAGCAACACCAAAAACAACCTATGTTTTTACGCTGACTGCTGTTGATGCATTGAATCGTGAAACAGGATTTTCAGATCCATTATCAGTAACAACACCAGAAAAATTAACCATTATTTCTTTTGTTCAGGCATTGAAAGTCACTCAAAACAGCGCAGAAGTTAATTGGCAGACTGATGATCAAAGCAATGGTTCAGTACAATATGGTTTAGGAAAATCAAGCTTAACTGAATTTAAGATTGATAAAAATTTACCTGATCTTAAAACAATCCATGCCATTAAACTAGAAGAGCTTGAATCTGGGAAAACTTATTATTACAAAGTTTCTTCTAACAATGCTGCAAGTGATATCTACTCTTTTACTACTGCAGTCAATGAAACAACAACGCTGCAGATAACACAGGTTGAAGCAACAAGCATTACCAAAGACTCAGCAGTGATAAAATGGCGAACTAATCTTGATGCTAAAGGAATAGTTCATTATGGTTTAGGAGATGCCTTTAATCTGAAGACTCCTGAAAAAGATATTCCTTCTACAATCCATGCAGTTCAACTGCAGGGATTACTATCAGGAACAACCTATCATTTCAAAATAGAGCATATTGGCGGTTTTGCCGGTATGTCTAGTGAATCGTCTTCGTTTACTACCTTAGCGCAAAAAGGTGTGTTTCTTGATGTTGATCCGTTGCCTGAACTTGTTGCTGGCTTGCGTGTTAACATCACCGGTTCAACAAAACCAGGCGCTAAATTATTTATCTTTATCAATGAAGATCCTAATCCGCAAGTGCAGAAAATTATTAATCAGTCAAGTTTTCGAGAAGAAATTCTGCTGAATCCCCTTGTTTCTCATGATGGAGTAACAGGCAAGAATCTTATTCGTGTTGTATCCTGGGATCAACAAGGTAAAAAAGATGAAATTGTTCTTAGTACGGTCATTGATAATGCTCCGCCTTCTTTGGAAGTTCAGCCTTTGCCGGATGTTACTAATCAAGCTGAAATTGAAGTCAAAGGCTTAACTGACCCTGATGCTGAAGTTACCGTGTTTATTGGCGGATCATTAAAAGCAAAAGCAGGAGTGATTGGGGCTGATCCAAGCAATCAAAGTACTTTAGGTGATGCTGGATTATTTGCAGTAAATATTAGTTTAAGCAATAATAACAATACTCTTCGCGTTATCGCAACTGATAAAGCAGGGAATCAGCATATTTTTGAAAAACTTATTGTCAAAGATATTACTAAACCAAAACTTGAGTTTATTACAGAATTTAAGCAAAAAACACATTTTAAACTTATTACCATCGAAGGAAAAACTGATCCAGGCGCTAAAGTATATGCAGCTAACTTTGGCGAATTTAATGGCTGCGATGATCTTGAGTTTACGAAGAACTTTGGCAATTGCCGATTAAGCATTGGAAAAACTTATTCATTACCGGGAACGCTCATCTCAGAAAATGTAGATCTTCTCGGAGCTGTTCTTGGGTCTACTTCTACAGCAACAGCTGATGCTGAGGGAAAATTCACTATTCGTGTTCCTTTATTTATGGGCGTCCAAAAATTACAAGGAAGAAATAAAATTGTATTTATGGCAGAAGATCCTGCAGGTAATGTCGCGGAAACTTCTAAAATAATTACCTATGAACCAGGTTGTCCAGATTGGCGTGTATCATACGCAGATATGCGTGTGTATCCAAGCCTTATTTATTCTCGGGAAATAACTGATAGTGTTGTGCTAGGATCAGTGTTTATTCCTCTCGAATATCTTGGACCAGGAATTCCTGAAGTGCAAGTTACTGGCACTAATGTTGATAGAAACAGCATGCATGATCCTTTTATTCCTGATCTTCTTAAGGCTGAAATTGAAGCATTGCCTCAATCATTAGGCGGTGGAAAAGTTAAAAATGGGAATGATATGATTTCTTTGAAAACTTTTAAGTACAGCAAATATGATCTTCAAACCAATCGTGTTTATCTTTATGTGCCATTGCAGGTAAATAAATATACTGGCAAGATAGCAGACTTACCTGCATTGATTGATGTCTACCTAGAAACTAAACTTAAATACAGCGTTAACGGCAATTTACAGCCATTGTGCCAGGTATATCCTACCTTTGCTTATAAAATTGAAAAACCACTTGACTATACATTTTTCTTAACCCCTGAAATGATCAATAGCACTATTGAAGTTCTCGATAAGCTTATAAGCAGTGGAGAAAAAATCTCAGAATACACTAAAAAAGCTTCAATGTATACTTTAGTTGGTTGCGGCGGCTTGATTGCATGGAATTATCTTAAATCAGGTTTTGGCGGGGGAGCCGCAGAATCATCATCTTCTGGGCAATGCAGTCAAGCTGAGCAGGATTTAGAAACAGTTTACTGGGTCTGCGATCGCGTGATGTGTCCTGCAGTGCCGCCAAAATGCGATGGTTTTAAACATAGCGGATTTACTGTTGATGGCAAACAAGTAAGTGATAACACTGCAGTCTTAAATACCGCAGCTCAAAATAAAGAATATTATAATGCATACTATGCTCGTAAAACTGATAAAAATATGCCGATGGATTCCTGGCTTAAAAAACATGCTGGTGAAATTAAAGCTGAAAAGAATCTTGGGCAGGCGTATGTTCCTATGGAAACCCCTGATATCTTCCAAAATCAAATTTCTGACAACAAACGTTATACCGTTGAATATTTTGATATAGAAAGAAGAAAAGTTGCGGCTGGCGGCAGAGAAATAAGCATAACTTCTGATCAAGACAATAAGGTTGTCTATGTAAGTGATATTGATTCTGCTATCAGGCAGAAATGCGGCAGCGGCGATAGAACTCTTATTAAATATACCCTTGAAGAGCAAGGAAAGGATTCTTTCTTGCGCGGTAAAACAACATGGAGTGATAAAGAAGTTAAATATGAATGCAGCGGGAAAACAAGTCCTGAATTAGGGATTCCAAAAGCTGGTGATTTTATTGGATGTTACAGTGCAGAGTGTCCAGCATTTGATAATACCAAATGCCTTGCAGATCTTGATGATGTTAATCCAGCAAAAGGAATATTGACCAGTGCTGCTTGCGGATGCTTGCCTGGAGTAAAAGGCCATGTTGATAATTATGTCCGCATTATGAAAGGAGCTCAGCAATGTTTGCGCCAGGCATCTCTTGGCGAGGTTAAGGGAGGTTTTTGCGAACGATTGCTTGCGCAGTTTGTCTGCGATTTAATGAGTGATGTTGTGTTTAAATCATTATTTGGAACATCTGAGGGAAGTTCTGGTTTGCTTGGTGGCTTGTTTGGCAGAGAAGGTGTCAGTAATTACAAAAATAGCGCAGGAGCAATTACTCAGCAGCTTTCGAATCGTTACAAAGGCATTGTTGATTCACGTCTTGGATTAAGCTCAGATCAGCTCAATAATAAAATTTGCATGTTTGCAGTATTGCAAGATTGGTCATATCTTGAAGGATTGCTTGGTCAAGTTGTTGACGCTATTACTGTTGAACCTATCATTACGGTTGATGCTGAATCAAGGCCTTATGGTTTTGATCCTTTTACTGGCAGAATGATGATTGGTTATTATATTGGTATCGGTGTCTGGCCAGGCGGACCTATGTCGGTTAGCATGAGATATGAGTGTGATCCAAATAAGCCAAATGGTAATTTTTGTCCTCGAACAAGTTTGCCGCCACGTTATGTTCCTGGATATACTCTTAAATCATTGCAACGCCAGGATTCAATTAATGAAAACATAAATGATGTTCATGATAATTCGTTGTACTGGTACAATGTGCTTGTTGTTGAGTACAAATATGAACTCGGCGGGAAAAGCATCACTAAACCACTGTATGTTGATATCAAACGCAAAGGCGATCTCGCCTATGGCTGCACGTTTGAAGTTGTCGGCGGCATCCAGTGCAAAGGCCCTGACTTTTTAGAAGACAAATTCGGTATAGTGCAGTTGTATAAAATGGGTGAAGGAACGCGATTAAGTCCAGGAAACGTGCCGCAGTATTATCCCGATAATAAAGTTAATGCTCTTGTTAAATTATCCAATAGATATCAAGATCCTTATTTTTACTTGCGGGTGATTCCAGAAAATGGAAGAAGTGTTGAATATCAAATACCGGTTATTTCAACAGGAGAAGCAAGCGCGTCAGGTGCTCCAGACTATGGCGGAGAAAGAATGTATAATCTCTGGATTGATACGCCGCCAGCTTTAACGACAAGCCAAGGATATAAAACATATTCTATTGAAATTCCTGTTATTGATGGGATCTTTAAAGTTCTTGCTGACCGATATGTTGGGGCAGAATGCGACGACATAAAAGAAAAAATTGGCGAAGGTACCAAAAATGTTCAGGATGTTTTAACACAACTAAAACAATATGATAACTGCAAAGAAGATAAAGGCCAAAAATGGGATGCTGCTCAGATCAGGCTTTTTGCTATGAGCAGACAGGGCACTGAAGTTGAAATTGATTGCAACACACTTTCTACAGATGCTGATATTCGAGATCCTTTTGGTTTTATAACGTGCATTGATCCTAAAAAAGAATATGGTTCTGAAAAAGATACTTCTCAAAAAATATATGGTAAAAGCATTTCTCATATACGGGAAATAAGATTCCTTAATGTCCAGCCATCTAAAGATTATGCTGATCTTAAAGATTTTGCTTTTAGGTTTAAAAGAGGAGAAAAAGAATCTCCTGAAAATATGCAAGAAATGTATCAGAAAATTCATAAGCAGCATTCAATTAAAGATGCATGGCAGGTATTTGATGGAATGTTTACCACGTACAAAGAAGTTCATGGCAGCGCTGGCAGTTCAACAATAAAAATAGATATTCTTGCAGACAGCAATGAAAATGGCCAGGGAGATACGCCTATTTGGTATGATGGAAAGCCTCAAACATTATCCTTCAGCTATAAACGCGGAGACATTGCAACAGGATTGGAAAAACCATTAATTGATTTCATTGAACCAATCGGAGATTACTTTAATAATAATGATGTTCCAGATGCAGGAGGCAGACCGCATGTTCCTTTAGGCTTTAATATATGGGATGATAATAATGATATTAAAAAAATAACTATTGAAATTCAAAGCGCAGGCAGATCAACTGCTTATAATTGCGCTGCTGAATTTATTATTGACAACAAATGGTTTAAAGGATTTTCTCAAAATCCCTCTTTCCAAGATGGCGTCAACACCTGCGGTATTGTGCCAAATCCACAGCGATCTACCTTTAACAAGCAACATGCTCCGTCATTTTATGCATTCTGGTGGTATCCTGAAGCAAAAGCAACGCGTGATATTGAAACCATGTATCAAATTACGGTAACTGCTGCTGATGGCATGGTAAAGAAAGG
Source organism: Candidatus Woesearchaeota archaeon (assembly GCA_016192995.1). Taxonomy (NCBI): domain Archaea; kingdom Nanobdellati; phylum Candidatus Woesearchaeota; species Candidatus Woesearchaeota archaeon. The sequence continues at coordinate 246,125 of JACPTB010000001.1, forward strand.
CGAGAGTGTAGGCCAAATCTCTACTCAGTCACGCCAGGGATTTAGATTTCATCAGGATAAAACTGACAAACAGCTTCGAGAATCTGATATTATGGTATGTCTTGGCGGAGGAAACTGTGATATCTGGGAAGAAGCAAGGCAGGCAACAGAAACTATTTCTCTTGATAAACCTGCATCAGCAACAAATGTTGTTGAAGGACAGTCAACTACTGTAGAATAGTACGTAATAAGTTTTCTTTAACTTTTCTAATATTATTTCTTTTTTTATCTTAAATTGCCGCGGATTTAAATTAACATAATTATATTCTTTAAAATTCTTGACTAAGCTCTTAAGATGTTCATAATATTCTGGATGATTATATTTTTTCAGCAGGGTGAAGTATTTATTAAAGTCAATGCCAACGTATAACAGTAAGGTCATAATATCAATTTGATCTTTTATTCCTTTAACTGAAGCATGCCTATTAATTTCAGCGGCTTGTTTTAATATGATTAATATCTCAGGTTTTGGCACTTTTATGTTTTCTATGTTCGTGATATGTACGTTAAGATCTTCGATAGGAATACTCAGATCAGAATAGTAAGGCACATAAATGTCAACATCAATTTCTTCAAACGAGATTTCATATTTTTTTAATCGATCATTTTTTTTCAGGTTATAATGTTGTTTTAAGTAATCCAATGTTTTAATATTGGTAAGCGCAATGTCAACATCCATGCTTTTATGCTGTTTTGTCCATAAATATATTGCCCAGCCGCCGATAACTATGAAATCAAATTCCTTATTTTTTTCTTTAGTTTGTTCTGTTAATTCTAATAATATCTGCCAGCTTTTCTCAGTTAACAAACTATTCCAATATTCCATGATACTTTTCCTCAAATGCGTTTACAAATTCTTTTGCGTACCAGCTTTTAATATTCCATAAGTCAACAAAAATGTTTCCTAAGGGGATCGATTTTCCATAATTATCCATGATAGTATCTTTTTTTAGCACAAATAGATTTGGCGGCATATTATTTTTAGGAAAACGTTTCTCAAGCTCTTTAATATTTTGTTCATCTTCATAAACATAAACTTCTGAATAATCTGCAGGCACTTGATGAAAATAAAGTTTATATCCGGAATAACCAGTAAACCTAATAGAATCAGGCATGCTTTTTTCAATATCCTTTACCGGGAGTTCAACTCTTGTTGTATAAATAATATCTTTTTCAAAGTTTCTTGCTGAAGCCCAATAATACAGTATTTTTTTTATGTCAGTTATTATGAACGAACGCTGCTGAATAGAAAGAGCATTCATCTGACTTAATAGGCGGATAGTATTATTTACCATGCTTAATGAAATATTTAATTCTCTGGATAAGTAAGCCTGGGTTAATGTTTTGTTATTCTTCTCTATTGCTTGGAATAGAATCTCTCTTACGATCAGTTCTTTCTGCTTCATGTTTCACTTATAATTGTATGGTATTTATAAATGTTTCTATTTTTTATGAAAGTTATTTAAATGTTAATTGATTATATAAAAATGTGAATATTCTCAACGTGATTGATCAACCTCAAACCACTCGTCAAAGACAAGTTGGAATATTCACCTTTAAGAAAAAGACTAAATGATTGCCAAATACTTAATGACTGCCATGACCATGTCTACCATGGCCTTCTTCGTTTGGTTCATCTTTCATGTATCTTAATGAATGTTTGTAAATCTCAGCTGCTCTGTCTGAAACAAGTTGAGGCACTTCTTCTTGAATATCGTTAGCAGATACCTGCTTTTTTTTCTTTTTTAGATGTTCTGGTAATAATGCTTGATAACCTTTTAAAAATTCCTCAGCCAATTCGATTCTTCGTTGCACTTTCTCATGTCCTTCATATTTATTGATTTGATGATGAAGGACATGATTTCTGTAACGGTCTTCAACAATATCTTTTTTTGCCTCAACATAAGCTTCGACTAATTTTTTAAAGCCACCAGCAGCTTTTACTGCGCTTAATAAAGCTTTAATGGCATCTGCTCTCTGTGCACCTCGCAAATTACGATAATTTTGATGATGTGAAAGAACCTCTAAAAAGTCAGTAATGTAGTTATCCCGGTCACCTCCTTTATATTTTGTTCCATTTGTTTTATCATGATGATGTTCTGTATATTTTAAAATCTCACTTTCTAGTTCATTAGCAGTACTTATCTTTTTTCTTCCAATTTTATTTTGACTGAGAAAATCATCGAGTGCATCATCATGTTCTACAGTTCTTTTCTCCATTTGTTCTGGCATTAGTAAATAAGCAATTTCAGCTAAGCCTAATTTCACATTTCCTAATTTATCTGTTCCAGCTATGGTATCTAAATCAAGATCTTTAGCAGGTTTACCGTTCTTAGCATGTCCTGCATCTCCTTGTTTATTCTTTGCCAACCACAATAAGTTTGAGAAAAGAGATTTACCTATACCTTTGGTAGCTTCAATGGTTTGAAATAGCAACATACGTAAATCCATATAATACACCTTTATATATTTATGTTACTACTGTGACAGTATAATGTTATATAAAGTTTTCCCTAAATCTATGACTTTACGGTCTCGTTTTCCAATAACCATTTCCAAATAGGCTTAACTATAATCTTTCTATCTCCTTTGATGATTATTTCTTCAGTTTCCAAGGTAAGTAACAATCCTTCTGATAGTTTATACTTAATCATGGCATCAAGAAGACCTTCAAGTTCTCTTTTTTTAGTTTCAGGTGTAGCTAAATGCACAGCAACTTGTATGGCTTGAACAATTTTTAAACCATCTCTGATCACTATATCACATTCTTTCTTTTCTGTATGATAATATATTTCTTTATCTCGTCTTTTCAATTCAATAAATATTAAATTTTCTAATCTTCTTCCTAAATTTTCAGTAAAATTAAATGCTACCGTCTTTAAAAAACTGTTATCTAGCGCATATATCTTTGAAGAAGATACTTTCTGTTTTTTTATTGAGTAATCAAAACGCTGTACTGAAGATAACAAAAACACATTTTGAAAATAATCAATATAATTTTTTATCGTACTTAAGCTTTTAATTCCAGTTACCTGCTTTAAAGTGGAATAAGAATACTGAGAACTAACATGTGAAAATAAAAACAAAATTAAATCTTTGAGTTCTTTTACTTCTCGTATTTTATATCTATTTATAACATCTTTATTTAGTATATCATCAAAATACTGCTTTGATAACTCTAAATCGTTATTTTTAATTATGAGCGGAAACCCACCCATAACAAAATATTCTAAAAATAAAGCATATATTTTTCCTTTTTCTTCAGTTGTTAATTTTGTTACGTCTAAGTTTTGATAATCCTTCAGCTTCAAAAATTCCTTGAACGAAAAGGGGAATAATTTGACTACTTTATTTCTTCCTGTTAAAAAAGTGCTTATTTCTGAACTGAGCAACGTTGCATTTGAACCAGTAACAAAAACTTTGTTACCCTGAGCATAGAGATTGTTCACCCACTTTTCCCAGTATTGAATATTTTGAACTTCATCTAAAAAGTAATATTTTTTCTGACTAACCCCATATATTTCAGCAATTAATTCCTGAATATCTTGGAAATTATGGTGATCAAAATCAACAAATCGCACATCATCGAAATCAATAAATATCTTTATACCTTCAACTTTTTTAGCTAATAATCTCAAAAAAGTACTTTTACCGCATCTTCGTATGCCCGATATTATTATTATTTCATTTCCCTTGAAAATATAATGGGTGTTTAACTCCCGTTCTACAATATTTTCTTCTCTTCTAAACTGATTCTGATGATCGCTCAATATTTGCCTAAGTATATTCTTATCCATACCTGTTTACTAAACGATACTGATTTATATAGCTTTCGTTATTATATAACATACATTTATAAATAATAGTAAAATAGTAACTTACATATTTAAGAATATGATATTAATGTCGCTATTTTTTATTATATATGACATAATAATTTATAAGTAAGTACATTAAAAAAGTATATATATATTATAATGGTGATACAGCTGGTGATAATGCATGAATAAGAAGACTGATCAAGAACAAGATCAAGAACAACCACTTCCTCAACAAGAAAATTCTTTATCCCAAGGTTTACCACCGGGGCAGCTTGGTCTTCCCGATATTAATCAACTTCCTAAAGAAACCCAGGAAAAATTAAAGAAAATCAAAGACAAACTCGATATATTCCAGAAAAAAGTTCTTGAAAAATTTGATAAATATATTTCTGCTATTGCCTTGCTGCCTCCTGAAAAACCAGCAGAAGGCAAAAAAGCAAATCCTGATCTTGTTAATGTGCTGGTGCTTGTGGATGATTCTGACAGCCAGAAGATGCCGAAAGGCGAGCTTAAAGACAAGCTAACTGCAATTATCATGAATATTGGCAAAGAAACTGATAAGAATTTAATTCCTCAAGTGGTTATTCTTTCAGAATTATGGTATAGCTGCTATGATGCAAAATATGATCTTCTTGAGCTTATTAAATTAGGCGCGCCCTTGTATGATAAAGGAATGTTGGCTGCAATTAAAATTGCAGAAGTGCATAAAACCATGGTTCTTAAGAAATTTGAAAAATATATTGTAAGCTATGTGCTTTCTGGAAGCCTTGTCCGCGGTCAGGCAACAGAATTAAGCGATATTGATGTTATGATTATTATTGACGACACTGATGTCAAAAAAATGACGCGGGCAGAATTAAAAGATAAATTACGCGCCATTATTATCGGCATGGGTATTGAAGCTGGAGAAATTACGGGGATTAAAAACAAATTGAATATCCAAGTTTATATTTTAACAGACTTTTGGGACTCATTACGGGAAGCAAATCCTGTTATTTTTACGCTGCTGCGAGATGGTGTTCCTTTCTATGATCGCGGCATATTTATGCCCTGGAAGCAGCTCCTTAAAATGGGTAAAATTAAGCCTTCTTCAGAAGCCATTGATATGTTTATGAATTCCGGCGAACAAATGATCAGCCGCGTCCAGTGGAAAATGCGCGAAATTGGCATGGAAGACACGTATTATGCTATTTTAACGCCGTCGCAGGCAGCATTGATGCTTTTTGGCGTTCCGCCGCCAGCTCCTCGGGAAACAGCAGAATTAATGCGGGAGTTATTTGTTAAGAAAGAAAAATTGTTAGAGGCATCCTATGTTGATATCCTTGAAAAGAATATTCAGGTAAGGAAGGAACTCGAGCATGGCACCAAAAAAGATCTTACTGGCAAAGAAGTTGATGAATTAATGCATGATGCAGATAAATATTTGAAACGCATTAAAAAATTGTTTACCCAGATTGAAGCAATAAAAGAAAAAGAGTCTGTTGTTCATATCTATGACACTATTGTGACTATTATCCGCGATATTCTTCGCCTTGAAGGTGTTGAAAAGGTTAAAGATACTGAGATGGTTGATATCTTTGAAGTAGAAATAGTCCACAAAGGATTAATTCCTGAAAAATATCTTCGCGACTTAAAGGAAATAGAAAAAGCAAAAAAGGATTATGATGCGGGAAAGTTATTGAAAACAGAAGTTGAAGAAGTACGCCGTAAATCCGGCGAATTTATCAAATTTTTGGTTGAATACATGCAGCGCAAGCGCGGGCGTGAATTAGAGCGCACGAAAATCCGTGTTAAACATGGAAACAGATACGGTGAAGTTATTTTACTGGATAAAACAGCATTTATCATCCATGACATTGATCATGAAGATAAAGAAATCTCCAAAGCGCCTCTTAAACCAGATGGTAGTCTTGGAACAACAGAACCAAGCAATCTTGAAGAATTGGAAAAAGCGTTGACTAAAGTTGAAATTCCTTCAAAAGTCTTTATCAAAGAACCAATATTTGAGAACTTGAAAAGTATCTTCGGCAAAGATGTCGAGATATTGCTGAATTATTGATTTTTATACTTTAATCTCTTTCAAAATATCTTCAATTTGTTTTTTTAGGGGTTCTAAATCTTCTTTTATTATGTTCCAAAGCACTTCTTTATCAATTTTCCAATATGCGTGAATGACAACATTTCTGAAATCAGCAATATTTTGCCAAGGAACTTTTGAGTATTTCTCTTTAACTCCTTTTGGCATTTGTGTTGCAGCTTCTCCAATAATTTCAAGATTTCTCACGCATGCGTCTACATGTAATTTACTTTCACTAAATGTTTCTAATGAATGTTCCTCGGTAAATTCCTCTACTGAATTAATAGCATCAACAATATCTTTTAAATATAAATCATAACTTCGCGACAATTTTTTTGCCTCCTAAAATAGATTCCTTCAGTTCTTCTCTAATTAAGTGTGGTTTTACAAGATCTATTTTTTTACCAAATAAATCCTCTAATAAATGCAATAGCTCTACATAATCATGAAACAATCCTCTTCCTGTTTCAAACTCAACCAGAAAATCAATATCACTTGATGAAGTTGCATTTCCTGATGCATAAGAACCAAAGAGCGTTAGCTTTTTTACACCAAATGATTTTATCTTTTCTTTATGTTTTTCAATTCTTTCCATTATTTGTTCTTTAGTCAGTATGATGCTATTTTTCTTGCTCTCTGCATAATTTTCTATTGCTTTATTAATCCCTTCACCTAATGTTAAACCCCCTCTTACTACTTCAGCCTTAAATTCTCTAAACAATTTTTGGTCTACATTCTTTACACATAACTGCATTTTATTCACCTACATAAGTATTACTAGTATTACTAGTAGTACTTATATTTAAAGTTTTACCTTTAAGATAATCACTTAGCAGTACTAATTATATAATACTTTATATACAAAGGAAATGTTCTTAGGAAAATGGCGTCTACTCTTAGAACAAAGAAAGATCCAGCTCAATTACGTACTGAAGTAACTACTTTAGATCAACAAGTATTGCGAATTTTAGCTCGCGCAGATTGGAGGAGCAGAACAGAGGTGCGTTTTGGCTATGCTTTAGCTTTACCGAGACAAGCACAGATTGGTTTTGATGATCTACTCGACGCTGTTTTTAGACTTAATGAATTCGCCTCATTATCTGTTGATTCATACAAGCTGCTTCAAGATGAAATTAAGCAAAAAGTCAGAGGTCATTCACTTATTGCCCGTAGCTATGTTTTAGGAAACATGTTGAGACCATTTTATGATAAAGGAAATTTTTCTTCGTTATTAGAGAAAATAGATTTTCATGTTCGTTTATCTAGTTACCCTGAAGGAAGCACGTTTGTTGGACCTCAAATCCTTGTTGCTCCCTATGGTATTTTTGTTGGTGTTGATTATAAATTTTATATTAAAGAAATCTGTGAAGAAATGTATCAAGACACTCTACCTCCTCATCGAGATTTGTTAGCTCGCTTTCCATCAAGGAGAATTAAGCGAGGAAATTATGATCTGATTAAAAATCATGGTATTGTCGTCTCTCGAGGTTTTGGGGGAGAGCTATTACCAAGTACAACGCAATTAATAGCTGCTCTTTATTTTTATCCCCACAAACATTATACTGCTCCAACTGTTTCATCTGAAGGAAATACCGGTGATTGCGTTAAAAAAGCATGGGATGTAGTTCTTTCAGCTGAGCAGGATTTGTTAAGAATTATCACTGCGTATGTTATGGCAGGCCAGGAATTCAATGATAAAAGCATTTTGAAACATTTACCTCTTCCGCAACCTGATAATTTAGATGATTATCTAAAAACATTGCTTCCAACTTTTTTAGCATCAGCTAAGTATGATATGGCTCATGGAAACTATGAGACTGATCCATCAATCATGCGTGCTAAAACATATGTTGGAGAAATGCGTGTTAAACTCAGGAGCTTGATTAAGGCTATTGATCATTGTAAAGAACGTTATTTACCCAAAGAGAAAGGTATGGTATTGTATGATTTTAGAACACTGAGGGAAGCAGGCATTCATTTTGAACCTGTACTCAATAAAGTACATGGTTATCTTGAACAACCAAGATTTGGACATATTGTTGATGACCTTCGCAAGCCAAATTTTATTTTTTAATCCACTAATTAGTAGTTAAATTAAAAATATTTATAAATCAACCTCAGTTTTTTAGAGTATGCAGGTAGAAGAATTACAATCAAGTTTAGATCATGATGTATTACGAATATTAGCGCGAGCTGCCTATAGAGTTGCAGTTCATGAAAGATTTTATGCTCAGCTTTATCCTTATGAAGAATGGTCAGAAGTACCTGATAGTGGTGCTTTAGATCATGTTCTTGCTCAATCGCCATTTCGAGATTTATCACCTTCAAGAGCATTAAGAAGAAAATTCTTGTCATCTGAATTAAATCCTTTTATTGATTATCCCCCCATCGAAGATAGGGTAAACGATATTCTTACTGTTTTGCATGGTTATTTAGATTTAGATCGTCATTCATCTACCATGGCTCGAACTACTGAACGAAATATTATTTTGTTTGACGATTTTCTTAAGTATGCAACTTTGCTTGATGCTGAGTTCCCTGGAATGTTTCCTTTAGTTCGTGATCCATTCCCAACTTCTCACGGCATTTTTATTCCAGCTTTACCCTCAGTTTTTAATGCGTTTGTTAAGCGTTATGATTTGGTTTACAAACCAAAATTTCTCCAACCTGCTCAGCCTATTGTACCCTTGCCTTTAGAACTTTATAAAGATAATCATGTAGGTGATGCTTCTTGTGGACTTTGTTACCTTGTACAAGATAAAGGTGATGATGATAAAGATGGTTTAGAATCAGGTCAATCTACTGGAGTGTCAGATCATCAGGAAGGTTCAACTGCTTTTTTTAAACGTGTTCAACGTGGTGTAGGTTTAACTTTTCAGCGTATGCCTAAGATACCTATCCCTCGTGGTTATCGCACTGATCTTTCTTATCATGATAAAGTATTATGGCGTTGTGTATTACAAGCAGAAAGAAAATTATATCAAAATCTTGTCGCGTATGTTATGGTTGATGGTAAATACTCTGTTAAGAAACTAATGCGCGATAATAATATTCCTTTGCAAGACAATAGTCATCAACAATCCTTACAGCAATATTTCACCGCATTAGTTACTAATGGCACTCTAGATCAACAACTTATTCGTTACATCGGAGATCTTTCTGAAGCAATAGTCAGCTTATGCAATCAAATAACATCGTCTAGAGCAAGACCAAAAGTTAAAGGTATTGTTTTATATGATGATCAATCATTTATGCGTCAAGCAAGATCTTATGAACATCGTCTTGCAAACGTTTCTTTAGCTTTGCGTAATCGAGTTTTAAGAGAAGTAAAAGATGCTCTTTATTCACAAGAATTTATTTTTTGATTAAATTTTTTTAATCTAAATCTTTGTACTGTCTCTTTTAAAAAATAAATTCAATGTCCATTCATAGGCAATTCTTATTTTATTGTCTAAACCAAGCACTTTGCTTAAATAAATTGTTCTCCACAGCCACCAAGCAAAAAAACCTTTAAAGCGAAAACCATTAATCTCAGCAACAGCAAATTTCTGGCCAACAGACACTAATAATCCTGAAGGTTTAAATATAAATGGCAGTAATGGTGCATTATTCATGTCTGCAATGATATTATGCGCACATATTTTTGCTTGACTTACGGCAGCTTGGGCAAGCCATGGTACTTTATTACCATTGGCATCAACGCATACAGCACAATCGCCTATGGCAAATTCTTTTGTTCTTCCTTGCAGACGCAAATATGCGTCTATTACTATGCTTTCACGCTCTCGAGCAACATCAGGTTTTATAGCAATCTTATTCGATCTAACTCCGGATGTCCAAATCATCATACCAGCTTTAATTTTTTTCTTATGGTTAATTTCAAATCCATCATTATGGACGCGAGTAACTTCAGCATTTGTTAAAACAGTTATTTCTTTTCTTCTAAGTTCTTTCATAGTCTTTTCAATACACTTGTCATGTAACATAGGTAGAATTTTTGGTCCACGTTGTATAAGATACACCATTATTTTTCTATCTTTAATGTTATGGCAGTCTTCTTTAATTTGTTGCGCAAATTCAATAATTTCTCCGGCTAATTCTACGCCTGTTGGTCCAGCTCCAAGAACAGCAAAAGTTAAATAATGGTCTTTGCTTTGTTCACGTTCAGCAGTTTCAAGTTGTTCGATAATTTTATTTCGTATGTCAAATGCTTGATGAAGATCTTTGAGGGTATAACAATATTCTTCAGCTCCAGGAATATTGAAGAAGTTCGTGCCAGCGCCAGCAGCAACAACAAGATAATCATAAGATACTGGTGTTCCCAGCTTTCTTTTAACTATCTTTTTATTGATATCAATTTCAGCTGCTTCATCTTCAAGAAATTCGAAGTTTTTGTTTTTTATAATTTTTCTAATTGGTTCTGCAATATGCTGCAATGATATTCCGCCGGTAGCAATTTCATGAAGCATCGGCGTAAAGAGAAAATAATTGGTTTTGTTGATTAAGGTGATTGAATCTTTGTCCTGATCAAGATGTTTCAAAAGCTCTTTAGCAGTATATATTCCTCCAAAACCTCCTCCAATGATAACTATGTGAGTCATAATAGCTCTTAAAGTAATCATGGCTTTTTATAGTTAATGATTATAACTCCAGACTTATTACGTACAATCTACCGTAAGATTCTTATATTAAATCATCTTGTTATTATCAACTAAATGAAACTAACAATAATATTGCAGGAAATTGGAACACCAGGCAATCTTGGCGCTATTGCGCGTATCATGGCTAATTTTGATATTTCTGATTTAATTTTGGTTAAACCAAAATTAGCTAAAGAAGATATTGAAGAAATCAAGCGCGCAAAACATGCTCAGCATATTTTGAAGAAAGCGAAGATTCTCAAGAAACTTCCTTTCAAGGATTTTGATTATCTTATTGGAACAACAGCTCGATTAAGCAATGATTATAATTTACCAAGAAGTCCTTTAACCGTTAAGCAGTTAGCTGCAAAATTACATCCCCTTAAGCATACAAACATTGGCTTATGGATCGGCAGGGAAGGCGATGGTTTAACCAATAATGAAATCAAACAATGTGATTTCGTTGTTTCTATACCTGCAAGCAAAAAATATCCCTCATTAAATATCAGCCATGCTGTCGGCATTATACTCTATGAATTATTTCAATCGCATTCAGATAAATCTACCGATCGATTTACACCAGCAACTATTACTGAAAAACAAGTTTGTTATCGTTATATTAAAAAGATTATTGAAACCATTGATTTTTCAACACCCGAGAAAAAACAAACACAATTAATATTATGGAAAAAGATATTAGGCAAATCATTTTTAACAAGGAGGGAAGCTTTTGCGTTAATTGGTTTTTTTAAGAAGCTTTTGTGATTTAATATATTGAAATTAAGCATCAAAAAAGATAGTGCTTATTCACTTTTATTCTGACGATTCTTATCAAGCCATTCTTTAATCCGTTGGTCTTGTTTTGGCTGAGCGCTTTTCCCAAGAGAATAATAACTTTTTTCTGCAGTTGATCCCCACGAATAATTGCCGTGTTCAACTTTGACTTTTTCAAGCTTAAACTCTTCTAAAGAAACGCCTTTTCTCAAGTGATAATAAACAACTCTATTAGTGCATTTAGGGAACAAGCTGTTGTAAATTTTATGAAGCTCATAACCATAGCCTTTACCAAGAAAAAAGAGAATTTCTATTAAATTCTGTCGTATTGGAGAAAAGATAGGTCTGCCGCGTTTAGCCATATTGTGTTTTGATTTTTGTAAATATATAAATATTGTTGTTAAAAGTACGTAATAAGTCTGGAGTTTTAGCGCCTACTTTTGTGAAGCTCTTCTTAAATTCACTTTGGGGATTTTTCGAGGTTCCAGAGAGAAAAATCCAATTTTAAATTCATTTAGAAGCTGAACTGGCGCTAAAACTGAAAAATGACTTATTACGTACTTTTTTTGCGGCTTCGGTGAAAATCTCGGCATAGCCTCGGTTTTGGTGCCGTGATTATCCCGCTTATTTATAAGAAGGAAAAAATTCCTATTGGAATTTCCTTTTTTCTCGCTCATTAATTTGAAAGATAATCACAAGCATGGCACCAAAAACTACATTTTCACCGAAGCCCGTTTTTACACAACCTTTAAAAACCTTGAAATTATGAAACCACCTATGTATGATCCTAAGAAAGATGAAGATGTTAATTTTGATATGAGTTCACTCTTGAAATTTGGCTGGAAAAAATTTCAAGGCCCTGTTATTATCTTTATCGCTGCTGTTTTTATTTTAATATATGGATTATCGTTATTATGGGGTGGAAATGATGATAATTCTAATAAAGAACAACTTGTTAATGAAGCTCAAAAAGGTAATTCTCCTCAAAAAACTGCGCAATTTCCTGATCAAGGAAAGAAATCAACTACTACTACTTCTTCTTCTGAACCTGCCTCAGCGCCTTCCTGCCAACCTGGTTGTTTAGATACCGATAACGGCATTAATACTAACTCAGTAGGGCATACTTATTTTGGAACTAATACTACTTGTATTACTAAATATGATCGATGTATTAATTATACCCAATTAGAAGAATTTTATTGCGAACAAGGTATGATGCAGTCTAAAATAGTTACTTGCAAAAATGGATGTACTCTGGGCGAATGTATGCCGATGACTTATAACTAGGCTTATGAAGATCCTTTTTGAACTTTCCCAAGAAAATATTGATCTTGCTGCCTATGAAGTAATCTCATTGCTTCATATTAAGCAGAGCGCTTATACTCTGCATAATAATTTTCTCATTATTTCTCCTTCATTTAAACAGGAAAAAAATCTAACCTTTATCTCGAGATTAGCGTACACTCACGATGCCTATCAAATTCTTTTTTCAGGATCGAAAAAAACACTATATATGAAAGCAAAAACCTTTTCATGGCAAAAATACTATAAACGCAATTTTGCTGTTCGTTGTCATGGATTTAATGATGAACAGATCCTTGCAGGTTTTGTGTATACTCGTTTACAACATCCACAAGTTTGCCTGCATAATCCTGAAACTGAATTTCACTTTTTCAACATCGGCAAACAGTATATAGCAGCTAAGAAAATATGGTGCAATAAAAAAGAATTTTTGCAGAGAAAAGCCCATATGAAGCCAGTATTGCATCCAACATCATTGCATCCAAAACTAGCGCGAGCTGCAATAAATATGGTTATTAACCAAGGGACTCTCTTAGATCCATTTTGCGGAAGTGGCGGCATATTGGTTGAAGCAGGCTTTTTGGGGTTGAAGGTTATGGGTGTTGATTTATCTCAAGCTATGTTGGATGCTGCTAGAAAAAATGTGAATCATTATCACTTATATAATGTTAAACTGATCAAAGGTGATGCAGCAACTCTTAACATCGAAGCTGATGCTATTGTTACTGATCTCCCTTACGGAAAGAATAGTGGTAAAATTCAGGATATCAACAAGCTTTACCTTAGCTTTCTCAAAAATGCTGAACAAATCACTGAAAACGCTGTTGTTATGTTCCCTGATTTTGTTGATTATAAGAGGATTATAAAGACAACCAACTGGAGAATTATCAAGGAATTTACTTATTATCTTCATAAATCATTAAGTAAAAATATAATTGTATTGAAAAGATAACATTTATAAGCAAAAAGCACTTAAAAAAGGGAAAAAGAGGGATTTCATTGCACAGTATAACTAAAGAACATATGGTATTTTCTCTATTTGTTGTTCTTCTTATAGCTATTTTTGGCACTTCCTTTCTTGTTTCTGATTTTGATCCTTCAGGTAATAACATTGTAGGCAATACTATTGGTACAGCTCGTCCTACGGTATTAAGCGATGAGCTTTGTTTTGATACTGATGGAGGTATTAATACACGCATTACCGGTATTGTAAGTTTTAAAGATAACAATTTTTTTACCGTAAATAAAGAAGATGTTTGCAGTTATAATCCTGTCACTAAAAAATATGAATTGAAAGAATACTATTGTTCTTATAACCATGATTGGGTTAAAACAATTCCCTGCGAATATGGATGCTATGATGGAAGATGTCTTGATTCAAATACCTGCATAAGGTCGAATCCAACAGATCATGGAACATATTTAAAACGTGAGGGTTATGTTTTTAATGATTATGTTGTCTATGATGATGGCAGAAAAGAAAAACTTGTTTCTTTTTGTGATGAAGATAGTTATGTTGTTCACCCACGATGCAGTCAGCAGACAGGAACTATTTTTTATAATCGGCAGCATTGTTCTTTAAATTGTATGAAGGCAAAGACTGGCGAAGGGCATTGCGGAGATAGATAAACAATATATTGTTTACTACGGTCTTTTATTCATCTAAATATTCTTTAAGTTCATCTTTACCTCTACGAGTTCTTAATTTGTTTAATGCAGCTTTTTCAATTTGCCTGATTCTTTCTCTTGTTAAATCTAATTTACCTCCAATCTCTTCTAAAGTATGTCCATCTTTAGCTTTATCTTCATGTTGATACTCCCTGCCAACTCCATAACGTAATCTAAGAATTTTTTCTTCTCTTTGATTCAAGGTTCTTAAAACTACGTCTATTACTCTTCCTAAATCAGCTTGTTTCTGTAATTCAATAGGATCTACTGCTGTTTCATCTTCCATTAAATCACCCAGTTCACTATCATCGTCTCTTCCGATAGGTGTTTCAAGTGAAATTGTGTCTCTTCCTTGTTGTAATAGAGTGTCTAACCTCTCAACCGGTAGTTCGAGCTTTTCTGCTAATTCTGCTCTTGTAGGTTCTCTTCTAAGCTCTTGCTCTAATCTACTTTTTACTCTATGTATTTTATTCAATATTTCATTTTTATGTACGCCTACGCGTATAGTTCGTCCAGTATCTGCGAGTGCTCGTGTTATTGCCTGTCGTATCCACCATGTTGCGTACGTTGAAAATTTATATCCACGTTGATATTCAAATTTGTCTGCTGCTTTCATTAAACCTATGTTTCCTTCTTGGATTAAATCAAGAAACTGAAGCCCTCTATTAGTATATTTTTTTGCAATACTCACTACTAATCGCAAATTTGCTCCGACAAGATTATCATATAATCTTCGATATGATCGAGCAGCGCGTGCATAAGCTGCTCTGTTTTGTTCCATATCTTCAATTATATAATCTAACAGAGGAATTCTAAAGGTTGAACCTTTTCTTTTATCGAGACCATATCTTTCACGTACTTCTCTTGTTAAAGCTTCTTTATCTTCTCTAATTCCCTTAAGATCTCTGTACGTATCTGTTACAAGTTGAGCTAGTCCTTTTTCATACTTGGTTTTTAATTGCCATTTTTTAGCTTCAGCAAGTATCTCTTCAGTATAATGTACAATTTCTTCACTATATTTTTTTCTTGTTTTAAGATTTTTAGTTCCTACTAATTTTCTTCTTCTGCTTTTTAGATTTCTTGCATATTCTACAATTTTCCTATAAGAAGCTTCAAAATCAGCGTTAAGTTCAAGCATTATTTGTTTTTTCTTTGCATCTTCAGTTCCAGCTTCATCTTCAGAAGTCTCATTCTCAGAATCATAACCTAATCTAAAATACGTGTCAACAAAATCTTTATCTGCATGAGGTGAATCATGAGAACTTAAATACGATTCAACCCGTTCATCAACAGTATTATGTAATCTGCTAACAATTCCTCCAAAATAAAGTACAACTACATCAGCATTCCTGTACATTGCTTTATAAGACTTGGTTCTCTCTTCACTCATTGCAGCTCCAAGTGCCTGCTCTCCTTTCCTGGTCAAGAGCGTTCTTTTTCCCATTCTCTTTAGATACACCTCTAATGGATCATGACCATTTGAATATTGTTGATCAGTAACATCATGAGAATATCCCTTATGATTAGCTTCTTCATCTGAAATTAAAGAAAGTATATCGCCAATAGTAATGCCTTTAGTTGTTTCTTCATCATTGTTCATACTATCTCCTCATTAAACACATTTCATGGTTTCTCTTCAATACATATAAAATTTATCCAAAACCTTTATAAACACTCAACAAATTCATGAATATTAATGGCTAAGCAAGTAGTTGAAGCATTGGTTGAAGGCGGCAAAGCAACAGCAGGCCCACCATTAGGACCTGCATTAGGGCCAATGGGAATAAATATTGGTCAGGTTATTTCTGAAATTAATAAAAAAACAGCTGACTTCAAAGGGATGAGTGTCCCGGTTAAAGTTCTTATTGATAAAGATACTAAAACTTTTGAAGTTACTGTTGGAACTCCTCCAGCATCTGCCTTAATTAAAAAAGAAGCAGGCATTGAAAAAGGAGCATCTAATCCTTTAACTGAAAAAGTAGCAGACTTAAGAATTGAGCAAATTATTAAAATTGCTAAAATGAAAGAGGATTCTTTATTAGGCAAGGATAACTTTGGCAGAGTTAAAGAAATTCTTGGAACCTGTCAATCTATGGGAATTCTTGTAGAAGGAAAATCTGCTCACGAAACTATTGAAGCAGTTAATCAAGGAGCTTTTGCTGATAAAATCAAATTAGGTAAAACTGAATTGAGCGCAGCTGAATTAAAAGCGCTTGAAGAAGAAAAGATCAAATTACAAGAAGAGATTAAGAGACGCCGTGCTGAGTTTGAATCTCGCGCTAAAGCAATTATGAAGGAATTAGAAGGCAAAGAAAAGCGAGAAATCAGGAAGCGTATGATCGAAGTTGGCATACCATTGCCAATTATCGACGAGCTTGTGCCTGTTGAAAAAGCAGCGCCTGAAGGCG
This sequence comes from Candidatus Woesearchaeota archaeon, assembly GCA_016192995.1. Lineage (NCBI taxonomy): Archaea > Nanobdellati > Candidatus Woesearchaeota > Candidatus Woesearchaeota archaeon. The sequence continues at coordinate 262,854 of JACPTB010000001.1, forward strand.
GAGCAGCTCCAGCTAAGAAATAAAGGTTTTTAACCTTTTTTTATTTTTCTTGTGGTTTTATTAAGGAGTTCTTATCTAATAAGTATATCACCATTAATTATTTATACTTATTACTCTTCTTGAAAATCAACATGGTAGATAAAGATATTAAAAAAGGGTTAATTGTATTTCAAGATAGGAAGATTAGGAGACTTTGGCATGATAATCAATGGTTTTATTCTGTTGTTGATATAGTTGCAGTATTAAGTGAAAGTGATAATCCAATGACCTATTGGAGGGTACTTAAACATAGAGAATCCCAACTCGTTACAATTTGTAACGGTTTGAAAATGCCAGCTGAGGATGGCAAATCACGATATACTGATTGCGTCAATACCAAAAATGCTTTTCGGCTTATCCAGTCAATTCCATCCAAGAAAGCAGAGCCGTTTAAGATGTGGTTAGCTCAGGTTGGTAAGGAAAGAATTGAAGAAATTGAAAATCCAGAGCTTGCTCAAGATAGGGTGAAAGAATACTATGAACTCAAAGGTTATCCAAAAAACTGGATAGACAAAAGGTTAAGGGGCATTGCCATAAGGCAAGATTTAACGGATGAATGGAAATCAAGAGGCATCCAAGAAGAGAACGATTTCGCCATTCTGACTAATGAAATCTCAAAGGCAACATTTGGTAAGACAGTTGGTGAATACAAGCAGTTTAAGGGATTGAAGAAACCGAACCAAAATCTCAGAGATCATATGACTGATTGGGAATTGATTTTAACTATGGTTGGTGAGAAAGCTACAACTGATATTACTGTTGCGAAAGACGCAAAGGAGTTTCCACAGTTAAAACAAACCGCAAAAGAAGGCGGAGACATTGCTAAGAATACACGAAAAGAACTGGAACAGAAAATTGGGAAGTCTGTTATTTCAAATGAAAATTATTTACATTTAGCTGAAAGAAAGAAAAATAAACTATTAAAATAAGCAAAATTGCCAAGATTAAACTCCCATGCAGGTTTTAACCCTGAACTAATCAGAATTCAGTTGAAATTGACGCATCCTGTTCGTCTTTTCGGTGTTATGTCTAGAGAACTTTGCAAAATTATGGTTACTGCCAATTTCGTGAGCATTTTCGAGGTGCATATCGAGCAATTTTCGAGGTTCCAGAGAGAAAATTGCTTTGTTAAAAAGATATCTCAATGCGAACTGGCAGTAACCCGAGCTTTGCGAGTATTTTGCAAAGTTCTCTCTACGGTATTTCTTCCTGCTCCCAGCTCAAGTCTAATCTTTTGTTTTCTTTGAGATTTTTCATAGCTTCAGCTACAACCTCAGTAGTAGAATATAATAATTCTTTTCCCCCCCTTTTCTCACGAACTTTATTTTTCATTTTTATTCTATCCCCTTAAACTTCTAGCTATATTTATATATTCTGATTAAAATGATTAAACTTTATATAAAATGAAAAAGTTTATATATATACTACAATAACCTTATAACTTATGAAAAGAAAAGTCATTCAAATTGCAGAATCTACACAATTGATTTCTTTGCCAAGAAAATGGGCGCAGATGTTTGGCGTCAAAAAAGGAGAAGAGTTAGAACTCCAAGAAAAGGGCAATAAGTTAATTATATCAACAGAAAAAGCAATAGATATTAAAAAAATCAACGCTGATATTTCTCTTTTAGATAGAACTTCAATCATTTTTTATATACGAAGTCTTTATAGAAAAGGTTATGATGAAATAGAACTTCATTTTTCTAATCCTTTAGTTCCTCACTTTAGAGTAGGAAATGATGTTAGTGTAATTTCAATAATTCATGAAGAAGTTCGCCGCCTACTTGGTTTTGAAATCATTCTTCAAAAAGAGAATATGTGTGTTATTAAAGACATATCGAGCGTCTCTTTTAAAGAGTTTGAAACAGTAATGAGAAGAATTTTACGTTTATTTGTTGATGCGATGAGTGATTTTGTAAAAGGATGTAAAGAGGGAAATACCATTTTATTAGATACCATCGAAGAAAAACATGATTCTATTACACGATTTACGAGTTATGCACTTCGAATTTTAAATAAATCTGGGTTATCAGATGAATACCATAATTCAATCGTTTATACTATTATTGTTTTTATTGATAAAATGACCGACGTCATTAAATATTCTGCTCGAGAAATGTTAAAAGAGAATATCAAACTTTCAAAAACAAGCTGTACAGTTCTTGATTTACTATTAGAATCGTGCCAGTTGTATGACGAAATCTTTTATAAGTTTAATAATAAAAAAGTATTTGAATTATATAATAAAAGAAATGATGCGCTTGAAATGCTTAAAAAAACACTTACGAGCTTGGGAAAACGAGAAATATGGTTTATTACTGAAGTAAGAAATTTATTTGAATACATTGTTGCAATTACTGAAGCGCGGCTGAGTTTGCTACAGCATTTACCTGAAGAGTAAACAGTAATGAAAGCACGTTCTTTAGCATACTAAGAACCATTCTTATCATAAGAACTGGTTGTACCTCGTTTAAGCGCATCATCTAGATCCTGATAAAATCTCATTACTAATCCTGGCGTCCCTGGTTTATCACTTAATGAATATCTTATGCCTCTATTCTGTTGTTGTTCTTCATAAGCATTTCCTAAGATACCAAGCACTATCTTTAATAATGTTTGTTCTTGAAAATTCAAAAAGGAGTCTTGTGTTCTTGGACCACTACCTAAATACTTAAATCCAATAATAGTATCGCCATCTTGTCTTTTAAATACAACAAAATCAATGCCATTATATGTTCTCTTAAAACCCTCGTAGGTAATCTTTTCTCTCTCTAATAGCTGTCTTAAACCGTCTTGATCTCTAATAAGTAATGGTTTAAATTGGGTTAGTTTATTTAAAATATCGGGAAGGTTTTGCCCAAATAAGCGTTCCAATTTATCTGCAACAAAGTTTTCATGAATATTCCTTGGATCAGGTTTCTGTTGATTATTTATCATGAAATCAAAGATATGTCTCTGTGCATAAAGTGCGGTTCTGCTAGCATTTCTATATCCTGTTTCATACACAGCTTGGGTATAAAATCGAGAAGAAGGATCAATTGGGTTGGAAGTGTCTAAAACAATATCTGCATATGTGGAACTAAGCTCCATAAATTTAGAATTTAATGCCCTTACTCTTTCTGCTTCATTCTCAACTAACTTATCAAATTTGTCACGAGTTAAATCTCGTCTTCTTAGCTGTTGTCCTGAAAGAGTGTCTCGTATTCTCTTTTCAACGCGCCTATCAATTTGATCAGCATTGGTTTCATCTAGTCCAGTAATTACATATACTCCATTAGGAAAAATTTCACGTAATCTAAGAAAAGCATCTGGACATGTTGTTTGACAAACATAAAGAGGTGCAAATACCCTAGTTCTAATATCATCTGGTTTAACAAGGCTTTTATAGTTGGGTTCTAATCTTTTGAGCGGTGAAAACGCTCTCCGCTTAATTCGATCACCTGGGGGAGGAAATGCATAGAGATTTTCTCCAAGTTCATAAGCTAGATAGTAACTTCCCTTGGTGATGCCATCTTGTAAAATATCTCTCGGTTTTGAGTCATGTGTCCGTCTTTTTCTATGGAGAACTTCATTTGGTCTTTTCTCTCGTGAAGCATGTGACCTTAAAAAAGTGACACTAAATTCCACATCTTGAACACGCTTTTGATCTTGCAATGCTAGAAGATGGTCGATTGTTGTCGTTTTTCCCGTGCATCTTCCACCGCCAATTATTATAACATTAGGCGCAAAACGAACTTTCTCATCAAGTGTAGTCTCACATTCAATAAGATGTCCAAAGTCATATTGATGATGTTCTTGAACCATAGTAAATCAACTTTTTCAAATACAGTTATTACTAACTATTAGTAATAAAAATCTATACTTAATAAGTATAGAAATAAAATTTACTTTATAAACTTTTATATATACCACCCTATCGAAAAGTCCCATGAAAGCCCTCATCCTATCCTCAAATGCACTAAAACAGTCGAGTAATCTAGATAAACAAACAAAACAAACACCAATCGCCCTCACCCCAATAGTAGACCAACCCTTAATTAATTACCTTATTGAAAAGATAGAAGAACTTTCTGCTGTTGATACTATTTATATCATCACCAACAACAAGTTTTATCATGATTTTGTTGATTGGAAAGAAACTATCCTTAGTTCTAAGCATATTGAGATTGTTAATGATATGACGAACACCCCTGAAGAAATGTGCGGAGCAATAGGTGATGTACAATTTGCTATTACTGAGAAAAAAATAACTGATGACCTCCTCATAATTGGCGGAGATAATCTCTTTGATTTTAGTCTGGTTGAGATGCAAGATTATTTTAATGATAAAAAAGCAACAGTCTTAGGTGTTATTGATTTACAGGTTAAGGAAAAAATTGCAAACAAGTATGGCGTTGTTGAAACAGATAAAGAAAATAAAATTATTGGTTTTGAAGAAAAACCAAAATCTCCTGCAACTACTTTAACTGCCATGTGCTTATATTTTTTAAACAGCAAAGATATTTCCAGTGTTGCTTTATTCTTGCAGCATCATCCAGCAGGGAGCAATGGTGATTTCATCAAATATTTAGCTGAGCAAACACCAGTTTATGTATTTCCTTTTACTGATGGATGGCTAGGTATTAACGATAGTAACGAATTAGAAAAAGCGCGAGAACTATACACCCATAAAAGGATGATTATCTAATGAGAATTTTGCAAAATTCTCTAATTATTATTTTATTTCACCATCTGCTAATAATTCAGGATTATAAACTTTTTCAAATGGTACTCTTGCCCTCAATGTTTCATTATAATGAAAAGCATAGCTATTCTCAGAATAATCTTTATCAATAAAGGTTTGTGATTTGTCAGGTTTTGAAATGAATAAAAACTGTCCCCAAATAGCTTCTAAAGGATGGTCAATAAGTAATGATTTCTTGTCAGCAATATCATAAATTATCTTTGTTCCTTTAAGGGTCATAAACACTTCAAAATCATTGTTTGTTTTGGTTGCTGGATACCATCCAAAACCATCTGTTTCTTGAAGTGTGCTTGCATAGAATTTAATTATATCATTATTCAAATCATCATAGTATGCTCCAATTACAAATTCATCAGCTGGTGACAATGTACCACCTGGAGTTTGCTTGATACCAAGATAATTAAATGATGGAAGTTGTTGATCATTGTGTTCAACAAAGAGTATTCCTTCAAATGATTGTGATGCTGTATACTTGTTGATTAAGTAAAGACTTGCATTCTCTTTTGTTAGAATTGGTCTCATCGGAAGTTCTAAATTGTTTCCTGATTGTTTATAACCACCAAAGCCAAGGTCACTAAACGTGATTGTAGTATCAACTATATTTAAACTAAATTTGGAGTTTGGACTGTCATCAAAAGGATAAGTATAATAAGTATTAGAACTGGGTACGGTAAAAGAAATAGCGTAAGATTTACCATATGTTACATCATTAATAACCATTTTTTGATTAAAAATGTCTATTGATTTTATTTGCATAAGATGAGCGTTATTATTGAAATCAATAATTATAAAATATGCCTCTTGACAAGCAGTCAGCTTATTCTCTGTGGCTAGCAATCCCGAGCATGATTCACCTTCAAGATATACTCTTTCATCTGGATGTTGATCAAATTCCACAGGGGCATCAGTTCCCCAGTAGGTAAGTTCTTTATCAGTTACTTGAGCACTTCCAAGATTATTACTCGTAATTAATTTTGGTCCACTCGGCGCAATAAATACTGCTTTTTCATAAGCATAAGCATCAGCAGATAATGGCAATGTTACATCTTGACCATCATTATTAGTGAATACGATTTCTGCTGAACTTGATCCACCAACAAAACTGATTTCTTCCCTAGGATTGTCTTGGTTTTGATCGTTGAGATATCCAAATCTAATACTGAAAGTTTCAAGCAAGGGATCAGTTAAGGCATCACCAAGTTTCAGAAATTGTGTATTTTCAGGTGTATAATTGTAACCAAAACCTAATAAAATATTTTTGTTATAAGGATCTTTTCTGTAAACAGATGGTTTTATGCTCGTTATCACTTCGTTGTTAACAGTTACTGATGACGCTTCGTAGTCTTGCCCATTAAAGAATTTAACGATTCTTGGTTCGATGGCAAGTTTGCATTTATACGTTGGTTTATTATCAACAATAACCTCGGTAAGATTTAAGTAGAACTCTATATTATTTGCAACGCTGAATTCATCAGGAATTCCAGGATGTATAAAAAAAGCATTTCCATCTAAAGAGAATTCACACCAAGTTTTATCAAAATCTAATGAATCAGGATCAGAAGATTTATACTGAATATTGCTTTCTAAAAGCGTTAATTTATGGCAATTGCCATCTTCAAAAGCAAAGCTGATACTTTCTCCAGGATAATTAAATACTTTAGTGTATTTACTAAACAGCAATTTTAACATAAAGTAACTAGGATAATTTGGAAGGTAATAACTATCAAGAACTTCAGCTTCATATCCTTGGAAGTTTATCAAGTGCTTATCAGCAAAAAAAGCATTACTTAATAAGTCAATCGGCGGCATAAAGGTGAGATTATAAGCATAGAAGCTTTTTTGCTGAGGAAGAATCTTCAAATAAGTTATTGGTTCTTGAAATGAGGCATCTGGATACCCAAATACTAATCGGGCACCAGCTTTACTAAAATTGCTATCAGGCGCAATACTTATTGTTTGTAGGTACTCTTTCTCTGTTGGTATTCCTTTTTTATAGTCAAGCAACTGCATGCATGCTTCATCAGAAACACAACTGCCAGATTCACAATGATAACCTTCAGGGCATTTTTGCGGTTCTTCGTAGCCGACAATGATATTGTCTTTGCAGACCGATTCTACGGCATAATCACCATATTGTACTGGATTATTTTTTACTTCTTCTAATGTGGAATATGCTGTGCAAAAATCAGGGGATTCTATAAATGATTGAGGATTATTTTTTGTAGTTTCATCAAATGTTTCGTAACCTTTTGCAGTGTTTGCTTCAAATATATTATTCCCATCTTTATCCTGGCAGCCGCAAGCTCCTTGATTGCAAGGACACTCAATATATGCTGAGGTTATTTGTTCTGTTTCTTTACAATAATATTCTTGAACATAGGTTTTATCACTGTTAATAACCAAATTAAGATTTGGTGACATCTCAAGTATTTCTTTGCCGGTGAAACATTGATCGCTGCCTGTAATCATTTCATTATAGTCATAGTTTAATCCTGTTGTTTTTCCATATATAAATGGTTCATCTCCGCCATCTGTGTCAGTACAAGTGTTTGTTGGTTCAATTGGTGAGCATGCTTTGTTTAGATGAAGAATAGTTCCTTGGTCACCAACAATATAAACATCATTGCTTGAACTACCCCAAATATCCGATAAATGCACAGTTGTGCCACTTTCCATTTTTTTCCAGCTTACACCATCATAATGTAGAATCACTCCACCTGTACCTGTAGCAAATACATCACTGTCTGAATTACCAAAAATACCCAATAAATGCCCAACTATGTTGCTCTCCATTTTTTTCCAACTTACTCCATCATAATGCAGAATTGTTCCACCCCATCCTGCTACAAATACATCATTGCTCGAACTGCCCCAAATATCCCATAACTCCTCAGTAGTGCCACTTTCCATTTTTTTCCAAATTACTCCATCATAATGCAGAATTGTTCCACTATAACCAACAGCAAATACATCATTGTTTGAACTGCCCCAAATACCTTCTAAACCAGCAATCGTACCGCTCTCCATTTCTTTCCAGTTTACACCATCATAATGCAGAATTGTTCCACTATAACCAACAGCAAATACATCATTGTTTGAACTGCCCCAAATACCCCACAAACTCTTAGTTCCACTCTCCATTTCTTTCCAGTTTACACCATCATAATGCAGAATAGTTTCTTCTATACCAAAAACAGATTCACCAACAGCAAATACGTCATTGTTTGAACTACCCCAAATGTCAGCTAAAGTCTTAATTGCGCCAGTTTCCATTTTTTTCCAACTTATCCCATCATAATGCAGAATCATTCCACTCTTTTGCAGACCAAAATTATAAAAACCTACTGCGAATACATCATTGCTTGAACTGCCCCAAACACCCAATAAATCCTCAGTTGTGCCACTCTCCATTTTCTCCCATTTTAGTTCATTTGGATTACATTGTAGGCAAACACCATTATCACATCCATAAGGACAAATAAATTGATTTGATTTTATTTGATTTACATCGCAAATATATTCATATAATACATCTCCTTCACAAGTATCTGTTTCCTGTTGTCCTGTATTTCCTGATATAAGTGTTGATTGCTTATGAACTAGATTGCCCCAATTCTGAACAACTGTTGGACATTGATTGTAATCAAAGCAAGTCACTGGAACTTCTTGCTGATAGATGAAATCTTCTACAAGCCCTTTGTCTATGAAAATGCCGAAGTTGATCTTCTTACCATTACAATATTCTTCATTTAAAACAAGACCGTCCATTTTTCCCTGTTCTACAAAGGTAAAACTATCACCAGGATTAAATTGAATAGGTACTTCTGTTTTTACGAGCTGGTTCCAGAAATAACCGTCTGCTTCAATATAAGAACCTAATTCTTGAAAATTATAACTTTGATCACCATTATTTTTAACATCACACAACAGGTAGTTCGTTCCTGGTATTGCTTTCCCGGTATTGTCAAAACCTCCTTTAATATAACGGCAATTATTGACGAGGAATCCTTCTGGTGTTTCTTGCTGAGTTTTACATATGCTATGAATAATTTCTCCATTATAAGCAACTGTGTAAATATCATTGCTTGAACTGCCCCAAATACCTACTAAATATTTAGTTGTTCCACTCTCCATCTCAGTCCAAGTATTGCCATCATAATGTAGTATTTTTTCATAACGTGTAGCGAATACATCATTGCTTGAACTACCCCAGATACCACTTAAACTTACTTTTGTTCCACTCTCCATTTCAGTCCAAGTATTGCCATTATAATGAAGAATTATTCCATCATGACCTACCGCAAATACATCATTACTTGAACTACCCCAAATACCATTTAGACCTACTTTTGTTCCACTCTCCATTTCAGTCCAAGTATTGCCATCATAATGAAGAATTGTTCCATCCCAACCTACAGCAAATACATCATTGCTTGAACTGCCCCAAATATTGAATAACGTATATGGTGTTCCACTCTCCATTTCAGTCCAAGTATTGCCATCATAATGAAGAATTGTTCCATCCCAACCTACAGCAAATACATCATTGCTTGAACTGCCCCAGATACCACTTAAATGTACTTTTTGTACTTTTGTTCCACTCTCCATCTCAGTCCAACTTACACCATTATAATGAAGAATTGTTCCATCATAACCTACCGCAAACACATCATTACTTGAACTACCCCAAATACCTACTAAATGTTTAGTTGTGCCACTTTCGATCTTTTCCCAACCTAATGCAGGACACTGACATGCACCATCAATACAACCAAAGGTACAAGTATCAACAAAACTATCAAAGGGAATATCATTACTTTCAGAACATATTCCTTCTAGTATATAATCACCTGTTGATTGTTTTGAATCTGGATCTTGAGAAGCTAAACATGAATCTTCTTGAGAGATTTCTTGGTTATCCCATGTCCAACCTTTAGTTAGTTCTTTAGTATAAATATCACTACCATCAGGATCCAAACATTTAGTATATTTTTTATCAGAACACCTTCCGTCAAAACATCCATACTCACATTTATACCAATCAGCCTGCGTAGGTTCAACAAAATAATCATCAAATTCATTATCTGAATTAACGGTAATTCCTTGCTGATTATTACCGCAGCTTCCTTCAATAACTCCTACATCATTAGGTTCAAGATTAGGATCATTGGCAAAATCATAATTGCTGCCAAAAACATCTTCTGCTGAAACACAAGTATCTTGTTGTGAACTATAAGCTCCATCTGAAGTGTAACCATTTGTTATTCCAATTTCATAATTCTCCCCTAAATCACTGTCCCAGCCTAAATCTATGCCTTTATCACTATCATAACATCCTTTTGCTTCATAACAACCGCCAAAATACTGATAATATTGAAAAATAGTATTAAATGAATTATAATCTTTAGCACCTTTAATTACAATGTCTTCAATTCCAGCAGGAAAGTCATGAACAACAAAATAAGGCACACCATCAATAGTAAATAAATTTGAAAGCGCAACATCCTTATCAACCTTTGCTTGAGTTTGAGGTGAATCTAAACAATTTTGAAACTGAATAAGATCCATACCAACGTAATCTGCGTATTCAATAAGCGCTGCAGTATCATATACATTAAAATTTTCATGTAATAAATAATCAACATATTCCCAATACTTGCCTTGTTCTTCTGCGCAAAATGTTGCACGATCTGTTTGTGCAAGATTAGGATTTAACCAATTCCAGTTCTTTGGATCCACTTCTCTTATCTGAAAATTAATTTTACCAGTATCAATGTAATAATGTTTTATCAGTGGGAATGTTTCTTTGTACCATTTTTTTGCATGTGGATCTCCATATGCATTAAACATAACTAAGGTAAAAGGCGCAGCAGGATCACCTATGATTGGTTTTCCATCAATAAGATTAATTTGTTCAAATTCATCGCTCTCACCAACACCATCTACTTGACTAGAAAATTCGCTATCATCAACAACATCACATTGCAAACATGCGCCATCAACACATCCTTGTGGACAAGAAGGATAATAAGAATTCATGAGATAATCATTATTAACATTATAATTACAGATAAATTCCCTCAAATAGCAGTTTTTTCCCTGACAAGAACTAACTTTAGTTGGCCAATTAGGAATGTCTGTGTAACAAGAATCAGTTTCTGTGATATCACCTTCAATAGCATTAGTTTGATCATTGGCAAGAATAATATCTTCTTTTGAGAGAAAACCCTGAGTTGTTCCCTGAATAGAAATATTCAAACCATCAGAATCAATACAAGTAATACAGGCACCATCTTTACATCCTAAGGGACAAGAAAGTTGATTAAGAACAGCTCCCCTTTCTACACCAATATCTAACATGCAAACACCTTCAAGAATATATTTTCCTTCAGAAACATGAGGCGCAGTAGCACCTAATATATCCAGTTGATCAGTGCAAAAATCGGTGCCTTGCTCATTGACAACACCATCAATCTTTTCAGTAAACGTTCCCTTCACGATAAAATTAGGTTTTTCATTTAATCCAACAGTATCTGTATCCTCACAAGTAGTTTTAACACATTTCCCATTAACACATGCCTGTTCACAATCATAATTTTTATCTTCCTGCTGATTATCAACACAGATCTTTTCATGCAGTTTTTTAATACTCGGAGCAACTTCTGTTATTTTAATTTCATTGCCGTTATTATCAACACATGTATCATAAATATCTAAAGGATTACCATTAATATCATTGACCGTTACAAAATCTTTATTCGTTGGTGTGTCACCTGTTAGATCTTCACAAAACTCTCCAATACATTTATCACAAGGTCCTCCGCAATCAACACCTGTTTCACCTTGATTTTGTAATTCATCGCTGCACGTAGGAGATTGACAAACACCTTTATCGCAGAGACCTTCACAAGCTTGGGATTTTGCTTCAGTTATATAATACCCTTTACCAGCATCTTGAGCTTTACAGGTTTGCTCAATAACAAACCATTTTTTAACACCATTTATTTCAACTGGTTTGCAAGAATCCTCAGAAGGAACACAATATGCTAATCCCCCTGCTTTTTGTTTCTTTAACAACACCTTGCCAAAAACAGTTGGATTATTGCCACCATCAGTATCATAACAACCAATTTCAAGACATTTTTGTAGTCCAGGATCTTGCTGTACTGACTTGCATACACCTTTTTCACATCCACCTGGACATTCGATGAGTTCTGTTTTCAAACCTAGCCCTAATGACTCGTTAGCACCTGGACCTGAAAGCTCGGCACATATTTGTTCTTTAACATATGATTTACCTCGATCAATGATACAACTATCAGGAATTTTATCACAGGTTTTTTTGTCTTTCTTTAGATAAACAGTACCAAATTTCAATGGGCTGTAACCATCAGTATCATAACAACCTTGTTTTTGACATGCTTCCTGCGCTATTGTTTCAATGCGAGAATTTTCACGGGTAGTTTTTCCCGTTGAAGTATCTATTTTTTTGGTGTTTATTGACCGAGAGGTATCAAAATGACCAGGATTGTGGTTAGCTATTACAGACATTGATAAAAAGACGACAAAAATAACGGTAATTGTTAATAGAACCATTGTTTTATAGTTATTGTTGTTATATTTCATATGATCACGCTATAAGACTTATTAAGGATACGTCGTCTTAGTTATATCACAATAAGCACCTTGATCTGATTCAACACATTTACCCATACACTTCCAAGTACCATTCTGTGGTTTACATACTTTACAAATATGCTGGCTGTACATTGCATAATATTGCGGTTGTGCCAATATTTTAGATATAACATCTTTTGCTGGAAATTTGCTAATATCGCCTATGGTATGATATTTATTCTCACCAGGATTAGCACCACCACACGTTGCTTCAAGCAAGACTTCATTATTCAAACATTTATCCTTAATAGTACCTTCATATATTGGTTTGCCATATTCTAACACCAAACCAGTTGCTTGTCCTGGAACTGCTCCAACAGCAGGATATTTTTCAGCATCAGTATCAACACAAGTTTTATATGGTTTGCAAGCTCCTTTAACACAAGCTTCTCCCTCAGGACAAACTACCCATTGTGATTTGATAGACAATCCATCGCAATAATATTCTTTAACGCTGTCGCCATAACTTCCAAACGATGCAACAGAACTTAATTTCATCTTACAATAAGCATCAGTTGCTGGCGTTGTTTCAATTGATTCTGAACCTTGTTCGCAATAACTTATCCCGCAAGTATCTGTTCCGCTATCAAATCCTGAACAATCACACAATGGAGGAATAAGTGTCATTGAAGCTTGAGCTATGTTTTTTCCACCATCAGATTCTTTGCATTCTTGTTGTTCATTTTTGCAACAAAATCCAACCCCATTACAACTTGAACATCCATCAAATGGCTGCTCACCAAATTTTTCAAAAGTGCAGTCAAACGAATATTCATAAATTTCTTTGCCAGTTTCTCCATTACAAATCTGTTCTTTTAAAGTATTACCTTCGCATTTATCTGGACTTGAAGCTATTTGTTTGCCATTAGTTGAAGTAACTATTACGGTTGATGGAATTGCACGTTCAAATTTAAATTCATATTCACCGAATACATAATCAACTACAAGGCTGCCTGCATTTACATCAGGATCATCACACACAAGATCTTCAGAGCAATAGTCAGGTCCTTTTGGATCTGAAAAACATTTTTCCTTGCAGGTATAAAACACTTCTTTCTTTTTGTTATTGCTGCAAACAAATTCTTTTAGGTTTTTACCATCAATACATTCATCATTATAAGCAGCAGGGTTATTTTTCTCAGTAACGGTGCCAGGTGTTCCAAAACCCCAGTTATTTTTCTCTCCACTTTCATCAGAATCAGTGCATCCTTTGCCAGGCACATCACAAGCAGGACATTGAGGTCCTCCGCAATCAATGCCTGTTTCATAACCATTTTTCTTTTTATCTGAACAGGTTGGATCAATACTTTTACAAGGCGGGCAATCTCCACCACAATCTGTTTTCTCTTCATTCATATCTAAAATACCATTAAAACAGTTGGGAGCATATTTGTCAGGAAAATCAGTTTTACATGCAGGACATGTTTTACCGCCGCAATCTATCTCTGTTTCGCCAGTGTCTTTAATCCCATTATTACATTGATTGATCATATCTTGAGAACAAGCCGGGCAAACTCCACCGCAATCTATAAGATCTTCGTTTTGATTCCATTTAGCGTCAGAGCAACTTGCGCATACTTTGCATGGTCCACCACAATCAATGCCTGTTTCACCTTGGTTTTGCTTGTTATCATAGCAAGTTGCACATTTAGGGCAAACTCCACCGCAATCTGGAACTGCAGATTTGCCAGCAGCACAGTCTTCATTTTGATTGCATTGGCTGGCAAGCATTATTTTTGCATCCATACTGACAATACACTGTTTTAATTGGAGGAAATTTTTTAATTTCATAGCCAGCTTTAGTTTCTGCAAATTCTTTCTTTGCTTTAAGATCTTCTAATAAATACTCTTTATTGCTGGCATCTTCTATTAAAGCATTATATTGTGCTTTTAATTGATTAAACTCATCTGGATCAAGATTTTGTGCTTCTGGTCCAAATATTTTCTTAGCAAGTTCCATTATTTGTTTTTCTAAATCTTCAAGAACAGGTGCAAGTGCATTAATTTGTTGATCAAAACCCTCAACTCTTTGTTGATTGAGAACTATTTTTTTAATAAAGTACTCGGGACATGACATCTCGAGCAATACATTTGCATCTTTACAGGTATCTTCTACTTTAACACATTGAGCTTTTTCATCTTTTCCATAGAGGTATCCTTTGATATTTGGATCTCCCTCTTCATTAAGCACTTTTGCATCAGAATCTGAACAGAATTTTGCAAGGCAACCAGCATAAACAGGGTCATAAAACTCTTTTTCACTTTGTTTTTTTGTTTGGGATTGTAAAATATCTCTTTTATTTCTTTGAGGAATCTTAGTTTCAAAATTATCATGAAAAGTAAAGCCTGTAATGGTATTTGAAGTACTGCTAGAAGCAACATTTTCTTCAACTTGCCAGAATGAGAAGATAAAAAGACCTAATAAGATGACTAAAAATACTGCTATCGTAACATTACCCACACCCTTTTTCATACTATCACTAGTTGGATACTTTTATATGATTTGTATTTATAAATTTATTTAACAATAGGCACAATCCAAAAAATGAGTGATATTGCGAAAATGCCTTCGGCAGCCACCATCGGTTCGGCTGTAGATGTTTGTTATGGAAGATGCTATCCTCTCTGGAACCTCGGATAGCATTTGATGAAACATCAGATAAGCCTCGCAAAAAAGATGGTGGCACTTTTCGCAATATCACTTACAAATTGGATTGTGCCTCTTTATAACAATCTTTAAATATATCTTTATGTTTGAGGTTGTTATGAAAAAGAGTTTGTGGTTAGTAAACCTATTATTTGTTTTTACGTTATTATTACTTCCTTCTGTTCTTTCTGCTGATATCGAGATTGTTTTTCCTGCTGAAGGAACTTATGGGCCATGGAGCGGGACGTATAAAACACATGAAAGCGGAAAAGCACATTTTATTACACCAAATATCATTGTTAACAAAGAGGTTATTGACAACTATGAACTATATGATAATGGCAATTTGATTGGAAGTTTTGAAGCTTCTGATGTTAATCCAACAACAGCGGTCATTATTGACCCTGGATTGCATACCTTTGTTGCTAAAGGTTATAAAAATAACCAAGTTGTTGGTGAAGTTCAGGTTAAGACGGATTTTGTTTTTAATTATTTTGATGTTTTCAAAAGTGTTAAAGAACTTGATCCTGTTGTCGTCAGCTTTGAAGTAACTGAAGAAGATTTTGCTCAGATTGATGCTAACCTTGAAGATTATCAAAAAACTATGGAACATGTAACTTTGAAAAAATCATTTATTCATGTCACGGTTAAGGATAAGTTTACTGGTGAAGAAAAAGAAAATACGCTTGTTGTAGTGAAAATAAGCATTGATGAAGCTGTTAAAGACTTAAAAGTTTATGAGCTTATTCCTAAAACTGTAGCTCAGCATATCAACAACCTTACGTTAATGGGGAACTACACTATTCTTGAAGAAGATCCTTTAGTTGTCTGGACTTTTGCAGGTATTGATGCCAGCGCTGTTAAGGAATTGGAAGTCAGTTATGCAGTCAACGATTTTGTTTTAGAAGAGGATTTTGAAGAAGTCAAGACAATTCCTATTGCTGAAATTAAGCCAAAAAAGACATATTTATACTATCTTTTGCCTTTATTATTAGTTCCTATTATTATCTTTATTGTTATTTACTTTGGCAAATTTCAGAAGGAGGAATAATTTTTTAAATTAAATAAATTCATATCTAATCTATTTATCTTCTTCTATTAAATCTCTGCGGACTGCTGCGAGAATGTCTATCATTGCTTCTTCCAAAATGAGAAGGCCGTTTATGGAATGATCTTCTTTCTTCATAGACTGGTTGCACGGGAACAGGCTTTATTTCAGGTAATTCTTCACGTGGAATTCTTACTTCATTTTCACGGAGTATGCGCTGAAAATTATCATGATCTCGAGGAGAAAGCAAATTCACTGCTTTTCCAGCCTTGCCTGCGCGCGCAGTTCTTCCAATTCTATGAATATATTGCTTACTATCAATAGGAAGGTCATAATTATAAACATGGGAAACCCCTTTAATATCCAATCCACGAGCTGCAACATCAGTGCATACAAGCACATAGACTCTTCTGGCATGGACTTGTTCCATAATATCGTTGCGTTTAGCTTGTGAAAATCCGCCATGAATTGCATGTGCATTAACATGATTTAACTTTAAGTTTTTTGTTACCATTTCTACAGCTCTCCGCGAATTACAGAAAACAATAACTAATCCAGGATGCTCCTGCTGCAATAAATGAGTAAGAAGAGAAAATTTTAGGCGATCGTGGATATCATAGTAAACTTGCGTTAATTGTTTTGGATCAACATAACACTCAACAGCAACTTTAACAGGATGATGCATATATCTTTGAGAAAAATGCGTTACATCTTGGGACAGTGTTGCTGAAAAACAAAGTGTTTGTCTTTTTTCAGGGCAGCAGCGTATAATCTGCTCTACATCATGTTTAAATCCCATATCAAACATTCTATCTGCTTCGTCAAGAACAAGCACTCCTACTTGCGTCAAATTAATTGTTCTCCGGTTAACATGATCAAGAATTCTTCCTGGTGTTCCAATAACAACATCTGCGTGTCTAAGATCTCTCATCTGCGGTCCTATAGCTACTCCACCATAAATAACAACAGTATTTAAGCGTGTCCCGCGTGAAAACAATTTAAGCGCTTGAGAAACTTGCTCAGCTAATTCTCTTGTTGGTGTTAAGACTAATGATTGGATGCCTTTTCCTGGCTGAACAGTATGGATAATACCTGCGCTAAATGCAAGTGTTTTCCCTGAACCTGTTGCAGATCCAGCTATAACATCTTTGCCCTGCAGAATTAAAGGAATAGACTTTTCCTGAATTTCAGTAGGCTCTTCAATATGAAGCTCAGGTAATACTTTAATAATTGAATCTTGAATTCCTAATTTTCTAAAGTTTTGCATATTATTCTCAACCACAAAGTGGTACAATTTCACTATACTTCATAATGTTACAGTTCTCCCTTTATAAACCTTTGTTATTTTTTAGCCATACTTTTTTTACTGCTTCGGCAACACAAGGAACTACCTTGCTATCGATTACTTCGGGCAATATTTTTTCAAAATCAGGGTTCTTAATCATTCCTGCTAGTGCTTGGGCAGCAGCAAGTTTCATAGCAGTAGTAATTTCTGTTGCTTTAGCATCAAGCGCTCCTCTAAATATTCCCGGAAATCCAAGGGCATTGTTTACTTGATTAGGGAAATCACTTCTTCCTGTAGCAACCACTTTTGCGCCTGCTTTTTTAGCAAGTTCCGGCATAATTTCAGGAATAGGGTTTGCCATAGCAAAAACAATGGCATCTTTTGCCATTGTTTTAATCATTGTTTCAGTTACTACATTTGCTTTGGAAACACCAATCAACACATCTGCTCCTATTAATGCATGTGCTAATAATCCTTCCCGAGCATCAGTATTGGTTATCTTTGCTAATTCTTTTTTGTATTCTTCTTTAAGCTCTAATCTTTTACTATGAATAATGCCTTTTGTATCGCAAATAATAATATTTTTTTCTGGCACTCCATAGTGCAAAAGGATTTTAATAATTGCAGTGCCTGCAGCTCCTGCACCATTAACGGTAATTCTAATATCAGTATGTTTTTTTCCGACAACTTTTAATGCGTTTAATAATCCGGCTAAAACAACAACAGCAGTTCCGTGCTGGTCATCATGCATGACTGGAATTCCTAATTGCTGCAAAGCTCCTTCAACTTCAAAACATTGCGGCGCTTTAATATCTTCTAAATTAATGCCGCCAAAAACTGGCGCAATATGCTTGACTGTTTTTATTATTTCTTGAGGATCTTGCGTTGCTAAACAAATCGGAAACGCATCGATATTTGCAAATTGCTTGAACAAAACACATTTTCCTTCCATAACAGGCAAAGCAGCTTCTGCTCCAATATTCCCTAATCCTAAAACAGAACTTCCATCTGAAATAACTGCAACAGTATTGCCTTTAAAGGTGTAATCATATATTGTTTCTTTGTTCTTTGCAATTTCTTTACAAGGTTCAGCTACACCCGGAGTATAGACTAAAGCAAGATCTCTTTTATCTTTCACCGGCGTTTTAATGGCAATTGCTAATTTACCCTTATTTTCTTTATGTAACTTTAGTGAATCTTTCATCAGGTCTGACATTTTAATCATCTATATAATTGATATTTATAAATATGTTTGAAATTTAGGCTCTGGTGAACATGTAGTTTTAGCGCCTAATTTGTGAAGCTCTTCTTAGATAACTGCGGGGATTTTTCGAGGTTCCAGAGAGAAAAATCCAATCAATAACCACATCAAAAGCTGAACCGGCGCTACCTGAATCCGAAGGATCTCAGGGATTAAAAATAGTGATTTTTAATAAAACCTGAAAGATTTTCACCGAGCCTAAATTTAGTTAATGTTTTTCATCACTATAACGCCATGATCGCTATTATCATACTTTTGACTAACAAGCTCAACAAATCCCACATTCTTAACTAAAGATAATGATTGGCCTTGTTCTCCTTTCCAGCACGTTGCATAAACCTGTTTTCCACCTAACGCTTTAATTTGCTCCAATGCATATTTCATCAATTCTCTTCCTACACCATTACGCCTTTCTTCAGCTGTAACACCAAGATCTGTAATGCAAAAACTTGGTTCTGCAAATATTATATTAACTTCAGATTTCGTTAAACAATCTGTATAATATTCTCTATCACCGTCTTCTGTTATTCGTTGATAGATACAATAACCAACAGGTTTTTTATCTTTCAAAGCAATCATATAATAAGTATCGGGATCATTAAGATGAGGTAATATAACTTCTTCAGCATATTCTAATTTAGATCCTGTATTTGCAAGTGTTCCGAAGAGTTCAAATCCTAAGGTAACAATAAAATCTAAATCTGCTAATGCTTGTTGATCAGATACATAATCTTCAGGTAATTGTCTTGCTATGATTTCTAAGCTCATTTCATCATCAGCACCAAAATTATGATTATAGGACTTTTTGAGTTCATAAGTATAAGTAGTGTTGGATTATTTAATAAGCTTGGGATGTTGCTCTTTAATTTTTACATAATATAAGTGGTGAAAATACGGCATAATCCAAAAAATGAGTGATATTGCGAAAATGCCTTCGGCAGCCACGGAAAATCACTATTTTCCTAGTTGCGTTCGTTTCACTCAGCAACCACCATCGGCTCGGCTGTAGATGTTTGTTATGGAAGATGCTATCCTCTCTGGAGTAGAAGAGCCTCGCAAAAAAGATGGTGGCACTTTTCGCAATATCACTTACAAATTGGATTGTGCCGAAAATACTTTATTTCTCACACTGCCCTGCCTAACATGATCTTTGCTTTGACCATCTCATGCATTTTTCGCAGGAATTCAGTTCTATCTTCCATTTTTAAAATATCAACCACACCCTGCAATGCTAAATTAAAAGCAAAAGGACTCGGTACACTGGTTTGAATCTCTCTGATTTCAATCTTTTTTTCATTAATTTGAGCTAAAACAAACTCAGCATGCTCAATATCCATTAAATCTTCCAAAACTTCACGTCTGGCTTCACGCAGTACGCAGAAATTATCTGAAATTCTTCGGACTGCATTGAGTAAGAGCATAGAACTTACTTGCTGCCTGCCTACATTTTTCTGATGCCCCCTATAATTCCTTAAAATCATCAATGCTCTGCCAGCACAATGCCTGAATCGTCTCCGTAGCACTTCAGAAGTAGCTAAAGCATTTTCCATTACTAATCGTATTTTATGATGTTTTAACAGTTTGAACGCAGAAAGTGCATCAACTTTCTTTTCATAATTAACATAAAACCCATTGTCATTCATCCCAATCTCAACATCGCGATGTTGAGTTCTTCCAATAGCAAACCCTACTGCTCGCGACAAAACGTCATTAACACGTCGTCCATACAAGGTATGAAATATAATCTTGTGGTCTCCTTCTTTATTATTGTAGTGTTCAACTAGAATAAGCTTATCAGTGGGCATTATTTTGACATAACGGTATTGATCTTCAAAATAATGATAGATTGCTTCAGCAGCGTTTTTGTCAACATAAAGATAATCATTAAGAAATTGCATGATTTCCTCTTTTGATCGTTTGTTCGTGAATTTCTCGAGCATTAATCGTCTGAATTTGCCAATTTCAATGGCAAGATCAAAACTTAATGGCAGCATTTCACTTGCCCATGAAGGAACTGTTGGCGGTTTACCACTAGAAGCATCGACGACTGCAGTCATGCCGCGTGCAAATCTGAACTCATACGTATTCCCACCAAGGACGAATACATCTCTTTTTTTAAGCCGTTCAAGGAAACCTTCATCAATAGTGCCAATAACTTTTTCTCCCATTTTTACTTTAATCCCTGTTTGATCAGGAATGGTCCCTATATTAGTCATATAAATAACACGCGACATCCTGCCGCGTCTGCCTATTTTGCCGTTTTCACGCCAGATTTTAGCATAGACATGCCTGTCTTCCAGTGAAATAAATTTACCCGCCAGATAATCCAACAATTCATTAAGATCTTCAGAGGTAACTTGATTATAACAATAACTTTGTCTGACTACTTTGAATAATTCTTTTTCTTCCCAATCTTGTTCTAATGCCATGCCAAAAAGATGCTGGATCAAGACATCCAACGCTCCCTTTGGAATTTGTATTTTGTCAATTCTTTTTTCAACAGCAGATTTTAACAAGACTGAACATTCAACTAAATCATCTCTGTCTAAAACAATGATTCTTCCTTTTGTTGTTGCATGCAACTGATGTCCTGATCTTCCAATCCGTTGAAGAGCGCGGGCAACAGATTTCGGACTGCCAAGGCAAAGCACAAGATCAATAAAACCGATATCAATCCCCAATTCCAGCGATGTTGAACACACAACCACTTTTAATTTGCCATCACGCAAGTTTTGCTCAATTTCATGACGATGCTCTTTGCTTAAACTGCCATGATGAGCGCCAATATTTTCATAATAATCTTTTGGATACATCTCCTTTAAATAATGGACAACACGCTCAGTTGCAGCCCGCGTATTGGTGAATATTAAGGTTGTTTTATGTTCCTGAACTAACGTATGAACAAGTTCGTACAATTTATCATGCATTTCTTTGTAGCGTATATTGATAAGATCTTTTGCTGGTGAAATAACTTGGAGATCTAACTGCTTGATAAATTGCACATCAACAATCTTACAACTGTTTTCTTTCCACTCTGTTTTTTTATCGTCGTAATGATACCCTACAAGATATTTTGCAATTTCATCCAATGGAGCAACTGTTGCTGACAACCCAACTCTGGTCATACCTGGTGATAAATAGTGCAAACGTTCAACAGACAAAGAAAGATGGACCCCACGTTTGTTTTCAGCCAATGCATGAATTTCATCAAGAATACACCATGATACGCCTTTCAAATGTTCTCTGAATTTAACACTGCTCAGCATAATTGCTAAACTTTCTGGTGTTGTAATCAAAATATGCGGAGGTTTAGTAAGCATTTTTGATTTTTCATTTGCTGTAGTGTCACCAGTTCTTACACTGACGCGAATACCTAATTTTTTAGCAGCAATTGCTTCAATTTGTTCCAAAGGTGTCACTAAATTAACTTTAATATCTTCATTCAAAGCTTTTAACGGAGAGATATAAATGCAGTACACTTTGTCCTGCAAAATTCCTTTTTCTGCGCAGTCAACTAATTCATTGAGAATAGCCATGAAACCAGTTAATGTTTTCGTTGCGCCAGTTGGTGCAGAAATGAGAATATTATTCCTGCTATGAATTTCCATAACACCATATAATTGAGGGAGAGAGTATTCTTTAAACCTGCTGTAAAACCATTGTTTCATCAAAGGATTGAGAATATGGTCTAGTTCTTCTTTGGTATTGGGTGTTTGTTTATGGGTGATGGACATACACAATAGTAGAATGATTTTAGGTTTAAAAAGGTATAGGTGGAGTGATTAAAGGGTTTAAGAAAAAAATTCAGGATTTTTAAAAAATAGAGTCATAATTGATATTATAATCACCAATATTACAATAATTATTACATGAACTGGAATATTAACCCAATTAATTTTAAGTAATCTTAAGGCTGCCCAGCCAACAACAATAGTTATTTCTATAACTAAAAGTATTATCATGGAATATATTAATATAACATTGATATATCTAAACGAGTAGTGTTCTACAAATAATTCTACTCCACGTAAAATTCCAAGTACAATAACGAAAACTCCAGAAAACATAAACAGCCAACCAACTAAACCTGGCATTTGTTTAAAAACTTCTCGCATGGGAAAGTTGAATGGTAATTTATCTCCATGCAATGTTATTCCTATTCCAAATATTACTATTCCCATTGTAATAAATGATAGGGATTCTAAACCTAATTGATTAATGGTTGATATATTCATCAAAAAGAAGAAGCGATATGATACTTAAATAATTTCTTATTAACACAAATTATTTTAATGTGATACTTTTGTGTAGTATTAAGTACTTCTTATTTTTCCGCAAACTTTCCGAATACAAAACAATAATTTTATAAACAATAATGCTCTAATTACAATCATGAAAACAATAACTCTTCAAAACAATGATGAGCCTGATACACCTGAAATAATTGCTTGGAAAATCGAGCAATTAAGAAAATTAAAAGGTACTTGCAAGTTATTAACGCCTGAGGAACGGAAGAGAGCAGAAGAAGAATTAAAACATATATCACAATATGATCTTATTAAATTATATGGTTTAGAAGATTGTATAGAAATTAAAAATGATGATGATTATAAACAATTACATCAAAAAATTATCATTGATTAACATCTATATTAAATCTGCTCTGGTAAACAAGTCTTGACAAGGTGCCTACAATTATGAAAACCTTTTAAATCACGTGTTATTATGAATTCTGCATTTCCTTTCTCAGCCAAAACAGCATGTAACGGATCTTGATAATGTTCAGATAATGACTTCGCATAGGCAATATCATTATCGTTAATTGGTATTAAAATTGTTTTTCTTTTCAAAAATGTAAATAACATAGCTGTTTTGTAATCGTCAGCATATTTACGTAATTCCTGAATCAGCCAAGTAGACGTTATTATCTGAAATTTACAACTAACTGTTCGTTGAAATATCCTAAATGCTTTATCTTCAAGGTCATCACCTTGTTTATTCTTACGTTCCAATAAGGCTCTGGTGAAAATCTCGGCATAGCCTCAGTTTTGGCATCAGTTCGGCTTTTGATATATTTATGTTATTGGATTTTTCTCTCTGGCACTCCGAAAAATCCCCGATAAATATATGGGAAGAGCCTCACAAAAAGATGCCAAAAACTACATTTTCACCAGAGCCTTCGAATAAGTAATCTAAATAAACATTAGTATCAAGATAAATTCGTTTACTCATATAATAGCCTCAACAGTTTATTAAATTCAATATTATTCTTCCATGTTTAGGGCGGCGTGAGCGGGAGTTCCATATCTCAAGGGGTACAAAGATTTTTGAACCCGCATGGGAACTGGTGATTCCCACTAAGGCATCAGCTTAGCGCAGTTGCCGAGTTGTGCCATCACGCCATTGCCCAACATGGAAAAATTTATAAGCAATATATGTCATATACTATTTAGACTGGTGATTCTCACTAGGGGTGCTATCACTCCATTTTTTCTTTTTTTCAATAATGTGTTTATTGAATTACTGCTTAATAAACTCTCGTCAAGAGAAACAGTATAACTTCCGAAAAAACCTGAAAGAGTTACTAATTACTCAGAAAGATTTTCAGATGGTATTTAAGTAATTTGAAAAGATTACGGAAACTCCGGAAAAAATATAATTATAATTTTTCAATTAATCCTTGATAATCCATTTAAAAATTCTTTTTCTTGCAGCGGCTTCGGTGAAAATCTCGGCATAGCCTCGGTTTTGGTGCCGTGATTATCCCACTTATTTATAAGAATGAAAAAATTCCTATTGGAATTTCCTTTTTTCTCGCTCATTAATTTGAAAGATAATCACCAGCATGGCACCAAAAACTACATTTTCACCGAAGCCTCTTGCAGGCATAAGTTTATAAATGAACATCAACACTTTCAAGTTAAGGTTCAGATTATGAAACATTTTAATCGTGATAACAAATCAGGGAGACGATCATCTGGCAGATTTACTGATAGAGATTCAGGTAGATTCAGGGGAAGAGATTCTGATAGATTTGAACGTTCTGATCGATTTGAAAGAAGAGAGTCCAGAGGATCAACCTTTGAAAAACAGATGTTTAGTGTAACCTGTGATAAATGCGGCAGCAGGTGTGATGTTCCCTTCAAACCAACAGGCAATAAACCTGTTTATTGCAGTGATTGTTTTAGAAAAAATGAAGATTCTGGATCTAGCAAGCCTGATACAATAGCTAAACAGCTTGATGAAATCAATGAAAAACTTGATAAAATATGTGAAGCATTGGATATTGATTAAAATTAAAGGTATGTAATAAGTCTTCTTTAGGTTTTAGTGCCAGTTCAGCTTCACAGGTGACTAAACATTGGATTTTTCTCTCTGGCACTCCGAAAAATCCCCAATATAAATTTAAGAAGAGCTTCACAAAATAGGCACTAAAACCCCTGACTTATCACATACCATTAAACCATAGTTTTATATAGAAAAAGATCATGCAAGAGGTTATGAATGGAAAAAAGACTTCAAAAGAAAAGCTCTATTTTTGGTTAATAATTCTCTGTGTTTTAATAGTAGGATCTATTGAATCAGTCCTAGTTATTGCTGAATCACCATCTCAAACACTTATTAAACAATATGTTAATGATTATGGTAACATCCTAACACCTGAACAGGAACAAAATATCACCGTTATTCTTGAAAAACTTCAAACACAGGACAAAGCTGAAATTGCGATAGTTACTATAAATACTCTTGATAGCAATGATATCAAAGATTATGCATTTAAACTTGCAAACAATGTTCTTGGCTATAAAGAAAAAAATAATGGATTGTTGTTATTGATTGTTGTTAAAGACAAAAAATATCGTTTTGAAGTTGGAAGAGGTTTGGAACCTTATTTACCTGATTTACAGATGAAAATAATTGGAGATGATTATTTAGTTCCTCAATTTAAACAAGGAAATTATTATCAGGGGATTTATGACAGCGTTGTTGCAATTAACAACAAACTTATGCCTGAAGATCAGCAGATTGCATTAGAAAGCACTGCTCGTCAGAATAACAGCAATATTCATCCAGGGATTTTACTGGCAATAGTGATTATCTTCTTTATTTTACTTATAACTCGCTTTGTAGCGAGCTATACGCAAGCAAAATCACCAAGTATTGTTCAAAAAAAAGGACGCTCTCAAAATAACCTCTTCGAAGCTGCATTACTGGCAGCAGTTTTAACCAGAGGAGGGAGGGGAGGATTAGGTGGAGGAGGATTTGGAGGATTTGGTGGTGGAAGTTTTGGAGGAGGAGGAGCTGGAGGAAGCTGGTAATGTATAGGCACAATCCAAAAAATGTGTGATATTAGGTGATAATAATGTGTTTTGAAAAAATAAAACAAATGATAACAGGTAAAAAACAACTGCATGAGCAGTATGGCGAACAATTGTTGTTATGTCCGCGCTGCAGTGTAGAAATGGAGAAAATTAAAAAAGGAGAGGTAATTATTGACCTATGCAAGCACTGCAATGGTATGTGGCTAGATGATAATGAGATCAATAAGTTGGTTTCATTAGCAAAGAAACAAAAAAATAGGCTTCAACCAAAAAATAGAAAAGATAAGATACATAAACTCTAGTAAATGGTGATAATTATGGCTGAGAAAGGAAAAACTGAGATGCCTTTAGAACCAGCAACTAAAAGAACATGGTTGCCATGGGCAATAGTTGGTGGCGTTGTTGTATTATTATTGTTGATAGTTATGGGTTCATACAATGGATTAGTTGGCAAGCAAGAAACAGTTGATGAGAAATGGGCAAATGTTGAAACAGCTTATCAGCGGAGAGCTGATCTTGTCCCTAATCTTGTTGAAACAGTAAAAGGAGCTGCTAATTTCGAGCAGAAATTGTTAACAGATATTACTGAAGCACGGGCAAGCATTGGTAAAGCTGAAAATCCAAAGACATTGCAGCAGGCAGGTGTTAATTTAGATTCTGCAATTGCACGATTATTAGTCGCTGTAGAAGCTTATCCTGATCTTAAGGCAAGCCAGGCATATCGTGATCTAATGGTGCAATTAGAAGGAACAGAAAACAGAATAAAGGTAGATAGGGATGAATTTAACAAAGCTGTTAAAGAATATAATGTCAAAGTTAGAAGATTCCCTTCGAATATGATTGCAAAATGGTTTGATTTTGAAACACGCGAATCATTTGCAGCAGAAGAAGGAGCTGAAAAAGCACCTGATGTTAGCTTTACATAATGTTAAATGTGAATATTTTATATTTCTTATTTTTTATGTTAATCTAAGGCTCTGTAGAAAATCTTCGCTAACGCTCAGGTTTTGGCACCGTGATTATCTCATGTATGTATAACAAGGAAAAAATTCCTATTGGAATTTCCTTTTTTCTCACCTATTGATTGGTAGGATAATCACAGGAATGGTGCCAAAAACTACATTTTCTACAGAGCCTTAATCTAAGAAAAATATATAAGTAATAATCTCATATTATTACTATGCACGGCTTAGAAGAAAAAAAAGAGCTTCTTATTGCTTATTGGAGAGAGCGTTATAGCTTTACTGAAGCAGAGCTCGAAGCATTTAAAGCTATACAACGAGAAGAGTTTATGCCGAAAGAATTTCAAGCATTTGCTTATCAAGATACTGCATTACCTATTTTACGAGGCAAAACAATCTCTCAGCCAACAACAGTTATGCTTATGACCCATGCTCTTGAATTACAATTAGGAGAAAAGGTATTTGAGGTTGGAACTGGCTCAGGTTATCAAACAGCGCTTCTTGCAGAATTGGTGGGAACTAAGGGAAAAGTTATTAGTTGTGAAGTGATTCCTGAATTAGTAGATTTTGCCCGTGAAAATTTGAAAAAAGCTGGAATTACTAATGTAACTATTTTTGAAGAAGACGGTTCTAAGGGTTTTCCAAGTGAAGCTCCCTTTGATAAAATCATCATAACTGCTGCTTCATTAGAATTTCCAAAAGAATTGATTGAACAATTAAATGTAAGCGGCATTATTGTCGGTCCAGTAGGAGATAGGGATGAACAGGAGATGGTGAAAGGAATTAAGCAAAACAATGGAAAGCTTGCATTAGAATTTTTAGGACAATTTTTGTTTTCTCCGTTATATGGAAGATATGGGTTTGAAGTTTAATAGCAAATAAATAACAAGGCTCTTTAGAAAATCTTGGCATAGCCTCGGTTTTGGCAAGATTTTCTAAAGAGCCAAATAACAAGAAAATACTTATTTCTGAAATTGCTGTTCTAATTGTTGATTTTGCCGTTTGTTTTTAATATGGTGATAGAGATAATAGCTTCCTAAACATACTAAGATAATAATAGAAGGCAAACTGAAATATTCAGAATAATGCTTAACCTCTTCCCATTTCTGGCCAAGGTAATAACCTAGTAAGATCAAGAAACTATCCCATAAGCTGGCGCCAAGTAAGGTATAAATGCAAAATTTTTTAAGATCCATTTTTGCGATTCCGGCAGGAATAGAAATTAAATGCCGGACAACAGGCAGAAACCTGCTGATTAAGACAGTTTTTTCTCCTTTTTCTGCAAACCATTTTTCAGTTTTTGCTAAATCCGCTAAATCAACAAAAAAATATCTGCCATATTTTGCAATTAATTTATTTCCACCACGCAATCCCATGTAATAAGATATTAGCGAGCCGGTTAAACTTGCAATTGCGCTTACTAAGATGACTATTACTAAATTGAAAGTCCCATTTGATGCTAGAAATCCTGCAAATGGCAGTACTAATTCTGAAGGAATCGGAATAACCATACTTTCAAAAACCATTAAAATAAAGACACCAAAATAACCTAAGGCAGAAATAAATTCTGTAATTTTTACTGCAGCAAAAGCAATTATTTGATTAATCCATGATAAAACCATACCTTATGCAAGTATGATCTTATTTATAATAATTCTTATTTGATGTACGTAATAAGTCTGGGGTTTTAGCGCCTACTTTTGTGAAGCTCCTCGATATCTTTATTAGGGATTTTTCGGGGTTCCTTGCCGATAGGCAAGTCTTATAATCCCAGACGCAAGCCAAATTATGACTCCTTGATTTATATTATTGAGGGAGTCGGGATTATATTTATAGAGAGAAAAATCCAATCGAACTAACTTGAAAAGCTGAACTGGCGCTAAAACCAAAGGAGGACTTATTACGTACATTTGATGGCTCTGTCCCGAATATAGTTTTTGGTGCCATGCTGGTGATTATCCTTCAAATTAATGAGTGAGAAAAAAGGAAATTACAATGGGAATTTTTTCCTTCTTATCAACAAGTGGGATAATCACGGCACCAAAACCGAGGCGTTAGCCGAGATTCGGGACAGAGCCTATTTAGTCATATTGCAGGCAAGTTCTTGTTTGGCAGATAGGATGCTTTTCCCTTATGTTGGGGTCAAAACAACCAACTTCTTTGCAGATATTATACATAGTAATGATTTCACTGCCATCTTCTGCAAGGTATGCTTTACCTGCTAGGTTAACATTGTTTTTATTTTTAAAATAATAACCGCCATACAATACTGCTGCAATAACAGCAAAGAAAATAACATACGCAAGAAAACTAGATTTTTTTTGAACAGTTTGCTGAGAACTAAATAATGGTTGCTGCAACCGATTAAGACGAGATTGTTGCTGAGGTTTAAACATATTCTTAATTTATGATAAGGAGATATATAAAGGTGACGGAAAATTATAATTATTTAACAATTAACGACCATAACGTTGGTCAACTGCTCGTAAAGCATCGTAAGCTTGAACGTTAGTTCCCTTACGTACACCTAATAAAGTAAATTTTAAACTCTGTACTGCAAAATCTCTATCTGGAACAAGACTAACAGTATCATAAGCAACTTCTTTTTCAAGCCCTGATCCTTTGCTTACACTAACTTGACCTACTTCAACAGCAGGTTTAGAAGCAGGCGATGGTTGTACAGGTGAATAAGGTTTTGGTAGATCTGGAACAGCATGTAAAGACGGTAATGATTTTAATGAAGATAATAATGATCCACCATCATAGCTTGAACCTGATCCCCTAACTAGACCTCTGCTCGAATCATATATTGATGTAATATCGAATGATTTAATTTGAGGTATTGTTGCAGCTTTCTGATATCTTACTACATATACTTCTAATTCTCCAGCATTAGCAGGCGTATCAGCTAATTGTTTTGCAGACATTGTTGCTAAAAGTTCTGCATTAAAAAGAGTTTGATGTTTAGGATCTGCAAAAATCAATAAATTTCCTGAATTGTCAACAAATTGTTTTACAACACCGCCTTTGTATCTTACAACTGCGCCAAAATAAGTACCTTCTGAAACATGTTTTCTATCAACAGATAGATGAATAAAAAATTCAGGTTTAAATTGTTCTTCAGGAGAAGCATCTGCTGCTGGAAAAGGAAGGAATGAAACTACATCAATAGTTGGACGATAAGAACTCGGTGTAAAACCAAAATTTCCTGAAACGCGAGCATCAAGAGAAATTGATGCAGGAGTTACTCGGTATAACAATGGCATTGTCCAATTAACATCAGCAACTTCACCAGATGTTAATCTATTTCCTGGCGCTACAACGGCAATATTCATAGGTAGTGGCAATAAAGGAGTTGGTCCTTCACCTGGAAGAGGATATTCAGATAAATCAACCGTTCTTCTAATTCCTGCTTTAGGATCATGTACAGGTTGAATCCATGTTAGATGATTAACACTTGCTAAATCACGTTCAAGATCTTTAGCTACTTGCCAAGCATTATCTATTGCAGAAGCTCGTCTACTTGCTGCTATTTTTTCATTAAGACTTAAAACTGTTCCCATTGTTTAAAACAAATACTACTCTATTTTTAAAGTTATTTACTAAATAGGGACTAATGATAAAAAAAGAGATGAAAAAAGAACAAAACATTTAAATAGTAGATCTCAGTAATACTAATTATGGCAACCCCGAGTAAAGAACTAAATGTGTTACAGTTGATTTTAGAAAATAGCCCCTTGAAAGAATGGCATTTTGAAGAGGTAGTTAAACTGTCAAAAGTGACCAGAATAGTTGCAAATAAATGGCTCAAAAAATATATCAAAGAAGGTTTGCTCAAAAGGATTAAACAAAAAGGAAAATTCCCTTATTTCACGGTAGGAAGCAATAATGCTGTTTATTATTCTTTTAAAAAAATTTATTTATTAGAACAGTTTCATAAAAGCGGATTATTGCCTAAACTATTTTCTTTGAAGAATGCTAAAACAATTATTGTTTTTGGGAGTTCAATTAAAGGAGATTGGTATAAAAATTCAGATATTGATATTTTTATTTATGGTAATACTGGTGAGTTTGACAAAAATATTTATGAACTCAGATTAAATAAACATATTGAATTGCACATTTTTGAAAATAAAAATGAACTGGAAGAAATTAAAACAGGATTAATAAAAAATGTGATTAATGGTTACGTGGTAAAAGGTCAGATTCAGGACATTGCTGAGGTGGCTTAGATGAAGATGATTATTGATGATCTTGAGAAAACATACAAACTTTGCACAAGCACTGGGAATATCAAAGAAAAGATTGTCGATATAGAATTAATAAAATCATTGAAAATTGTTGCTGAACAAGGCATTTTATTTATTACTGTAGCATCAAAAGATATTCCAAAAGAAAGCACAAATTGGACATTTGTATTTCGTGATTATTATGAATCATTGCGAGGATTAATTGAAGCGTATTTATTGTTTGATGGCATTGAAGCAGATAGCCACCAATGTAAAAATGCATTTCTTTGCTTTAAGCATCCTGAATTGGAACTTAATTGGGAATTTTTAGAAACAATTAGATTAAAAAGAAATGCTATTAATTATAGAGGACAATTACTAAGATACGATGATTGGAAAGTTTTCAAGCTAAATTTTGAACTGCATATGAATGCTTTGAAAAAAGAGATTGAGAAAAAGTTAAATTCAGAGTAATGTAGCAATATTTACCACTCACATAAGATGAATAAAGAAGTTTTATAAATAAAACAATAGTTCTTGAATATATGAAAACCCTCTTTATCGAAGCAAAATCCGATGTTAAGGCAGAGCTGCCAAAGGCTGTTTTACAACAAATAAAGCAGAAAACAACTAGTATTGGATTGTTCACTACAGTTCAATTCTTTGACAATCTCGATAATTTAAAAAAACAGCTATCTGATACAGGCATCGAAGTAAGAACATATCTTGGACCTCACAGTAAATATGAAGGCCAGATTCTTGGGTGCACTATTATGAATTTTGATTGCAGCGCGTTTCTCTATGTTGGCGATGGCAAATTTCATCCTGAAGCATTAGTTATTAAAAATCCCAATAAAGAAGTATTCTGTTTTGATCCATTTACCAAAGAATTTAAAACACTTGACAAAACAACAATTGAAAAAGGAATCCAGCGGCAAAAAGCAGGCTTGGCATTATTTTATACCAAACAAAAGATTGGTGTAATTGTTTCAACAAAACCAGGGCAATTTCACCTGCGAAAAGCGCGTGAATTAAAACAGCAATTTCCAAATAAAAAAATATTTATTTTTGTCGGCAATACCATTGATTTTGACCAATTAGAAAATTTCCCTTTTGTCGAAGTATGGGTAAATACAGCTTGCCCAAGGATATCCTATACTGATCATATGAAGTTTCCAAAACCTGTCGTAGACATTGATGAGATATTTAAGTTGGAAAGAGCGAGATAATTCAGCAAAAGTCACATAAAATATTCTTGAGGTGTTAAGAGAAAAAGTGATGATAATTAGATAGTGGCAAACATAATATAACAAATGTGCCTATAACTGTACGAAAATAATTCACAATTACTATGACTGAAAAATGACTCGAGCAATATTAGAACAAATAGTAGATGGAATAAAAAGGCATGATAAAGATAGTGTGCTTTCTGGTTTGAATAGTGTTTGGACTGGAAGCGGTCAGTTAGCGATAAGCAATCTTGATGATATAACTTTTGATTATTTAACTAATGATGTTAAAAGAGTTCTTGGTTTAAGAACAGTGCATGAATTGAGATCAGTATTAATCGATGCCGAAGTGCTCAGCAATGATTTAGCACAATATGATCCTGCAGAACAAGAGCGCATTTTAGCAGGAGTAATAGCTAAGCGTTCTCATCCAAAATTCGAATCAGCTTATTTTGATCCAGAATTAGGTGAAACAAAATTAGAAGAAAACAGAAGAAAGTTGGTTAAAAATCCTACATTTAAAAAAATGTTAGATGCAAGCGGCATAAGATGCTTAGATGATATAGAAAAAACAACAATTAGTTATGGATTAAACAAAGTATTAGGTATTGACTCGAAAGGAATACAGGTAACGCGTTTTAGAGAAAGAATGGTTGAGTTAGGATATTTTACCTATGATTTAAGTGATTATGCTGACGAAGATAAAGAACATGTTGGAGAAATAGTGATTAGATCTTTTTCAACAAGGAAAGTATCAGAATATTTTTCAGAAGAAAGACCCGAATCGGTTTTGGCAAAAAACAGGTGTATATTCTTAGAAACCAGTGTATTTAAAAAATATATTGAACAAAAGAATATCAAGTCTCTGGATGACATTGAAACAGATACTTTTGAAGATGGATTTTCGTTGGTCATAGGAGCGAAAAAAAGATCAGTCCCTGCTTTTATGGCTGCATTAATCGACTATGGTTGTCTTCCAAGTAACATTGAAGATTATTCCCCTGAAAATCAAGATAGAATTGTTGCCGGAATTATTTCCAGTTTTAATACAGCAGTACATTCGTATTATCTTGCTCATGAAGTTTTGAGCGAAGCTCAGAGAGAGAAAAATAGAGCATTCTTAATGAAGAGAAAAGAATTCAGGGCATTCCTTGAAGTGCAGGGCGTAATTTGCCTTGATGATATTACGGCGAATGTACCTGCTGGTTCAGTGTCTAACCAGCTCAATTGCAAGTCGTATAAACAACTCAGGAATAAATTAGCTGAAGTAGGTTATTTTAATATTAACTTGAGTGGATATGATGCTGAAGAAAGAGAAATAATTGTTCGGAAAATTCTTACTCAAAGATTAGCGCGTACTGAAAGTTCAGCATATCTTGATGAAGACCTTGAAGAAAAAGTAAAAGAGGATAACAGAAATGCAATTATAGCTTCGCAAGCATTTAAAGATCACCTTAAAGAACATAGAATTATGAGTTTAGATAATATAAGACGCCATGCACATACTTATGGAAGTATTACTTATTTCATTGGAGAAACTAAACCTCAAAAAGTAAAAAGTAAGTTGATCGAAGCAGGAACATTTAGCGAAAGTCTTGCTGATTACACACCTGAAGATCAGGAGTTTATTACTAAACAAATCATTGATAATCTTGAAGTAGGAAATACTACTAGTGCTTATGCTGTAGCAACATTGTCTCCTGATATTTTAGAACTCAATAAAAAAATTATCTTAGGATCAGCGGCATTTAAAGAATTCCTTAAACAGCATAACGTTTTTTCTCTGGATGATATTGAATCGAGAACATTTGGAAAAGGACTTTGCGCGTTGCTAGGAACAACTATTGGATCTTCAGAAAAAGAAAAAGAAGCTTTGGTAAGATATGGTGTTTTCAGTTATAGACTTAAAGAATATGCTTCTGAAACACAAGAAAATATATGTAAACAAATAGTTGAAGATTTGGAAAAATCAAAACAACTCTCAGTTTATTTTTCAGATGAACGTGATGCCGAAATAGTAGATGAAAATCGAGCTCTATTTGCGCAAAGCAAAGCATTTAAAGAGTACCGTGATAAAAATGGTTGGAAAACATTAGATCATATTCAGCATCCTAATCTCAAAAGAGCAATAACTTCAATAATGGGTTGCGTAGTTTCAGTAAATGAATTAAGAGATATCTTAGTAAAATATGGCGCTTACAATTATAAATTGCAAGAAGAAGAACCTTCACTGCTTGAAGCAGCAGCTTGTAAAATAATTGAATCTGCAAAAAATAGAAAAGATCAAAACAAGTCAAGTTATTTTAATGATGATTTAGATCATGAAATAATTGATGACAATCAATTAGCTATATTAGGAACAAGATCTGCGCAAGAATTTTTAGCAGAAGAAGGCGCTTCTCTCGATGATTTAACTACTCTTTCATTTAATGCAAGAAGATTTCTTACTAAAATTAAAGTTATTGATCAGATTCCCTCAAGAAAATCAGATCGCAGAACACGTAAAGCTTCATATAGAATGATCCAAAAAGAATGGCAGCCTGATGAAGAAAGAGCATTGTATGCTTTAGCTGAATCTTTTAGAGAAGATACTGATGCGCTTATTACAGAGATCAGAGGAAATAAAACAAGATATCAAGAACAATTGGGTGTTAGTGTTAATGCGATCTATTCTAAAATGGAACGACTTGGCATTCTACCCGAAACAAATCAAGCAAATAGAACTACTGCAGACAGATCAGGAATAGTATATCCTTTTCCACAAATACATCATGATGAATATCCAGGTGTTCTTAATCTATTCAGAAATGTAAGTGTGTTATTGGGTAAAAATAGCCTTCCACAATATGTACCATTAGTTGGTTATGATTCTGCAACACATGAACAATTTCATCATGCTACA
Source organism: Candidatus Woesearchaeota archaeon (assembly GCA_016192995.1). Taxonomy (NCBI): domain Archaea; kingdom Nanobdellati; phylum Candidatus Woesearchaeota; species Candidatus Woesearchaeota archaeon. The sequence goes on from JACPTB010000001.1 coordinate 298,199, forward strand.
CTGCCGATTAGATTCAAAGGAATAGAAATTAACGATTATACATCTGCGGAACAAGAAGTAATTGCTGTTGTTAATAGATATATTTCAGATAATAGTTATTGGATAAGAAGAGCTAATGGAGATATAGAAGTGCCTACCTTGATTGAACTTGAAGATCCACGAATAATTGCAAGGCATGATGCTATTACCGATAGAACCTACGTAGAACTTGTATTCAGAAAAAGATTTAATCCAAATAATCTTACCGACACGGTCGCATTAATTCATGGTAGAACTGAATATTTGCATTTTAAACATGATGGAGAAGTAACGTTTGAACGTACTAATTAACCATAAGAATAATAATTTGTAAATTTATCATGCTAATCCATGATTATCTATGCATATCCTTCATCATCAACAGTCATTATAGGCAAGGTGAATTTGAATTCACTTCCTTTGCCAACCTCAGAAATCACCCAAATAGTGCCGCCATGTTGTTCGACAATATGTTTAGAAATAGGCAAACCTAAACCAGTGCCGCCATGCTGCCTTGTCATAGAAGAATCTACTTGAAAAAATTTATCAAATAATTTATCATGATATTCTGGAGGAATTCCTTGACCAGTATCTTTAATTGAGATCTCAAGAAGATTGTTATTTTTGAGCAGAGTTATAATTATATTTCCACCTTCCGGTGTAAATTTAATTGCATTGCCTAACAGATTAACAAATACTTGTTTAATAAGATCTTTGCTTCCCATAATCAAAGGCAACTTTTCATGACTATTCAGCGTAATAGTTATATTCTTTTCTTCCCCAAGCATACGCATAGTAGTAATAACATCTTCTGCAATAGCGGCTAAATGAAGAGGAGTTTTCCGTAATTCCATTTTTCTGTTTTCAAGCCGTGATAAATCAAGAATATCGTTAATCAATCGTGTAAGGCGGTCTGCTTCTTCGCAAACAATACCCAGTGACTCTTGCTGCTCTTTTGTAATTGAACCCAATTTTTCTGTTTTCATTAAGAGACTGTAACCTTTAATGCTGGTTAAAGGAGTCCTTAGTTCATGACTGACATTGCTTACAAAATCTGATTTCAACTTGTCCATTTTAGTAAGTTCTTCATTCTTTTTTCTTAGTTCTCCGGTAGCTTGATAAATTTCGTTGCGCAATTTTTTATTAAAAGTGCTTATTTCACCATATAACTTCGATTTTTCCAAAGCAACACTGATTTGATTAGTTAAAATCTGAAGCGCATTTTTATATTTTGAAAAATTATCATAATGCTGGCTTTCAAGATCTAAAATCCCAATAACTTTATTGTCTTGAATCAGAGGAATTGTTGCTTCTGAAACAGTAGCTGTATGGATACTAATGTAATTTGGATGCTGCGAAACATTTCTTACAATAATAGGTTCACCAGTTTTAACAACAATACCAGCTATGCCTTCTGTTTTTTTCAAAGTAAACGTATCTTTGTAATATTGGTCAAATCCCTTGCAAAGCTTCACTTTAAGATAATCGTTATCAAGCAAGAGCAATGAAGCGCTATCAGCTTTAGTTAATTCAATTGTTTTATCAAGTATAATTGACAAGAGGCTATCAAGTTCCAGTGTTGAACTAATGAGCTGGCTTATCTCAAGAAGCGCTGAGAAATTTTCTTTATCTGTTTTAATATGAGAATAAAGATCTGAATTTTTGATCATGATTGCTGCTTGTTGGGAAAGCATGCTGAGGAACTGCAATTCATTGGGGGTGTATCGGCGCTCTTTTTTTGTGTAAACATTAACAACGCCAATTGCAGATTCGCCGATAATAAGGGGAACGCTCAGCATACTAAACAGATTTAATCTTTGCGCATATTCTTTAATGGTGTATAATGGCTCTTCTTGAACATTGCGTACATAAACTATTTGTTTTTCCTGATAAGCTTTGCCGGATACGCCATCACCAACTTTATACCCTACGGTCTCGCAATATTCCTTATCAAGATTGTACGTTGAACGAGCAAGCAATCGTCTGCTATAATCATCATAAAGCAGAATTGAGCAATAGTCTATATGAAATAACGAAACAATTTCCTTGGTGATTTCTTGCAATACTGCATCAATGTCCATAGTTTCCACTGCTTTTTTAGTAACTGCATACATTGCTGAAAGCCTATTTAATCGTTGAATGTTTTGTTGGTACAGATTTGCATTTTCGATACTTACACCCAGTTGATGCGCGAACGTCATGAGGGCAGTTATTTGCGACTTAGTGATAAGTTCTTTGCTGTATTTGTTGTCGAGACTAATCATTCCGATCATAGTTCCCTTGCTTATTAGCGGAAGGCTTGCTGATTGTTTGATCTGTGTTTTACCAAGATATTTATTAAGTTCTGTCGCTGTTTCTTCATTAACAATAATAGGCGTTTTTTTTGTTGCGCAGTGATATGCTTTTTCAAAAGAAGGTATGATCGGAATTTTAACTTTAGAAAATTCAGAAGTACTGATGTAAGAAGACATTGCGCCATTAAGCACATTTTCTTGCTTGTCACGAAGATAAATTCTTACACGATCAAAACCTAATTTTTTAAAGGTCTTAATGCCAATAGTAAGACGTTCAGGAAGATCGATATTACTCTGAAGCTGGCTGCTCAGTTCGTATAATGTTTTTAAATAGGTATTTCTTTTTTCCAAATCTTTGGCAATTTTAATTCGCTTGGTAATATCTCTCAGAGAAATAATTAATTTTCCCGTTTCAGGAATAATGCCAAAACTAAGTTCAACATTGATCCTGGTATTTTGTTTAGTAATAAGTTCTACAACGCATTTATTAGGAATGATGTCATTAGTTGAGCTTATACGAAAAGCCTCGCAATAAGATTTAACCGTATTTCTTGATTCAGGAGTAAATATATCCAAGAAAGAACTGCATGTTTTTAGATACTCTTGAGTATATCCTGTTAAAAGATTAAAATTTCGATTGATTAAAACAGGAGAGTTGGTATTATCAATAATAATCACTGAATCACTAATATATTCAAATAATGCCTGATATTCCTCTTTTGATTGCCTTAATTTTTGAATAAAAAAGAATTTATCCAAAGACAATGCAATAATCTCATTTATACTTTTTATGACAGAAATATGTTCATTGCAATAATAGTTTTCCATGGCGCTGCCCACAAAAAGTGCTCCCAAGATTTTTTCTTCCACTTCTAAAGGAACAACCAGAATGCACCTGATCCCTTGGTTAAAAAGCATCTGGTCATATTTTTTAGAAGGCAATTGATCAAAGACTATTATTTTTTCTTGAGGAGTTAAACACACTTCTGAAAGAAATGTTTTGTTAAAAGAAACTTCATGATATTTGCATTCATGAGAAATAACATCCGAGGGTGATTCTTTGATGGGGTAAATGCTAAATGTTTGCTGAGCTTCATCAATCAGTGCCAAACTGCATATATCAAAAAAAACGAATTGTTTGAGATGCTCCTCAATAAAATGCAATACTTCATCGAGTTGTTTTGCGTGATTGATGCGCTTTATAAGTCCTGGGACTATGGTAAAATGCTGAGATATGATCTCTTCGGTAATAACCTTTGACTTTTGCACGGGCATTTTCATGATAATAATTGCTTTTTATACAATAGGCACAAAATGATCAAATTTTTTTGTTTCTATTTCAGTTCTTGTTACTTTAACAATGTTTAAGGACATTGTTTCTTTAATCACCATACTCTCATAAAAATACGGCAGTATTTTACTAAAGGTATCCATTATTTCAAGATCAAGATTTTGTTTTTTAGACACCATCACAAAACTATTTTTCATTGTTTGCCCAATAAAATCTTGATCTGAAACCGCATTCGCAAGCAGCCGGGAAAGCAAAAGCAGCACTTCGTTCCCTCGTTTATAACCAAATGCTTCGACATACTCCTTAAAATTGTTAAGCACAATGCTGTATAACACGAAATCTTCTTCATGCAACATTCTTTCACGAAGATGCTCCATAATAGCACCTTTTACCGGTAATTGGGTGATGGGATGCTTTTCTGAAACATGTTCTTTGTACTTTAACATCAATTGAATTCTTGCTTCTAATTCCATAGGATCAAATGGCTTGGTAATATAATCGTCTGCATTATATAAAATTCCTTTTATTTTATCATCTAGTTCTCCTTTTGCCGTCAGCATAATAACTTGTATGTGCTGCGTCAGGGCGTTTTCTTTAATTTGTTTGCATACTTCATAGCCGGTCATGCCTGGCATCATTAAATCCAATACTACTAACTCAGGTGATATCTGTTTAATTTTCTCAAGCGCTTCTATTCCTGAACTTGCCTCATGCAGGGAAAAATTTGACGACATCAAGCTGAGTTTAACAAGATTAATCACATGCGGTTCGTCATCAACAATCAAAACTTTTGGTTTTTTTGAATCCTGTTTTACACGCCACAATTTAGAAGGTGCTACATCTTCATATTCGAGTAATCCATGCGCTTTCATAATTTCAAGGTATTTACTGATAGTTACCCTATTATGCCCAATGTATTTCGCAATTTCAGAACTTGATGCTCCATACTCTTTTTGCTGAAGATGACTAATTATTTTTTGTTTAATATCACTGTTTAAATTCTCCATTTCATCACCTATGCAACTAGATTAAGATTTAATTTAATTCGCCTTATTAATTCCATGGGATCAAAGGGCTTGGTTAAATAATCATCAGCTCCAACTTCAATTGCTTCAAGCTTGTCATGCATTTGGCTTTTTGCTGATAAAATTAAAACAGGCGTATCTTTTGTACCGGGATTGTGCTTCAAAAGCTCACAAAACTCATAACCATTCATCCCTGGCATCATTAAATCTAAAACAACAATATCTGGTGTTTGTTTTTCCAATAAATACTGAGCTTCTCTCGCAGAGTACGCTGGAATCACTTCATATTTATCCTTATTTAAACTTAAAGAAATTAAATGCACTATATGCGGCTCATCATCAACCACAAGCACTTGTTTTTTATCCATATGGTTCACCCCTCAGTTTATCTTAGTTTTATTTTGATATCAGGGTTTGAACTACTGCCTCTTGATTACTTTACCCCCCACTATAAACATATCTGTATAACAGATATGTTATGCTTATATTTAAATATTATTAATAACTGAGAAGTGACATTAAAGAAAATTATTATTTTATTAGAATTTATCAATAACTACTTGTCCAGCTTTAACATGGAGCAATACTTCTCTTTTATCATCAAAACCTGAGATATCAGTTGCTAAAGGAGGCAATAAAATTCTATTGCCCCTTAAGGTAAGCATGGTAATAACTTCCTTAATCTCTCGTGGTTTAGTTGAGATTGCACCAGATTCTTCAAGTATATCTTTAGAAGTGCCAGTTATTTTTTGCTGATATTGCAATGCACGCTCTGCAAAATAATGGGCTATTTTATCAGCAATATTGATGTTAGTGCATTTGGTTATACCTTGCAAACCAGGTGACAAATTAACTTCTAAAACCAATGGTCCGCGAGGAGTTTCTAACATATCAACAGCGCACACTTCAGCACCTATTGATTGAGCTGCATCAACAGCTATTTTTGCAGCATGTGGATCAATAAATTTGGCTATAGCAGTGCCGCCTGCATGAAGATTAGCGCGTTCTTCTCCAACTTCTGCAATTCGTTCCATTGAAGCAACTACTTTTTTTCCAACAACAAAAGCGCGCAAGTCTTTTCCATGAGTATCAACATATTCCTGAATAATAAACGGCTGTTTAAGAGTCTGCAATGCATCTAACATTGAACTTGCTGAAGCGTAGGAATCAGCAATTAATACCCCTTTTCCATGAGTGCCTTCAGGAAATTTCATAACAATAGGATAATTAAGATTTGCAAGCAGATTTTTTGCAGATTGTGTTGTTGCAGTTAAGTAGGTTGCAGGCATAGGCACATTATGTTTCTGCAATTCCATCTGCGTCAATAATTTATTATGGCCAAACGTAAAAGCAGATGCAATAATAGGCATATATGTTTCCCCATATAATGCATTAGTAAGCGCCTGCAATAAAGGCGCAAATCGAAACGAGCCTTTCGCATAAATACAGTCATATTTTTTTAAAGGCTTGCCTTCATAGAGAATTTCTACTTCTTTGCCAACCTTAACTTCAATATTTTTAATAGCAAGCATATCAACAGAAGTAAAGTAATTTTTCATAGCTTCATAGGTCCATTGAGAACTTGCGCTGCCCTGGCTGATAATTGCGGCTGTTAAGTGTTCCATAATAATCGATAGTTAGCTTTTCAAAGGATCTATTAAAAACTTTCCTTGCTTTAATACATCTTGACCTATAAGAACTTGATATTTCATATGGCTTCTATTAGCAACAGTAAATCCTACGGGAATGCGTTTGCTTGCTAATTCAATCAAACCTTCCTGCACTGCCCTTAATGAAGTGCCATGTGCAGATTTAATAACCTTAACCCGTGTGAACGGGCCGTATTTTAACTCTTGAGCTAACTGCCGGTCTATAGAACTTCGTGATGCGCCAGTATCAATTTTTGCGCGAACTTTTTTTGGCGCAACTTTATTGCCAAAAATAATAACATCCTCGCATAAACCAATGATTGTTCTTCTCGGCAACACTGAAACCATACTGATTTTTCAATTCAGTGGTATTTAAATGTTATTAATTCACCGGCTCTGGTGAAAATGTAGTTTTAGCGCCCATTCTGTGAAGCTTTTTTTAGATAACTGTGGGGATTTTTCGGAGTTCCAGAGAGAAAAATCCAATGTTTAATCACTTTTGAAGCTGAACTGGCGCTAAAACCTGAAAGATTTTCACCAGAGCCGAATACGCATAAATTTATAAATTATTGTGCGTTATTTTACTCTATGATTTCAAGCAAAATCACTTACCTCCAACCAATTACCTTACCAACAGAGATAGATGATAATACTCAACTCTATGTTTTCAAAAAAGAGATCGATAATTACGTAGCTTTAGTTAAAGGTGATGTTTTTGGGAAAGAAAAGGTATTATTACGATTGCATTCTGAATGCATGTTTGGCGATATTTTTGGAAGTAAAGCATGTGATTGCAAAGAACAACTTGATGCAGCAAAACAGAAATTAAAGCAAGCGGATAAAGGAATTCTTTTTTACTTGCCTCAAGAAGGCAGAGGAATTGGACTGCGGAATAAAGTTGAAGCTTATCGCTTGAAAGAAGAGAAAGGATATGACACTGCTGAAGCAAACAAGCAGCTTGGTTTTTCTGAAGACTTGCGTGATTATAATTACGTCGCAGGTATTTTAAAAGATTTTTTCAAAGTAAAGAGTGTTATGTTATTATCAAATAATCCCCACAAGATTAAAGCGCTTGAAAATATTGGAATTGCTGTTGAAATTCAAGCGCTTAAAATTAAGCCGAATAAATTCAATGAAAAATATCTCCAGACAAAAAAAGAAAAATTTGGGCATAGATTGTAGATAATTTTGCAGAGTTCTCTAAAACTAAACGAAGACTTATTACGTACGTCGAAGAGAAATATACTTCACCTGTGACGGTTGTATTCCATTCATTCCCTTTGCCTGTAATGTTTCTAGCAAATAAGCTGTTACTGCTTCTCTTAGTGATTGAGGAACTTGCTTATAGGTTTCATGAACTGCCACTGATGTAAGCTCTTGTCCTTTACTCTGTTCACTATAGATTGGGATTAATTTCTGATCTTTTATTACTCCATACACATAAAGAGTCATCTTTCCTGTATCTTTATTAGTATTAAGTTCAGTCCTATAAGAAACTCCATTCCTATAAATAGTATCAACTATGCCTAATCGGTGAACAGGTTTGATACCTTCAGGAATAACACTTATCTCATGATTTAAGCGATAATCTTTTAAAACTTCATCAGTTAGATATCCAATAGTATGAGAGAACTCCTCCATAGGTTCTTCTTCATGCGCGTGATGAGAACGCACTCGCGTTGTTCTTGCTGCAGAGCCAATATCATTACCATAATTTCCCTGACCACTACCACCAAATGTTGGCAATGGTGATTTTGTTGGTGGTGATGGTTTATCAGCTCTTGCATTCAACCTTCTTAAAAACATTCGACCAAAGAAACCTAATTTTGGACTATCTGTTCCTGACTGTTCTAGTACAGGAGCAGGAGCATTATCAACTTCTGCTTCTAAATTTTTCCATCTCTGTGCTTGATTAAAAAAAGACCCTGCCATTATGATTCACCTTCTACCTTAAATTTTATATAATCTTTATGAGTAATTGCTGATTTGATAGGATATATTTAAATATGATCCTTTTTATCTCTTCAATATGACCATAAAACACTCAACATATCAAGAAATCATTGCTCTTCTCAAAGAGTACACTTCCAAAGAACAAATCTATTTGACAAATTCAGGCGATGCAGCTCTTTATGCTGCATTATGGATTGCAAAAAACAAGGGCTTCAAAAGATTATTAATTCCTGATCAAGGCGGATGGCTGAGTTATAAAAAATACGGCAAACAATTAGGATTTGAAATAATCGCCTTGAAAACTAATTTAGGAATTATTAATGCCAAAGATTTAAAACAATATGGAACTGATAACAAAACAGTATTGTTATGCACAAGCCTTGCAGGGTATTATCAACAACAGCCATTGAAGGAATTAATAACTATTTGTAAAACACAAAATATTTTTGTCATATTAGATGTCAATAATCTTTCTGATGAGATTAATAAACAAATTAATCCAAATATCATGGTTTCAAGCTTTGGAAAATGGAAAGTAGTTAACAATTATCATGGTGGGTGCATTGCGAGCAATGAGAAATTTGTTTTTTCTCAAGAAATCGAAGATAAGATTAAGCCAAAGAACTTAGATTGTGGTAAATTATTACTCAATTTAAAGAAAGCTCCAGAACGATTGCAGATGCTTCAAGAAAAATGTTTTGGAATTATAACTGATTTAAAACAACAAGGAATAAAAATATTCAATAAAGACAATAAAGGCATAGTAGTAATTGCTGAAGATGATGAGCAAATTAAAAACTATTGCAAAGAACATAATCTTGAATTTGTTTTATGCCCACGAGAAATAAGGATTAATGAAAAAGCAATTTCGATTGAAGTAAAAAGAACTGAAGATTGATTTAAAAAATTGCTTAGAAACTGATTGTAAACTATCCTGTACGTAATAAGTCTTCTTCGGTTTTAGCGTCGGTTCAGCTTTTGATGTGATTCTACATTGGATTTTTCTCTCTGGAACCTCGAAAAATCCTCACTGTGATTAAAGAAAAGCTTCACAAAGTAGGCGCTAAAACTCCAGACTTATTACGTACCTATACCTTAATAATATATAGTCTATGGTGATTTTGGCTGTTGCTGGCTCATGCAATGCAGTGTTCCCAAACCATGAACAAGAGCAGTAGCATTGATGTCAATAACTTTTCGCTGAGGAAATTGCGCTTGAATAATAGCAAGTGCAGTTTGATCGTTTTTATGACCAAACACCGGCACTAACACAACAGTATTGCCAATATAAAAGTTAGCATAGCTTGCAGGCAGTCGTTTCCCAGTAAGTATATGCCGTACAATACCAGGCATTGGTAATTTAACCAGCATAAACTTTTTTCCGTCTTGATCACGGGCTTTTTTCAAGAGTTCATAATTTTCAGAAAGATAACGATAATTTTCATCATGAGGATCATCTTCAAAACAGTACAAAATGGTTGTTGGATTAACAAACCTTGCAAGATCATCAATATGGCCATCAGTGTCATCTCCAACAATGCCTTCTCTGAGCCATATAATTTTAGTTATTCCTAAATATTTTTTTAGATATTGCTCGATCTGAACATGATTAAGATAATGGTTTCGATTTTTATTCAGCAAACACTGCTGTGTGGTCAATAAGGTTCCTCTACCATTCACTTCAATTGAGCCGCCTTCCAAAACAAGATCAGGATGAACAATGGGAAGATTAAGAATACGATTAAGAGCAAGAGGAATATTGTTATCTTTTAATAATTCGTCATATTTGTTTCCCCAAGCATTAAAAATCCAATTAGTCATGGCAAGGGTTCTTGTTTGTTTATGGAGAACAAATATCGGTCCATAATCCCTCAACCACACATCAGCATAATCTTGAACAAAAAAATAAACTCTTTTGAGATCAACTTGTTCCTGCTGAAGTAATTTAGTTATTTTGAGCTGCATTTTTTTATTAAGAACTAAAAGATTAACTGATTCACTAAGATGAATAGCTTTAATAATAGCAACATATGCTTTTTCTGCGCCGGCAAGATCAGGAAAGCTATCTATATCATGCGGCCATGAAAGCCAAATTGCATCATGCTTTTCCCATTCAGCAGGCATATAATATTCTTCAGGATTCATATTCTTCACAACATTTTAAAGCAATTAAGTCGTATATGGTATTTAGATAATTATCATCTTTGAAGGCAACAACAATAATGACGGCAGACGGTCAAAATTTCTTTGAGAAATTTCGCCCTACGCACCACTCCGAAGGAGCCGACCCTCGGTGCGTCTGCGTCATTGTTGTTGCTTTATCTTATTTCACTAGTATTCATTCCACTAATTTTTTATAAGCATGCGGTTTTCTATTCTCATAGAATAACCATCCATCTCTAATTTGTTTATTTTTAGCGAGATCGACAGAAACAACAAGCACTTCTTCATTTGTTTTAGAAGCTTTCCCAAGTATGACGCCAAAAGCATCTGCGACAAATGAATTCCCATAAAAGGTTATTTTATCTTCCACACCAACTCTGTTTACTGCTGCAATGGGAACAGCATTGGAAATAGCATGCCCACGTTGCACCGTCTGCCATGCTTCACACCAATCGCCATCTTCACGTTCAAGATTTTTAATATACCCGATAGCTGTTGGATAGAATATAAGCTCTGCACCTAATAAAGCAGTACATCGCGCTGCTTCAGGAAACCATTGATCATAACAAATTAACACGCCAATAATTGCATATCTTGTTTTGAACACTTTAAACCCTTCTTTGCTTGGCTCAAAATAATCTTTTTCCCAATAACAAGGATCATGGGGAATATGGACTTTTCTATAGTAACCAAGATTTTTTCCATCAGCATCTATAACAACAACAGTATTATAGTAATGTTCACCATCTTTCTGTGTTTCTTTTTCATAAATAGGAACAAGAATTACAACACCTAACTCTTTTGCAAGCTTTGAAAAAATGGTTACTGACTCACCAGATCTTGTTTCAGCTAAATGTTTATAATCCTTTTTTTCATATTGAGGAAAGTAGGTTGAACGAAAGACTTCTTGAAGACAAATAATCTGCGCTCCTTTTTTAGCAGCTTCTCTTACTTTTGTTGCTGTATGATCTAAGTTCTTCTTTACATCATTACTTACTTTTGTTTGAATTAAACCTAATTTTACAACAGTCATAATAACGATAAAATGAGAATTATTTTTAAAGGTTACGGAAAGATGGAGTTTGTCGCATAATCTGCCGCCATCAATATTGCGAGGCTTATCAAATAATGAATCGAGTACTTTTCGAGGTTCCAGAGAGAAAAGTACCTTTGAGTAAATAATCAAAAGCCGAGCCGATGGCGGCTGCCGAAGGCATTTATGCGACAAACTCAGAAAAATTTACGTAATAAGTCTTCTATGGTTTTATTAAAAATCACTATTTTTAATCCCTGAGATCCTTCGGATTCAGGTAGCGCCGGTTCAGCTTTTGAAGTGTATTTTAATTGGATTTTTCTCTCTATAAATATAATCCCGACTCCCTCAATAATATAAATCAAGGATTCATAAGTTGGCTTGCGTCTGGGATTATAAGACTTGCCTATCGGCAAGGAACTCCGAAAAATCCCCGAAATATAAATCAGAAGAGCTTCACAACAATAGGCGCTAAAACCACAGACTTATTATGTACGGAAAGATAATCAGTGATTAAACAATCGCTTGGTAACAATAGTGGCATAACTTCCTTTAGGCAGAGTAAAAGAAAGCTTTATTTTAAAGAAGTTATTTTTGCCTCGGTCATTAACTTCATCTATTTGAGGTTTTGAAATAGAAAAATCTAATGGTTTAACTATAACATCACGTTGATGTGTCTTAAAAAAACTGCCAGTCTCTGATTTAATTGCAAAATCTGACAACGTTATTCCTTCACGCTTCAAGATAGTTTTAATAATATCTAATTCCAAACCTTCTGCCTGAAGTTCATCACTAATAGTTTTAAAAGCAATAGATAATTTTTTAGATTCTGATGTAGTTAAATTCTTATAAAACAATAAAGATCCTACGTTATAAGGAATTGAATACAATTTTTTCTTATCAATAAAATGTTTCAGTAATAATTTAATGCATTCATTCCACAAATAGCTTTGATAACTGGAAACATACATTTGGCGCAATGAAGAAGATATTTTTCTATAAGCAAAAAGCCAGTTTTTAGTTTTTTTGTACTCATCAACAACAAAACGCAGCGATGGTGTTTTCACCGAGCATTTTTCAAGCATTGGCCAGCAATGGAGAATATTCTGTTTATCTTCTTTAATGATGCGGGATTCAAAAGGTGATGATTCAGTCAAATAAATCTTAACAGCTTCTTCATAATTTTTTTTCAATAAGTATTTTGCTATAAATTTACCGTTAATAACACTGCCAAATCTTTGCGAATCAAAATAATTAGGCACACCGCTCTGAGAAAGTGTCTGAGCTTTTTGATAAATACCTTCAAATTCGCCTCTTCGAACTGCGCGAACCATAAGAGTAAATTTGTTTCCGGTCAAATCTCCCAGTTCAAGAGCTTTATCAACATAGCCAAGAAAACTGAGGCTAAGATTCTGCTCTTTGCTTGGCTTCAATGAATAAGAAGAAGGAACTGTAATAAACTGCTGAGTAATTCCATGCCTGTCTTTAACACCTGCTATGCCAAATTCACTGACAGGAATATTATTTTTTCTTGATAATTGTTCAAGCAAAGAGAATGTTTCAATACCTTTCTTTTCCAAGAGAAAAAGTTGAAAGCCTTTCTTAGCCTGAGATGGCTTGCTATCGTTAATTTCTTCAACTATAAAGTCTTCAGGACATTGTTTAAGCTTCATAAGGTGTTAAGAACAAGAGGATATTTATAACTTTTCTGTTAATTTACTACTAATAAAAGACAGCATAAAACAAACGACAGCTTTTGCCACCAATCCACAAATAAGAAGTTTTATATAGGATTTTTGTTTAATATGCTTGATGGCAGGTGATGACTATACAATCCTTCGGATAAAGTTTCTGAAAGCATTTGCTAATCTCCCGGAAAAAGCTAAATCAGAAGAAGTTATAGCAGTTATAGATGAGAAACCATACACTTGGATTGCTGCTGCCATAGAAATTAAGAGTGAATCAGCAACAGGAAAGAAAATATTAAAAATACTTAAAGAATTAGGTGTCCTATGAGTGAAAAAATATCTAGTGAATTGAAAAAAATTGTACTTTGGAGATTAGACACAATCCCTCCCAACTTTAAATTGTCTATTGGTAATGAGGGCACTTTTACCAAAGAAGAATTGAGGCAACACGTAGAAAAAGAGGACCAAATTGGGGTGACTTTTGCTAAAATGCAGCTTAATTTTATGAAAGCATTAGCAAGCGGTGAATTCTCCAAGACGTTATCAGAATGAAAACGATCATTACTATGCCGAACTATGATGATGCAACTGCTTATCTTTATTGCTATGCTGAGGAATTGGTGAAATTTGTCAAGGAGAAAAATATTCCCTTAAGTCAGTTAAAGCGTCCAAGATTGCGAAGAAATATTCTGGAAGAGAGCATACAAAAGCAAAATCCCCAGCTACTTCTCTTTAATGCGCATGGTGATGAAATTACAATTTATGGCGACAAAATCAGGGGAGAAGAGGAGTATCTTATTCGGGAGGGAGAAAACCATCAACTCCTTACAGGAAAGTTAACCTACGCCAGAGCGTGTAGTGCATCAGCTTCACTCGGAAAAGCATGCACGCAGAAAGATGGTTGTTTCATCGGTTACAATCAGCCGTTTAGTTTTTGGACCGATACGAGCAGAACAACCACACCTTTAAAAGATAAAGTTGCACAACTCTTCCTCTTACCTTCCAATGAATTAGCACTTGCTCTCCTCCGTGGTAAGAGTGCACGTGAAGCAGCAGATATTTTTTTCAATATATCAAAGAAAAATATTCTCCATCTGCTTGCAAAACAAGATGAACCGGGAGCAATGGTTTCTGCAATGCTTCTATGGAACAATATGACTACCCAAGAAGTTCTGGGAAATGAACAAATGAGATGTTCTTAACTCTTAAAACACCCTCCCCCACACTTAATGTTACTCTGGAAAACTACGACAGCGCCTAGAAGTACAGCAACTCAAAAACTCTTCGTCACTTCGTTCCTTGTCCTCCCGACTCCACTCTGAAATTCTATTAACGATAATTCTAGTTCTCGCTCGTAGGTAGGAGAAACCAACAGGGATTATACGTAATTAAATTTAGTGACCTTTATCCTCTAACTTGAAGAATTTGTTAAACTCCTTAAATCCTCGACCTTCCCAAAAAGAAATCGCTTCATCATCTAAAGAATGTGTACCTACCATTATCCATTTAATATTATTTTTTTTAAACCAGTTCATTGCATTTTTGAATAGTACTGATCCTACACCTGTTCCCCTAAATTCGGGTTTTGTATATGTCTCAGCAATATATCCTATTTTTTGTACAGAGATAACATTAAAGGAGCGATTTCTTTTACTTCTTCATTCTTCAATTTTCTGATAATTATTTTAACGGCCACTACAAAACCTTTTAATATTTAGGCAATTTTTAGCTCATATCATGAAACAACAAGAACTTATTAAATATCTGGCAGAAGTTATTCTAAGCACAAAAAGAGACCATCCCCTCCGTGTCGGAATTAATGGTGTCGACGCTTCAGGTAAAACAACTTTGACAAATGCGCTCGTAGATTTTCTTAAGTCCCAAAAAATACCTGTAATTCGTGCTTCAACAGACGGTTTTCATAATCCAAAATCGTTCCGCTATCAAAAAGGTCGTAATTCGTCCGAGGGCTATTACAAAGATTCTTTCAATAATCATGCGATCATAAATAATCTGCTCGCTCCGCTTGGCGAAAATGGAAATTTGCAGTACAGAAAAGCAATTTTTGATTTCAAAACTGATAGTGAAGTTGTTTTGCCAGTCGAAACAGCAAATAAATATTCAATTTTAATTATGGATGGTCTCTTTTTGTTTCGTCCTGAATTAAAAAATTATTGGGATCTCAAAATATTTATTGAAGCAGATTTCAAAATTACTGTTTCAAGAGCCACAAAGAGAGATGGCTATTATCTTGGTTCTGAACAAGAAATTCTTGATAAATACAATCAGCGTTATGTCCCTGGTCAACAACTTTATTTTCAAGAAGCTAACCCCCAAGAGACAGCAGACATTATTATAGAAAACAGTGACTTTGAAAATCCAGTAATAACGAAAGAGATAAAAACTGCCCATTAAAATAAGCGGTTTTTGTGGTGAGAACTTTGCAAAATACTCGCAAAGCTCGGGTTACTGCCAGTTCGCATTGAGATATCTGTTCAACAAAGCAATTTTCTCTCTGGAACCTCGAAAATTGTCCGATAAGTATTTCGAAAATGCTTACAAAATAGGCAGTAACCATAATTTTGCAAAGTTCTCTGGTGGCAACTCTCACCAGCCATTCGGGACGCTGCGCTCTGGCTTCGCCTCGGCTAACAGGAATTATGCTCAATTTTTAAGAACGCCTTTACTCTAATCTTTCGATAATTTTATATAGGAATGTATCACCTAGGGATCACATGGACAAACAATTAATGACTAAAATTGGATATATCTTTATTGCAATTACATTAATATTATTTGGCATTAATCGCTACATGGATTATAAATGGGAGAAGGAAAACGCAGAGAAGGAATTAAATAATCAAAACTTATTAGACATTGCTTTAAAAGAAACAGATATTAAATACTGCAATGATTATAAATATAAATTAGGGTGTGTAGTACTCGTTGGACAAAAATTGAATGATGAAAATGTTTGTGAACAAGCATATGATGAAGAACCAACGATTACATCATGCAAAGCAGCTATTTTAAAAGATAAATCATTGTGTACAAATAATTTTGAAAAAAGTGAATTAAGGTTATGTGAAACATTATATGATCATGTTTTATCTAAAATTGGTTAATTATTTCTTTGTGGTCAATATCAATAATCTAATTGTCAGAAATAAAAATAAAAAATAACTAATACTTAAATTATAATCGTCGGTGCCTTTTCATCCTTTTCTTCATCGAAATCAGTGACTAATGCTTCAGTTGTCAACACCATAGCTGCAATAGATGCTGCATTCTGCAAAGCATTTCTCACTACTTTAGTAGGATCAATAACACCTGCTTTAAAGAGGTCTTCATAGCAATCTTTTTTAGCATTGTAGCCGAACTGTTCATTGCTTTCTGCCTTCAACCGGGCAACAACTTCTGCTCCTTCCCTGCCAGCATTCTTAGCAATCTGCCGAACAGGCTCTTCCAAAGCGCGCTTTACAATATGCAAGCCAACAAGCTCATCGCCAGTTAACGTTAATTCCTGTACTGGTTTAACTGCTCTAAATAAAGCAACGCCTCCACCTACAACAACACCTTCTTCAACTGCTGCTTTGGTTGCGTTTAATGCATCATCAATCCGCATTTTTTTGTCCTGCATTTCAATTTCTGTTGCTGCGCCTACTTTAACAACAGCAACACCGCTGCCAAGCTTTGCTAGCCGTTTTTTAAGATCTGTTTTTTTGTAATCAGAATCTGCTAGTTTTATTTGCGATTCCAACATGTTCTTTCGTGCTTCAAGCTCTTTTTTGCTTCCTTTGCCTTCAACAATAATTGTTTTTTCATTGTCAACTCTTACTCTACGCGCGCTGCCTAACCATGTTTCCATAAACTTGTCTAATTTTAATCCTTTGTCTTCACTAACAACTGTTGCTCCGGTTAATACTGCTAAATCATTAAGCATATCCTTTTTTTCATCGCCAAATCCAGGAGCTTTGACAGCACAAACCTTAATTGCACCTCTGATGATGTTCAAAATCAAGGCTGTTTGCGCTTCGCCTTCAACATCTTCAGCAATAAGGAGCAATGGCCTGCTTTCCTGGGCTACTTTTTCAAGCACAGGAACAAGTTCTTTCATGCTGCTCAGTTTTTTATCAACCAGCAAGATGTAAGGTTCATCAAACTCGCATACCATTTTTTCATGATTAGTTGCCATGTAGGGAGAAACAAATCCTCGTTCAAACTGCATACCTTCAACAAGTTCAAGACTTGTTTCAATACTTTTGCCTTCTTCAACAGTAATAACGCCATTATTGCCAACTTTTTCCATGGCATCTGCTATTAATCCGCCAATAACTTCGTCATTGTTGGCTGAGATCGTAGCAACTTGCACAATTTTTTCTTTGTCTTTTACATCAACACTGTTCTGTTTTAAGAACTCAACCACTTTAGCCGTTGCTTTTTCAATGCCTTTTTTTACTTCAATAGGATTAGCGCCGGAGGTAATATTTTTTAATCCTTCAACAACCATTGCCTGAGCCAAAAGTGTTGACGTTGTTGTGCCGTCGCCAGCATTATCCTGAGTTTTTGTCGCAGCTTCAATAATCAATTTTGCGCCAATATTTTCAAATTTATCATACAAAGAAATCTCTTTTGCAATAGTTACCCCATCATTAGTAACTAAAGGATGCGGTGATTTGTCAAGAACAACATTTCTTCCTTTTGGACCAAGTGTGATTTTAACAGTATTAGCGACTTTATCTACGCCGCGCAATAGAGCTTGCCGTGCATGCTCATCAAATACTAATTGTTTGCTAGCCATACTATTCTACCCCCCAAATAACTTAGTTTTTCTGTAATTTTAGTATTTCTGTAAGTTTTATTCAAGCTTTGCAAGAATACTTTTGAATTCTACAAAAACATATTTCTGCTGATTAAGTTCAATTTCTTCGTTGCTGTATCCTCCATACAAAACACGATCTCCTTTTTTCAAAGGCAGTTCTTTGCCATCTTTAAATGTGCCAACTGCTTCAACAATACCTTCCTTTCGTTCTTCTTTAGCTGATTCAGGAATATATAAGCCGCCTTTTGTTTTTTCTTCTTTAGTAACAGGTTTTAGTAACACTCGTTCTCCCAATGGTTTAATGTTCATGGTTTCCTACCTCCTTAGTTTCATCTTGAATTCATATTACATAGATCATTATAAATCCAATATGGGGAATAAACATATTTTTAAAAAGGTTACTATTTTAAAGTACGTAATAAGTCCTCTTTTGGTTTTAGCGCCAGTTCAGCTTAAACTTATTGTTTTGATTGGATTTTTCTCTCTGGAACCCAGAAAAATCCCCAAAGTGAATTTAAGAAGAGCTTCACAAAAGTAGGCGCTAAAACCCATGACTTATTACGTACATTTTAAACAATATATTAATAAAGCAGTTTAAAGTCATGTTTTTATATGGCAGCGCTTATTGAGCAGCTTGGTATTCTGCTGATTATAGTAGTAGTGATTTCATTTATTATCAAGCTTCTTAAACAGCCGATTATTTTAGGATATGTTTTATCAGGATTATTCTTTGCATGGTACTTAAGCGATTATCAAAATATTTATGAAACCATGATTTTGTTTGGAGAGATTGGAATTATTTTTATGTTATTCTTATTGGGAATTGAATTTGATTTAAAGAGTTTAAAATATCTCGGAAAGGATATCTTTATTACAACAATCCTGCAGTCAATTTTTCTCTTTGCTATTAGTTTAGGAATAACTATTTTTTTCCCTTTAACATGGATGGAAAGAGTTCATATAGGGATAGTGCTTCTTTTTTCCAGTACCTTATTTGTCGCAAAATGGGTTGAAGACAAAAAAGAAACTGCTGCGCTGCATGGAAAGATCATTTTTTCTACCTTAATCATACAAGACATCCTTGCAATACTCGCAATCACCTTATTAAGCTTGTTTAATAAACCAATAGGATTAGATTTCATGCTTATTCCTCTGAAAGGAATACTTTTGTTAGGGATTGGTTTTATTGTAAGCCGTTTTTTAATCCAGCGCATTTTAAAAACTGCAAGCCATTTTATTGAATTATTATTTATTCTCAGCATATCATTCTGCTTTATGTTTGCAATTCTTGCGCAAAAACTTGGCTATTCAGAAACTATTGGAGCGTTTTTAGGCGGCATTGTTCTCGGAAACACCATTTACAAGACAGAAATTTATGGAAGGTTAAAGCCCTTAACCATTTTCTTTAACATGCTTTTTTTCGTTGGTCTAGGATTCCAGATGCTTGTTCCCCTTAATCCTAAAACAATAGTGATGTTAGCGCTGCTCCTGGCTGCGACACTTTTTATAAAGCCTTTTATCTTTTATATTACTTTACGAATGCGCGGTTATGATTTAAAAACAGCATTGCTTTCAGGATTGTATCTAGCGCAAAACAGTGAATTTGGCGTCATTATTGTTGTAGGAAGCATTAGTTCAGGAATTATAAGCAGTCAACTTGGAGCATTAAGCATTATACTCGTAATTACTTCGATGATTTTATCATCATACTTGATAAAATACGACCGAGAGATATTTCAATGGTGCAGTTCATGGTTGTTAATGCTTGACCGATTATTTGCAACAACAAAAACTGCAAAACTTGAAGAAAAAGCAATTGATGCTGAAATCATTTTTTTTGGTTATTATGAGTTTGGTTCAGAAGTTTTAGACAAAATAAAAGCATTGAATAAAAAAATAATAGTTATCGAGAATGATCCCCACCTTATTGAAAAACTTCAGGAAGAGAAGATACCCTTCATTTTCGATTCTGTTTATTCGCCTGAATTTTTTCGTCACCACCATTTCAAAAATCCAGAGCTTGTTATATCCAATAAAATGGATTTGATTGAAACAAAGATTATTTTAAAAGAACTAAAATCAAAGCATCCTTCAATCAAAATTATGGTAACTGCGCGAAATATAAATGAATCTCTTGAGTTATATAATGCTCAAGCTGATTATGTTATTTATCCAACCTATGTAAATGAAAAACAAGTTACCGTGTTAGTTGAAGATTATATCATGGACATTAACAAAGTGATCTCAAGAAAAGTTGTAGATTTAGTCGAATTTAATAAGAAAGCGAAAGAGCAGGAAATACGAGCCAAGAAAGAAGGTTTTCTTGATGTCAACAGCTTCCTTAAAAAACAAGAAGTTTTGTATAAGAAAAAACAGGAATTTGTTTCTGAAGTAGATAACTTCCTCAGAAAATTACATATTAAAAAATAGTAAAAAATAGTTCCTAAAAAAACGGAAAATCTTCGAAAAAACATCATTCTATTGAAAATTCTCCGGGAAAATAAGTAAAGCTTCCGAAATAGTCGAAAAA
The DNA here is from genome assembly GCA_016192995.1 of Candidatus Woesearchaeota archaeon. NCBI lineage: Archaea > Nanobdellati > Candidatus Woesearchaeota > Candidatus Woesearchaeota archaeon. The sequence continues at coordinate 318,665 of JACPTB010000001.1, forward strand.
AATAGTGTTTTTTCGACGGTGGTTTTATTAAGGAGAAAAACAACTAATTTCTTAAGAAAAAAGCAGCGCTGGTTTTTCTCAACAAAGAAAAAAGGGAAAAAGAAGGTGAGAATATGCATAAAAAAATAGTAATAGCGTTAGCTATGTTGAGCTTCATTGCTCATCCGATGGCAGGAGTAGTGCAGGCAGCTGACAACAAAACATTGTGTTTGCAAGACCCTGTCTGCAGTGAGTTAGTGCAGAAGAATTCTGGTGTATTAATGTTGTATGAAAAGCATATCAAGCTATTATACCAGCATCATGGTAGATTGTTTGGTGTGTACAATAAGAAAAAAGCAGCATTCGACAAAAACACTGAACTGCAGATAAAACAAAAACTTAATCAGTTGTATGGAAAGATTCTAGAAGCAGATGACTGGACATGGGCATTAACCAATGATATGAATACTGCTATGGATAATTATGACGCTGATGAACTCGGTGATATTTGGAATGCCATCTATGACCCAAGGTATGAGATTAATGCAGCCTACAAGATGGTTAAGGAATTAAAAGGTATGTTAAGTGTGCCGTAATAAGTCTTTGTACGTAATAAGTCTGGGGTTTTAGCGCCTCTTTTGTGAAGCTCTTCAATTACACATTGGGGATTTTTCGGAGTGCCAGAGAGAAAAATCCAATATTTAAATCACTTTGAAGCTGAACTGGCGCTAAAACTGTTGAAGACTTATTACGTACTCTTTTGTTTTTTTTGGATGGTATTTTGTTTAGAAAGCTATAGGAAAAAGAAATTTATTAGGGGCGTCTTAAATACAAAAACAAAAGAACATTTATATATGGCATCAAAAGAACAAGAACGAGCAGAACTGCAATTGATAAAATTGTAGAAGAAATTGAGGAAACAAAATAATGGTAACAGATAGAAAAAATACAATTAGGTTATTTGAACAAACTAAAGTTCGTACTATCTGGGATGATAATAAACAAAAATGGTGGTTTTCTGTTATAGATATTATTGCAATATTAACAGATCAGTCTGATTATCAAAAGGTTCGTAATTATTGGAAATGGCTCAAAAACAAGTTAAAATCTGAAGGAAGTGAAGTGGTTAGTAATACTAACCAGTTGAAAATGGAAGCAGAAGATGGTAAAATGCGTCTTACAGATGTTGCAGACACTGAGCAAATTTTACGGCTTATACAATCGATTCCTTCAAGAAAAGCAGAACCATTTAAAATGTGGCTTGCCAAGGTTGGTAATGAAAGAATAGATGAAACTATTGATCCAGAACTTTCTATTGATAGAGCCATTCAAAATTATCGTAAATTGGGTTATAATGAGAATTGGATAAATCAGCGTATTAAATCTATTGAAGTTCGTAAAGCTTTAACAGACGAGTGGGATAAAAGCGGAGTAAAAAGAGGAACCGAGTATGCAGAATTGACTGATTTAATGAGTAAAACTTGGAGCGGAATGACTACAAGAGAATATAAAAAATATAAGGATTTGAATAAAGAAAACTTAAGAGATAATATGACAAATACAGAGCTTGTTCTTAATATGCTTGCTGAAGTTGCAACAACAGACATTTCTATAGTTCGTAATCCTTCAGGTTTTAAGGAAAGTAAAGATGTTGCAAAAGAAGGTGCATTAACAGCAAAAGTTGCAAGAAAACAACTTGAAAAAAGCACAGGCAAACTTGCTATAAGCAGATCAAAAGCAAAAAGCTTAGAACAAAATGCTTTAGAAGAACAACAAAATGAGTAAAAAAGAAATGAAAAAAATCAATAAAACTCATTCTTCATATCATCATTGTCCTCTAATTCGCGTTTAAAATCATCTTCAGTAAAAATATCTTCTTTCTTATCTTCATCCTCATCCTGCCCGCCTTTTTTCTTGCCGACTGCAGTTTTATTATACATAACAAGGTAAAATCCTAAAAACACAATCAACAGCAGGAGAATAGCAACATATGATCCATTGACTTGTTCAGGGCTTTTAACGCTGTATCCGGTAAATTTAGCAAGGGCATCTGAATTAGTTAAGCCAGGATCAACTTTACCGATTTCAAGCGTAGCATCTTTGCCTATTTTTAACTCACCATCTGAAAATTGATCACGCAATAACGTAATAATTCTCTGTATTTCGGGATCTTTAACGGTTTCGTCTTTGCTGTTATGAACAACAACAGATTTTGATGCAACATTATTCTCGTTGTCAATTGCTTTAACCATAATAACATTGCTCCCTGCTTTCAGCGTAACAGGAGCTAAGAAAACGCCTTTTTTGTCCATAACAATTCTGTCATGAGGGATTTCATTATTATTGACAGAAATTAATACTGCTGCATCATGTTCTGCTTTTCCGCCAACAATAACAATAGCTCGATTTAATTCCTGATTATTTTCAGGATACCACACTTCAAGGTCTACTTTAAGATCTTGAACAGCAACTGAAACTGTATTTGTGTTGCTGTCTTCATTACCAGCTCTATCTACAACACGAACTGTATAATAATAAGTTTTTCCGCGCTCAACAGAAGTGTCATGATATACCGTATCTTTGGTAGTAAATAAAGGAACAGTATAATCAACAATATGAGATGTTGAACGGTAAATTTTATAGGTTAAAAGATCCTCTGATGCTGTTGCATCCCAACTCAAGCTTACCGTTCCATCTTCATTAGCAGCAGCTTTGAGACTTGTTACCGTTACTGGTGGTTCATCATCAGGCTGGACATAAATTTGATTAGAGAGATCACCTAAATTTCCTGCTTTATCCAAGGCAGCCATCACATAATATCTATCTTCAGCAATAGTTTCCGTATAACTCGTTGAAGTTCCAGAAACTCTGATAGGAGTGTTGAGAGGAATGTTTTTATTGGTTGAACTATAAATATAATATTGATCAGTTCCTGCTACAGAAGTCCAGAACAGAATAACCTCGCCGCTTTTTCGAAGTTTGTGATCAAGAGTAGGCTTTGATGGAGGAAGGGTATCGATAACAACTTTAACATAAGGAGAAATTGAAGCTTTGTTGCCTGCTGCGTCGACTGCAACAATGGCATAATACAAAACATCTTCATCATCAATATCAGAATCAACAAATTTAGTTGAAGAGACTTCAGCATAGCTTGAAGTTAAAGCTCTTCTTACTGGAGAAGTATCTCGATAAAGATAATAGGTTATAACACCTGAATTATCAAAACTTTTCTCCCACTCAAGCTTGATAGCGTTATTTTCATATACTGCAGTAATTTGATCAACAGGTAATGGCGGTTCATGATCATTAATACTAATCAGTTTTTGGTTGGAAATATCGCCTGCATTACCAAGAATATCTACGGGAACAACAGCATAGTAATAAGCATCGCCATCAAGAAGATTTTTATCAGTATATTCAGTAGTGTAGGTGATAATTTGTTTTGCAGCCTGCAAATTTCCAGAATTCAACGACTCTTTTGCCTTGTAGATAATATAATATTCTACACCACTTTCATCATCAGATTTAGTCCAAGATAATTTAACGTCTCGATCAACAAGCGTTGCACTTATAACAACAGAAGAAGGCTTGCCATATTCAGCAGTAATTGTTTCAGATGATTTTGAGATAGGAGTGAATTCAACTGAAATAGTTGCCTGATCATGATGCTGCAGGCTTAAATCAGGAGACAAAAACATTCCTTTAAACACACCATCATTTGCTTTGTTGTCTAAGCCTGTGCCATCATCTGTTACTGAAAATGACTTTGAAATGCCGCCATTTGCTGCTGTAAATGTATAACTTGCGCAACAGCTTACGCCGTTATATACACTAACATATACATTCGCATTTTTTCCAAATAATTTTGATTGCCTTGAAAAATCGTCATCAAGGAAAGTATTGATCGTGACTGCTCCAGAAACAAAAGATACTGAAAGAACCAGAATGATCAAATAGAGAACGCATCTTCTTGTTTTCATAGCCTTATCAATAGTTATGATATTTAATAAGTTTACTGTTTTTGTCAAGTGGCTCTGGACAGAGCCACTTGACAAAAACTTTATAAATTAACTTTGTCATAACCAAATATATGGTTGATATCGATTTTATTGTGGATGAATTGAAAATAGAGAAAAAAGAGCCTGAGCAGAAGAAGAAAGTTACTAAAACAGTTCAAGTTACTACAACAACTGAAGAAGTACATGATACCCCTATATTGGAGGAAAAAAGTCACAATAAGAAGGTTAATACTGAGGAGATTACCGAACTAGTTAAAGAAAATATTCCTTTAAAAAAAATAAAAAAAAGACGCATTAAAACACACCATGTTCCTCCTAAGAAAATAATCATCAGGAAGGAAATTAAACAGGTAAGAAGGGCTTCTGCCAAAAAACCAAGTAAGAACATAGGTGAAGAAATCAAAGGAAGTATTACGGTAACAAAACTGATCAAAGAAATGCAGGAGTTAAAGCATCAAATTAAAGATCTTACTAAGTTATTCGCTGCTGCTGCTGAAGAAATGAAAAAACCTGACCCTTTTGCAGAGAAATTAGCTGAAATTTCTGAACAAAATGAACGAATAGCTGAAGCATTATTAGCAGTAGCTGACATTGTCAAAGAAAGCAAAAAAGAGCTTGAGGATATTGAAGTACCTTTATCAGAGTTGCCTGATTTCAGGATAAACAATGAAGAGCCGCCTATTCCGAAACCTCCAGAATATATACAAGATATGCCTCCAAGTAGTTACCCACAATCCATGCCTGATTTACCCCCTGGAGAGATACGCGAGGAACTTCAACCATTGAATTTCAGGCCAGGAAGACAACCATCACAACCTGCATTTGATACTTCAATGCCTGAAAGAGCTTCTCGAATTCCTTTAAAACAGATTAAACAAAATATTCCTCCTCCTCCATTAAGGCAGGCATAAGGAAAAAACATGACAAGACATAATCGATTTTTTAATGTTCTAACAAGGTTAAGCGCAGGAAAAAGCGCTTATGATATGGTGTTTAGAAGAACACTGCATTTAGATACTTTAAAGAAGAATCATAACAAGCTTCATTTTCTTAAACAAAGAATTAAACTTCTTACTGACGAAATTATGGAAATGAATAGAAAA